>JBGQHF010000013.1:0-48730 GCA_041497835.1 Terriglobia bacterium
CCCCAGACCATCACGAATTTCTCGCCCAGCGATTCTCCCATCACCATCGTCATCCTCATGGAATTTAGCCGGCTGGGTTACAACGTTTTTGCCGCGCAAGCGAAGTATTGGGCCGAGCCTTTCTTCCGGAATCTGAACCAGAAAGACTGGGTCGCTCTTGTCACCTTCGACTTAAAATCGAAACTCGAAGTCGATTTCACCCAGAACAAAGAGGAAGTCCGCGACGCCATCTTTCACCTCTATTTTCCGGGCTTCAGCGAGTCGAATGTTTTTGATGCCCTCCTGGACACACTCGATAAGCTCAAGGACGTGAGGGGCAAGAAATCAATACTCGTTCTCGCCACAGGTGTTGATACCTTTTCTAAACACACTCTGGATCAGACACTGAAAGAACTTCATCAGACCGATGTGACAATCTTCGCCGTGGGTGTCGGCAAAAATATCATTGACTACTACGATGCCCGCGGCGCACTCCCCAGCGTCGTAAGGCTCACCTACTATCAGGGCGAAAATCAGCTTCGTTCTTTCGCCGACATGACCGGCGGCCACGCCTGGTTTCCGCAGTTTGACGGCGAGATTCCCGGAATCTACCAGGAAGTGGTGTCGTTTCTTCGCAATCAGTACAGCCTCGCCTACACACCGATAAACCGCACCCGCGACGGAAAATTCCGCAAGATCAAAGTCGAACTCGTGGCACCCGATGGCGGCCCGCTGACCGTCCTCGACCAGAAGCAAAAGAAACAGAAGATCGTCGTTTACGCCCGCCAGGGCTATAACGCGCCCAAGGACAACTCCGGCAACTGATCCCTTCCACCGTTGCTAGTGTTCGGCTTCCTCTTCTCTTTGTCATCCTGAGCTCGAGCGAAGCCGGACTGCGGGCTCTCCACTGGAGCCATTTCGCTCGACGTTCCGGAAAGGGCCTAATACCCCCGCTCCAGATTCACCTGGTTGAGCATCTCCCGCCCCTCAAACCACCGCTCCAGCAGCTCCACCAGAAGCGCGGTTTCCCGCTCCCACAGCCTGTCGCTCATGGCACTCGTGTGCGGCGTGAGGAAAAGATTCGGCGCTTTCCACAACGGCGAATCCGGCGGCAATGGCTCGGTCGCGGTCACGTCCAGCGCCGCGCCCGCCAGCGCTCCTGATTCCAGGGCTCGAACCAATGCCGTTTCATCCAGCAACGAGCCTCGCGCGACATTGATCAGCCGCGCTGAACGCTTCATCCGCGCCAGTTGCCTCGCTCCAATCAAATGCTCCGTTTCAGGCGTCTCCGGCGCAGCGATCACCACATAGTCTGCCGCGGGCAAGACCTCATCGAGTTGCGATGCCGCCACGATCCGTTCCGCAAACGACGTGTCTCCCTTGCCCGATCGCGTCACGCCCCACACACGCATCTCCAGCGCTTTCGCTCGCCGCGCCAGCTCCCGCCCGATCGAGCCCATCCCCACGATCAGCAGCAATTGTCCATTCAGTTCGGTGAGATGTTGCGGCTTGTCCCACAGCTCCTGCTGCGACCAGTAGCTGCGGTCCTGATAACGCACCGAATCCGGTAAATTCCGCGCCAGCGCCAGGATCAGCCCCAGCGCGTGCTCCGCCATGGGCGCGGAGAAAATTCCACTCGAGTTGGTCACCAGGATTCCGTACTCGCGCAATTCCGGATACATCAACTGCGCCACGCCCGCTGCCGTCGAGTGAATCCACTTCAACTTCTTCGCGTCCTTCAATTGTTGCGGCCGCAGCGAGTAACCCACAAAAATGTCCGTGTCCGGCAACTCCTTTGGCAGGCCGTCGTAGTCCGGCAGGTGCACCACACGCATCTCCGGCCACTGCCGCCGGATCGCCTCCGCCAGCATCGGCTTCGGCCTCCATTCCGTGAACGGATGCCACACGCAGATGACGAGCTTCGTTTCGGCTGGCTTCGTCCGGTTCATTACGGATTGCGCAAATCCTGTCCTGTCATCTCCACCGGCCGCCGTTCTCCCAGCAGTCCCAACAGCGTCGGCGCGATGTCCCGCAACGCCCCGCCCGCGCGCAGCCGCAGCTTCTCGTCCTCATTCACCAGGATGAACGGCACGGGATTCGTCGTATGGTAAGTGTGCGGCCCGCCGGTCGCGGGATCGATCATCGTCTCGGCGTTGCCATGGTCCGCGGTGATGATCCACGCTCCGCCGCGCGGCTTCAGCGTCTGATAAATTCGCGCCAGCCCTGCGTCCACCGCCTCAACCGCTTTGATCGCCGCTGCCAGCTTTCCCGAATGGCCCACCATGTCCGCGTTCGCGTAATTCATGACGATCGCGTCGAACTCGCCCTTCTCGATTGCCTTCACCACCGTGTCGGTGATTCCCGCTGCGGACATCTCCGGCATCAGGTCGTAGGTTGCCACCTTCGGCGACGGCACGAGAATTCTTTCCTCACCGTTGTAGGGCTTCTCCACGCCGCCGTTAAAAAAATAGGTCACATGCGCGTACTTCTCCGTCTCCGCGCAGCGCAGGTTCTTGAAATTCAGTTCCGTGAAAACGTGCGCTAGGATGTGCTCCAGTTTTTCCGAGCCGATCACGAACTGCAGCCACGGCCAGGTCTTCTCGTACTGTGTCATGGCCACGAAGAAAAGATTCTTCGGCCGCTTCGCATCCACGAACCCGTCGAATCCGGGCTCCGCGAGCGCCTTCGTCATCTGCCGCGCGCGATCCGCGCGGAAGTTATAGAAAATCACGGCATCGTCATCGTGGATCAGCCCAACGGGGTGCGCCCCAGTCGAAGATGCCCCGCCGCCGCGCGTGATCGCAATCGGCTTCACGAATTCGTCGGTCACGCCTTGCTCGTAACTCCACTGAATCGCCGCCACCGGATCATCGGAACGCGTCTCCGCCTCGCCGTGCACCATCGCGCGGTAGGCCTGCTCGATACGTTCCCAGCGCTTGTCGCGGTCCATTCCGTAGTAACGCCCCACAATCGTCGCAATTGCGCCGCATCCGAGTTCGCTCATCTTCTGTTGAAGCTGCCGCACATAATCGCGGCCGCTGTTCGGTGGCGTGTCGCGCCCGTCCAGGAAGCAATGGATGAAAACGCGCTCGACCCGGTTCTGCTTCGCCATTTCGAGCAGCGCGAAAAGATGGCTGATGTGGGAATGCACTCCGCCGTCGCTCAGAAGGCCGATGAAGTGCAATTGCCGCTTCCGTCCGCGCTCCATCGCCTGGACAAACAATTGTGTTTTGAAAAATAGTTTTGTCGAGATGAGCTGGTCGATTCGTGTGATGTCCATGTGCACGATGCGGCCCGCGCCCATGTTCATGTGGCCCACTTCGCTGTTCCCCATCTGCCCTTCGGGCAATCCGACAAATGGTCCCGACGTGTGAATCAGGGTGTTCGGAAATTTAAGGATCAGCTCGTCGTAGGCGGGTTTCCGCGCAAGGGCGATGGCGTTTCCGTTGGTATCGGCGCGATAGCCCCATCCATCCAGGACGGTGAGAACAATTGGTTTTGGCCGCTTGCGCATGACGTGTCAACGCGCCGCAAATTCGCGCAGCGCCGCCAGCAGCCCCTCCACTTCTTCCGCCGTGTTGTAGTGCACCAACCCGATGCGCAGCAGCCCGCCGCTCGCTTCCACGCCCAGCCGTTCCGTCAGGTTCAACGCGTAGTAATTCCCGTCCCAGGTGAAAATCCCGCGCTCGCCGAGGAACGTGGCTACCTCCAGCGGCGTGTGGCCTTCTATTCGTACGGAGACGGTGCCCACGCGCTCGGAGAATCGCCCCGGGTCGCTAATGCCGTAGAAGCGCAAGCCGGGGATCGCTAGCAAGCCTTCGATGAGCCGAGCGGCAAGCGTCAATTCGTTCTGACGGATGGCGCGATACGCGGCAAGGAGCGCGGCCCGGCGATCGGTCGCGGCGGGATCACAGCGGCGGCCCAGCTCGGCGATGTAATCCACCGTCGCAGCGACACCCGCGAGGCCTTCGTGCGCCTGCGTGCCGGTTTCCCAGCGGTCGGGAACCGCATCCGGTGCCGGCCGCACCTTGTACGGCCGCAGCCGCGTCATGTGTTCGCGCTTGCCGTACAGCGCGCCCATGTGCGGACCGAAAAACTTGTACGGCGAGCACGCCAGAAAATCGCAGTCGAGCGCGCGCACATCCATCGCACCGTGCGGCGCGTAGTGCACCGCGTCGATGAAGGCTAGCGCACCCGCGGCGTGCGCGAGCTTTACGATGTCCGCCACCGGATTGATCGTCCCCACCGCATTCGACGCGTACCCCACAGCCACGAGCTTCGTCTTCGCGGTGATCTTGCGCTTCAGGTCCTCCATGTCGAGCGTGCAATCTTCCGCGCGAATGTCCACCTGGCGAATCACGGCGCCGAGTTCTTCGAGCGCGCGCCACGGGGCAACGTTTGCGTCGTGGTCCAGCGTCGTCACCACGATCTCGTCGCCCGGATGCAATTCCCGGCCCAGCGCGCGCGCGAACGCAAATGTAATTGTCGTCATGTTTGGCCCGAAGCTGATCTCCTCTGCATTGCAATGTAGAAGATCCGCCATGGCCGCGCGCGCCGACGCAATCATCGCGTCCGTGCGGCGGCTTGTCACAAACGCTCCACACGTGTTCGCGTTCGAGCGCAGCAAATAATCCTGAATTGCGTCCATCACTTGTTTTGGGACTTGCGTCCCCGCCGGACCATCGAGAAATGCCGCGGGATGCCCATTGACGCTGAGCTGCAGCGACGGAAATTGTGCGCGGACCCAGGCCAGATCCAGCGGCGTGGCCGTTGCTTCGCCGCGCGTTCCACGAATTGCCGGTGTGCTCATCTTCTTCTCCGAGGGCGGTAGTTTCTCACACACTGCCGGGCTTGGCGATGCCACCCGCGACGTGCCGCGGTCCGCGTGGTAGCATGATTTTGTTCGTCCTCACTCATGCCGTAGCGGCGCCGGCTATCAATTCCGCGCCGTGTTTCCGGAACGAGGTGCTCTGTGCCCGAATCCTTTTTGCCGACGGAGCGGACCCGCGTGGTCCGCGAGCCGCACCGCGGTGTCTACGATCGCGAAGCCATCTACCGCATTCTCGATGAAGGATTCGTCTGTCATGCCGGCTTTGTCGCCGGCGGCCAGCCCTACGTGATTCCGACGATGTATGCTCGCGTGGGTGACGCGCTCTATTTCCACGGCTCTGCAGCCAGCCGGATGCTGCGCCATTTGGGCGGGGGCGCTCCGGTATGTGTCACGGTCACGCTCCTCGACGGCCTCGTGCTCGCCCGGTCGGTCTTCAACCACTCCATGAATTACCGTTCCGTTGTTGCCCTCGGCACTGCGTCGCCCGTCGAAGAGCCGGCCGAAAAGCTCCTGGCGCTGCGCGCGTACACGGAGAAAATTCTGCCGGGTCGGTGGAACGATGCGCGCCAGCCGAATGAGCAGGAGCTGCGCGCCACCAGCATCCTGCGGCTGCCTCTTACCGAAGTTTCCGCAAAAGTGCGCACCGGCCCGCCCCTGGATGACGAACCGGATTACGCACTCCCCATCTGGGCCGGGGTGATCCCCCTGCACCTTGCATCGGATACGCCTATTCGCGAAGAAAAATGCGACCCGGCGATCCCGCTTCCTCTCTACACCGCAAACTACAAGCGCTAACGCAAAAGGCGGGTCACGGCCGCACCGCCCGAATGAAATCCGCGAGCAGGCCATAGGCGGTGGTGATGACGCCCGGCTTGTGCTCAATCATCGAGAGGCCGAAGACGTCCATGTCGAAGCGGAGAGCGGATGTGGTGCCTTCGAGCAGTGCCAGGGGATCGCTCATCGGCAATTGCTCCGGGCGTACGCTCGCTCGCACTCCGCCCGCCGCGCGTTCGGCGCGGCAGACTAATTTATAGCGCATCCCCGCGGCGCGGGCGGCGCGCACCTGTTCCGGTGAGACTGTGCGGATTCCCTGGCGTTCCACTTGATCGAGCCGCAAGGGCTCTCCCATCAAGACGATCACCAGCGCCGCAACTTTCACAGCCGGATCCCACCCATCCAAATCGTCCGATGGGTCGGTTTCGGCCACGCCGATGCGTTGCGCTTCCCTCACCGCTTCCTCCAGCGTAAGCCCCTTCTCCATCTCGGTGAGAACAACGTTTGTGGTGGAGTTCAGGATGCCGCGAAAGCCGCGGAGCTCGACAGCGGGAAGCGAGTGCTGAAACATCGAGAAAATCGGCGTGCCGTCCATCACGGTGGACTCAAATAAGAACTTTCTGCCTTTGGCTTGCGCCAGGTCGCGCAGCTCGGCATAGGCGTGGACGACCGGACCTTTGTTGGCGCTGATGGCATGCGCCCCGGACTCGAGCGCGGCCTTCAGATGATCGATGGCGGGCTGGCCGGTGCGGCGGTCGAGAGAGGTAGCCTCCAGGAGGACATCTGCTCGCGCCTGCTTGAGCCACTCGCGGACGTCGCTCGACGCACGGCCTGCGGGAGGCTCCGGCCACGCGCGGTTGAGCAGCGCGGCGGGATCGAGGCCGTTGGCGTCTGCGACCCAGCCGACGCGCCGCGAAGCCACGCCCGTCAGCCTCCACTCGATGCCGTAGTCGCGGCGGAGCGTTTGTTCCTTCGCCGCGAGCAGTCGGACGAATTCTTTGCCTACATTTCCAAAGCCGATCAGCGCGAGATTGTAGGAGCGAATGGGTCCAGCCTCCCTAAAGGATGACGCCGCAGCGCCTGCACATTCCTCAGTGTGCGGCGCCGGAAAGTTTAGAAGCGGCGGAGGAGATGAGCGCGGCCTCGGCTTCGAGCACGCGCGCGACAACACCGATGCTCTGTTCGGCCAGCTTCCATTGCTTGGCCTCGATGGCTTCGCGGACGGCGGGTATGGTCTTCACCGCGTAGCCTGTGTAATAGCCGGGGGCATAGAGCTGGTGCTTGAACCACGAACGGTTCGGCAGGCCCTCCTGCGTCGTAAACTTCCTCTCGCTTTCCCGGAGCATGCCATTGACCTCGGCGATGGATGCGGAGGCCAGCGCGGCGCCGCCATTCTCATTCGCACGAGCAAGTGCTTTGTGATACTCCGCGGCGCTGCGCGAGATGGCGTCGGCGGCATTTTCGAGCGGCGCAAAGTTCAAATGCGGCGCAACCGCTTCAGCCGCGGGCGGCTTCGTGGGCTTCCTGGGATCGGCCGTCGCGGTGAAAACACCCTCTTCGATTTGCCGGTTGCGCTCGCGGATTTCTTCCTGCGTCTGCTGCGACAATTGCTTCAGCTCGCGGACGTACATCTGCAGGGTGTCGGCGAAATTCGTAAACTCGAAGGGGAGAAGATCGGCGTCGGCGAGACGCAGAACGGCGGTTCCGCCGGCCTGAGCCAGCGCGCGGCCATAGACGAAATCCGAGTCGCTGAAATGCGTGTACCAGTAGAAGTCGTCGTAGATGGAATGGTAGATCCCGCCCTCGTCTTCTCCGCCGAAACCGATATTGAGCGAGGCGATGCCATCATGCTGGAGAAACGCGGTGTAATCGGAGCCGGAGCCCAGCGCGGGGATGCGAAGATCCGTGCGCTGGCGAATTTCCTGGCGCTGTTCCGCGGTGCGAGCCTGGGACAGGGCCCGAAGCTGATGGCGCTTCCAAACGGAGAGCTTCGTCTCGGGATCCTGGACGTCGCGGGCAACGTCGTTGATCAGCTTTTCGAGAGTGTGCGAACCGGACACTCCGAAATAACCGCGCGAATTGGAATCGGAATTGATGTAGACGACCGCATGTTTTTGCAGCTCCTCGGCGTGTTCCTCGGCCCACTCCGTCGAGCCGAGCAGGCCGGGCTCCTCTCCGTCCCACGCACAGTAGACGATGGTGCGCTTGGGCTTCCAGCCCGATTTCAGGAGTTCGCCGATTGCTCGCGCTTCTTCGAGCTCGGCAACCATGCCGGAGGTGGGATCTTCCGCGCCGTTGACCCAGCCATCGTGATGATTGCCGCGGACGATCCATTCGTCGGGATTGGTCGAACCGGGAATCTTCGCAATGACGTCGTAGGCGGGTTTGATGTCCCAGTTGAATTTCACCTTCAGGTGCACTTTGCCCGGGCCGGGCCCGATGCGGTAGGTGATGGGAAGCGCGCCGCGCCAGGAATCGGGAGCGATGGCTCCGGTGAGTGAAGCGAGCAGCGGCTGCGCGTCGGCGTAAGAGATGGGCAGTACGGGAATCTTCGTCAGCGTGGGGGCGTCTTTCACGTCGAGGCGCTTGGCGTTCTTCGTGGCGCCGATTCCGGGTGTGAGCGGGTCGCCGGGATAGAGGGGCATGTCCGCGACGCTGCCGCGCTGCACGCCGTCCTTGGGGCGGAAGGGCCCCACGGGAAATGTTTCGCCCCGGTAGTAGCCGTCCTCGAACGGTTCGGAGTAAATGAGGCAGCCGATGGCGCCGTGCTCGGCGGCGACTTTGGGCTTGATGCCGCGCCAGGAATGGTAGTAGCGAGCGATGACGATGGCGCCTTTCACGGAGATGCCCAAGCGCTCGAGTTGCTCGTAATCTTCGGGGACGCCGTAGTTGACATAGACGAGCGGCGCGGTCACGTCGCCGTCGATGGAGTAGGCGTTGTAGGTGGGAAGCTGCTCGGCTTGTTGATTCGAGGTGGGGTCCACGGCGACGGCGGGCTCCTGCAATTTCGCGGTGAAGCGCGGGCCACCATCCACGAGCTCGACGAGGCGCTCCTTCGGCGTGGGGAAAAGCACGTCGAACTGTTCAATGTGCGCGTCCCAGCCAAATTCCTTGAACTTGGCGGCAATCCATTCGGCATTTTCTTTGCCGTAGGGGGAACCGATATGGTGCGGGCGCGCGGAGAGGCGCTGCATGCTGGCGCGGAGATTCTCCGGGCTGGGGATGGCGCGGAATTTTTCCTCCCACCGGCGCTCCTGGCGTGAGGATTCGGCGGAATAGCCGGCGAGCGGTTGTTCGTCGGCTCCGATGGGAGAGAAAACGGGCGCGAGAGTCACACCAAGAATAAGTCCGAGAACAAGCAGTGCGAAGCGTTTCATGTGGCCCCCTCGATTGGCGCGGGTATTCTGCCTGAAGGGAGCGAGGTTTGGAAACAGAGGAAACCCGGGGGTGCAAGGAACTCCTGGCAGGGGGTACCCCCTTGGATTTTTGCACGTGCAGAATCTAAAGGGGATCAAGGCCAATGATTTGGAAGGATCCGCCCGGCGCGACGAACGAGAAGTCTCGAATGGGATTATGATGAGGTGCCGCATCGGATTGGGCGGGGAGGGACACGGGTGAAACGACGCTGGAATTTTCTGCTCTACACCGGATTTCTGCTCGCGCTGGCGGGGTTCGCCAGCTATCCCTTCTTTATCCGGTTTCCCGTGACGCGAGACTTTCCGTGGATGAACCTGCTGCTGTTCGCGGCCGCGCTGGCTCTGCTGGGCGCGGGACTCCGGCGCGCATACCGGAGGCCGCAAGAATACCGCGGGAAAGCAGCCGGGCCGATTCTGGGGTTGCTGAGCGTGGCGATGCTCAGCCTTTTTCTGTTCCTGAATTTTTCTTTCACAAAGCTGAAACCTCCCGCCCAGGGGACGCCGCAGGTTGGGCAGAAGGCCCCGGATTTCACACTGCCGGACACAAATGGGAATAGGGTGATGCTGTCCCGGCTCTGGGGACACGCGGCAAGCGGCGCGAGCGGGTCCACAAAGGACCAGTGGGTGCTCCTCATTTTCTACCGGGGCTACTGGTGACCGTTCTGCAACTCCGAGTTACGGGGTTTCCAGGAGCAGTTGAAGCAGTTTGAAAGTCGCGGCGTAAAGATCGTTGCCATCAGCGTGGATCCTGCGGACATTACCCAGAAGCATGCCCAGAAGCAGGGATTTACCTACACTTTTCTCACCGATGCAAAGCGCGAAGTCATCAAGCAGTACGACATCGTTCATACAAAAGGCGGGCCGGAGGGAAGCGATATCGCCCGGCCGGCGGAGTTCCTGATTGATTCCACCGGAACGGTTCGCTGGGTAAACCTGACCGAAGATTACCGCGTTTGCGCGCGGCCGGAAAAGGTGCTCGCGGTCCTCGACGGCCTCCAGCGCGCGCCAGCCGGCCCGCAGTAAGCCGCGAAAACCGCATCCACAACAAGATTACTAGCCACTACTGCTCTTTCGGGCCGGAGGTCATGATAAACGCAATTTCCCACGCTCAAAAAATTGAAGGGCGCGGCACCTACGCAGGTACAGGATCGCCGCGCTCGCGCGGCCAATGCGGCGTACGCCGATTCAGATGGGGAGTAGCGGGCGACGCTTCCAAGCGATCAGCACCGTAATCAAAAGCAGCAGAATCGCAGCAGCGGGATTGCCCCCGATGAGGAAGATGTGCGTAATTATCGCTCCGACCATAGTGCAAGCCAGTAGTGCTGCGCCGATCGCGGTTACTCTCGGAATGAGCAGCAATACGGCAGACAGGGCTTCCACGCCGCCGGTGAAGTAGCGGAACCACTGGCCGAGCCCGATCTTGCCGAACGACTCGACCACGGGCGCTGCGCCCGCGAGGGCCAAGCTGCCAGTCATGAGGAACAATCCAGCCACCAGAACCTGGAGAATCCAGAGCACGATGTTCCAGGGTTTCGAGAGTTGTGGAGGTTGTTTCAAACCGTAAGCTGAATTACCAGCCATAATCTGCTCTTCTCCTTTGCCCGTTGAAGTCGAACATGCGAGTTAGGTGCAACGGCCGGCCCTGCGGTTACATTGAATATCTGCTCGTACGAGCAAAGTCGGAAAAGGCCCGAGGGTCGAGGGCGTGCTGTTCCGGTGGAAGCTCACGGGGCACTACCGATATTTCGGGCCGGGGGCATCGTAAGTGCAATTTCCCACCATTTCCCACCATTTCCGGAGGGAAAGATGAGGCACTCGGCCCCCGCTCGACCGAGGAAAGAGTGGAACCCGGCTGTTCTATTCCGGGTGGGTCAATTTCTTTCCGTCCGGGCCGACTTGAATCTCGGAGCGCTTGGTGCCCGTTCTCACGACGGCTTCGTACGCGACGAGCGTTCCTTTTTTTGTCAGCGATTCCACTTTGCCGATTTTCCCGCCTCCGGCGGCTTTCTGGAGACCCTCTTTCACGGCGGAAGGCAAGGCATCCAGAGAGACTTCCTCCTCGACTTCAACGATGTTGCCCTTCTCATCCATGCTGATGTCTTTCCCGTGCCCGTTGACCGTGAGTTCCACTTCGTAGTACGTCTTCCCTTTTTCAACTTCCCGGGCAAAACCCTTGATGGTTGCTCCCTTGCTTTGCTCCGCGACGGTCTTCTCGACAGCGGGTGGCAGATCTTCCCTCTTGATTTTCTTTTCCTGCGCCTGGATGGCCGAAATGGCAGCCAGTCCAGCCACGAGAGATGCAAGTATGAGTTTGCTTTTCCAATTCATTGAGTCGCTCCTTATCGCCCTGCCTGTGGGTCGCTCAGATCTAATGAGCTGACCCGTCGATTGGTTGCCCTTGTAAGAGCCGTTCTCGTGTCACCATCATAGCTGGGGGCAAATCGAATAGCCAAGTGGAGCTGTCAACGGTCCGGGACGGCTTGCGCCCGGCTCACTTACCCAAAGTGGGAACACCGGCAGGAAATTGCTATCATTCGCGCGTGATCACAGAACAAGCGATCTTAAAAAAACTGCGGAAGGCGTGCCTGCGGCTTCCGGGGGCGACGGAGACGGTGACGTTTGGCCACCCCACTTTCCAAGTGCAGAAAAAAACATTTGCCGTGCTCGAGGAATACAAGGGCGAGCTGGGAATCTGCGTGAAGGTCGGCACGCTCCTGCAGGATGTGTTTCTGAAGGACCCGCGATTTTTCCGCACGCCCTACATTGGCAAGCAAGGTTGGGTGACGCTACGGGTACACGCCGCTCCGCTCCATTGGGAAGAAGTCGCCGCGCTCGTGGAAGGAAGCCACCGCGACGTAGCTCCGGCGAAGAAAGATGAAGCGACTTCACGGCGAAAGAAATCCGGAACTTCCAAGAGAAGCTAATTTCTGCTTCACCACCCTCCATAGATCAATGGGCGGGCACCCGGCAGTGGCAACAGCGAGGTCGGGAAGCCGTAGGGGCACGGCAGCCGCGCCCCTACGAAGAGAAAATGCCGCGACCAGAGAAGCGAGCGGAGGGGCCGAGCTGCTCTTCGATGCGGAGGAGTTGATTGTACTTGGCGATGCGGTCGGTGCGGGAAGCGGAGCCGGTCTTGATCTGACCGGCGGCCGTGGCCACGGCGAGGTCGGCGATGAAGGTGTCCTCGGTCTCGCCGGAGCGGTGTGAAATGACGGAATTGTACCCGGCCTTGCGTGCCAACTCGATGGCGTCAATCGTTTCGGTGACGCTGCCGATCTGATTCAGCTTGATGAGGATGGCATTGGCGATGCCCTCATTGATCCCACGGGAAAGGCGAGCGGTGTTGGTGACGAAAATGTCGTCGCCGACGAGCTGGATGCGTTTTGCCTGGTGCGCAGCCGAGGAGAGATTCTTCGCTTCGCTCGGAATGACAGTGGGAGAAAGTTTCTGCGTAAGCAGGCGCCATCCGGCCCAGTCGTCTTCGGCCATGCCGTCTTCGATGGAGACGATGGGATATTTCAAGACCCAAGCGGTCCAATAGGCCGCCAGTTCGGCGGACGAGTGGGCCGACTTGTCCGACTTCTTGAAAACATACTTGCCGCTGGGTTCATCGTAGAACTCGCTCGAGGCGGGATCGAGCGCGATGGAAATCTGCTCGCCGGGCTTGTAGCCGGCGGCGGCGATGGCTTCCAGCACGATCTGGATGGCTTCTTCGTTGGACTTGCAATTGGGCGCGAAGCCGCCTTCGTCGCCGACGGCGGTGGAGTAGCCGTGTTTCTTCAGCGCGGCCTTGAGCGCGTGGAAAACTTCCACGCCCCAGCGCAGGGCTTCGGAGAAACTCGGCGCGCCGATGGGCATGACCATGAATTCCTGAAAGTCCACGGAATTATCGGCGTGAGCGCCGCCATTGAGGATGTTCATCATGGGCACGGGAAGAAGATTGGCAGAGCTGTCCGTGGAGTAGCGCGAGAGATATCGGTAGAGCGGCTGGCCGAGCGCGGCAGCGGCGGCGCGCGCGGCGGCCATGGATACGGCGAGAATCGCATTTGCGCCGAGGCGGCTTTTCGTGGGCGTGCCGTCGAGCGCGATCATTTTCTGGTCGAGGGCGCGTTGATCCGCGGCGTCGGCGCCCGCAACGGC
This sequence comes from Terriglobia bacterium, assembly GCA_041497835.1. Taxonomy (GTDB): domain Bacteria; phylum Acidobacteriota; class Terriglobia; order Acidiferrales; family UBA7541; genus Acidiferrum. Next base: position 13,141 of record JBGQHF010000013.1, read on the forward strand.
CCGGGCGATCTCGGTGTTGGCGTTGGCCACGGCTTTGAGGACGCCTTTCCCGAGGTAGCGCGACTTGTCGGCGTCGCGCAGTTCGAGCGCTTCGTGTTCGCCGGTGGACGCGCCGGAGGGCACGGCCGCGCGGCCGCTGGCTCCGCCGTCGAGCGCGACTTCCGCTTCGACAGTGGGGTTGCCGCGGGAGTCGAGGATCTGGCGGGCGTGGACGCGCGCGATGCGGGTGGACATGGGTGGTCTCCTGAGAAATGACGGAACGAGGATTCTAGCAGACCAGTGGCGAGTGGCTAGTAACGAGCCAGAGAACACGGCCCCCTTCGGCGAGGCTTGGGATAAGTTCCGCCTGCGCTGCTCAGGCCGTTTCGGGCTCTTCGATGAGAGATTCCTGGCGGACGACGACGACGATCCCGGACTCGGTCACGTGGAAGCGGCGGCGGTCGGCTTCGGCGTCGTAGCCGATTTCGGTGTGCTCGGGCAGGCTGACGTGGCGGTCAATGATGGCTTTGCGGATGCGCGCGTGACGCCCGATGGAAACATGGTTGTAGATGATGGAGTGCGAAATCTCGGAGTAGCTGTTGATGCGCACGTCGTAGCCGAGGACGGAGTGGACGACACGGCCGCCGGAAATGATGGAGCCGCCGGCGACGATGGAATCGAGCGCGGCGCCCATGCGGTCCGGATCGGCAAAGACGAATTTGGCGGGCGGATACTGTTGCTGCCAGGTGCGCACCGGCCACTCCTTGTCGTAGAGGTTGAAGACCGGCGAGACGGAGACAAGGTCCATGTTGGCTTCGTAGTAGGCGTCAATCGTGCCGACGTCGCGCCAGTATTGCCCGCCCTGGCGGTTCTCGTCCTCGAAGTTGTAGGCGAACACGCGGTGCTTGTGGATGATGCGCGGGAGGATGTCCTTGCCGAAATCGTGGCTGGACTTGGGATCTTCCGCGTCGGCGAGAAGAATCGGGATGAGGAGCTGCGTATTGAAAATGTAAACGCCCATCGAGCCGTTGCATTTCTCACAGCCGTGGCGCGCGGGCTTGGGCAGGGCGGGCTTTTCCTCGAAGCCGGTGGCGCGCCAGTGTTCGTCGGTGGCAATGACGCCGAAGCGGCCGGCGGCTTCTTCGAGCGGGATCTCGACGGTGGCGACGGTCACATCGGCGCCGGACTCGACATGCTGGTCGAGCATCTTGCGGTAGTTCATTTTGTAGATGTGATCGCCGGAGAGGATGAAGACGTACCGGGAGCGCTCGCTGCCGATGGAATAGATGTTCTGGTAGACGGCGTCGGCGGTGCCCTGATACCAGTGCTGTGAAACGCGCATTTGCGGGGTGAGGACTTCGAAATAGTCACCCAGACCAGCGAGCGAGGACCAGCCGCGGCGGATGTGGCGGTTCAGGCTGAGGGCCTTGTACTGCGTGAGGACGAACACGCGGCGGAGGTCGCTGTTGAGGCAGTTCGAGAGGGTGACGTCTACGATGCGGTAGACGCCGCCGAACGGGACGGCGGGCTTGGCGCGGTCGCGCGTGAGCGGCCAGAGCCGCTCACCCTGGCCACCGGCCAGGAGAACGCCAATCGCATCGCGCATATCGGTCATGGGCGACCCTCGGGGACGCGCGGTTTCGGAAGCGGCTCATTCTACCAGCACCGGGGAGCAGCGAGAACTCTTGATGCGGAACACGGCGGGAGGATGCGGAGGTTTGCAAGCGCCGATTCTGGCTCGGACGCGAGGTTAACCGCGGAGATAAGCCCAACCAGGGGGTAGAGGCGGAGACACCCCCTCGGGAGGAAAGATTGCTTGACTTCGCCTGCCTCGATTGATTAGAAGATGCCAGCTACCCCATGCGATAATGGCCGGATGCGGTGCCGCCGACCAGGCCGGCATACGCGAGTCCAATAGATTCCAATCCGGCGCGAATTGGGGGTGAATGCAAGTGGCCGAAGTCATCATCCAGGAGACTGAATCCCTGGAAAACGCACTGCGTCGTTTCAAGCGCAAAGTGCAGCAGGAAGACATCATCAAGGAAATCAAGAAGCACAGCTTCTATATGAAGCCCGGCGAAAAGCGCCGGGCCAAGGAAGCGCTTTCGCGGAAGCGACTGCGCAAGAAGCAGCGGCGCGAACAGGACTAAAAAACCTGTTCAGCCGCGCCTCGGCGCTGCGCTCTCGCGATTTAGGCCCCATCAGGCAGAGATCGTTGAGTTTCCGTAGCAGCTTCGCGCCCGCAGGACCAAGGGATCCGCGCCCGGCACTCCCGGTCTATCGGCTCTCCCTCGTGAACTGGAATCGTGCGCGAAGTCTGCCTGTTCCCTGAGGGGACCGGGGGAGAGGGAGCAGCGCATGGAATACCACGATAAGGTTTTGAAGTGTGCGGATTGCGGCGCCGAGTTTGTATTTACGGCCGGCGAACAGATGTTTTTCGCCGACAAAGGCTTCAAGAACGAGCCCAAACGCTGCAAAGCGTGCAAAGGCAAACGCGCGGAACACTCCGGAGGCCCCGCTCCGGCCCGCGCAGAAACCAAGACGAACTGTTCGCAGTGCGGCAAGGAGACCACCGTGCCGTTCCGTCCGACGCAGGGACGCCCGGTCTTCTGCCGGGAATGCTTCCAGCAGCGACGCGCGATGGGCGCCCCGCCGAACGGGTAGAATCTCCCTCTCATGGGTACATCCCCCTTCTCCTACGGGAGAGCGGTCTTTCTTGCCGCTTTCTTCACCGGCGTGCTGGCGTGCGGGCCCGCGCGCACGCAGACATCCGCCGGGACCCAGAAGAACTATTTCGTCAAAGCCGTGTGTGAATCGTCGGACCGGATCGTGACGGTACGATTCGGCCCGGACGGCGCGCGCATCGAAAAGACCACGGAGACGCGGCTTCTGCAGAGCGACATCAGCGGGCCGCACGGGATCGTGTTTTCACCGGACCGCAAAACTTTTTATGTTTCGATTGGGCACGGCCGGCCATACGGCTCGGCGGTAAAATACGCTGCGGAGGACGACCGCGCGGCGGGCCAGGTGCAGCTCGGTTTGTTTCCCGCGACGGAGGATGTTTCGCCGGATGGAAATTTTCTGTTCGTGGTGAACTTCAATCTGCATGGCGACGCGGTGGCCAGCAGCGTTTCTGTGGTGGACACCAGCGTGATGATGGAGGTGGCGCGTATCCCGACGTGCGTGATGCCGCACGGTTCGCGCGTCACCCGGGATGGAACCCGCCAGTATTCCGCGTGCATGATGGACGACCTCCTGGTTGAGATCGATGCGCAGAACCTGAAGGTGGCGCGGAGTTTCCGTCTGACAGCGGGGAAAGAGCGGGGGTATGGGGGTTTGCCACCGCAGCCATCCGCGCAGCCGGGACACACCATGGACCACGGAGATGTGCCACCCAAACCGGATGACAGCTCGTGCGCCCCGACTTGGGCGCAGCCGTCGGTGGATGGAAAGTGGGTGTACGTGGCCTGCAACAAATCCAGCGATATCGTGGAAATCGATGCGGAGAAATGGTCGGTAGCCCGGCGGATTCCCGCGGGGCTGGGCGTGTACAATCTGGGAATCTCACCGGACGGCAAGCTCTTGATCGCGACAAACAAGCGGGGCGCTTCGGTTTCAATCTTCGATGTGGCCAGCGGGACGGAGCTCGCGCGGCTCGCGACGCATCGCAAGGTGGTTCACGGCGTCGTTGTGTCGCCGGATAGCCGCTACGCCTTTGTGACCGTGGAAGGCATCGGCGCGGAACCCGGCACCATCGAAATCATCGACCTGGCCGCCCGGAAAACTGCCGCGACGGTGGATACGCCCCCGCAAGCCGCGGGGATTGATTTCTGGAAGACTGAATCTCTCCCCTGAGTTCGGGGGCGCGGATTTTGCAGCTCGGCTGCGAACGACAAGCCGGGCCGCGCGATACGCCTTGTGAGGAGGATAGGATGAAGCGTAACTCCGCGATACGAATATGGATTGGCACTCGCAAGGGTGCGTTCGTGTTTTCCTCGAAGGACAGAAAAAAGTGGGCTGCGGGCGGCCCCTTCCTCGCCGGCCAGGAGGTGCATCACGTGATGCAGGACCGGCGCGAACCGCGGCGGCTTTACGCGGCGGCAGGGACGGCGTGGTTCGGACCGCATCTGCAAGCCAGCGTGGACGGCGGGAAGACGTGGAAACTTTCTGAAAAGGGGCTCGAGGTAAAGGGAATTCCAGGGGCCACGCTGAAGCGCATCTGGCACATTGCGCCCGGCGCAGAGGACGAGCCGGGAGCCGTCTATCTGGGCGCGGATCCGGGGGTGCTCTTTCGCAGCGGAGATCACGGTGCGAATTGGGAAATGGTGGCCGGGCTGAGCCAGCACGCTACGCGCGAGAAATGGACCGAGGGGGCCGGGGGCATGATGGTGCACTCCATCCAATGCCTTGGCCAAGGGCGCCTGATTGTCGGAATCTCGGCCGCGGGCGCTTTCCGGACGACAGATGGCGGCAAGACCTGGGCGCCTTTCAACGGGGGAGTCCGCGCAGACTTTGCCCCAGTCAAATTTCCCGAAGTCGGCCACTGCGTTCACAAGCTGCTGGCGCATCCGAGGGAGCGCGCGGCGCTCTACCAGCAGAATCACTGCGGCGTGTATCGCGCGGCCTTTACGGATCAGAAGTGGGCCGATATTTCGAGAGGCTTGCCAAGCCGCTTTGGTTTTGCGCTGGCCGTGCCGGCCGCGGAGAAGCAAACCCTTTTCACGATTCCCATCACCTCCGCGGAGCACCGCTTCGTACCCGGTGGGAAACTCCGCGTGGCGCGCAGCCGGAATGGCGGACGAACCTGGAAACTTCTGAGCAAGGGCCTGCCGCAGTCCAACGCCTATGTGCTGGTGCTCCGCGAAGCGATGACTTCCGATGACCGCGACCCGGCGGGAATTTACTTCGGGACGTCCACGGGAACGGTGTTCTATTCGCGAGACGCGGGTGACGCCTGGCGCATCCTGGCGGAGAATCTGCCTCCGATTTATTCCGTCTCCGCGGCGATCGGCTGACCTGGCCCGGGGACCGATCAACGGTCCGAGTGTCATATGATCCCGTGCGCGGAAACAAGGGGCAGGTCATTGTCGCCGTCGTAGGCGAAGATGCTTGTCCCGGCAGACGATGACTTGTAGATGCAGCGACCGAAGGGCTCGTACTTGAAGGTTTGCATCGTACATCAGGACTCGTACTATCTTTCTACGTGCCTAAAAAGCTCCATGTGTTCGATTCTTCCCTTCTTGACCGAGATGTCCAAAATGAGGCGATGCTCTGAATTGAAAAAGTCAACCTCTCGCTCTTCAGCCCGAGGAGTCATTTTCTCCGCGTGACGAAGTAGATCAAGAAGTGGAGAGCGGAAGACTTCGCTGGGCGACTTTTCGGTATAAGCCCGCAGAGAACGTCGACCTAGCACGCGACCTTTGTTGTCATCGTCGTCCGATAGCGATGTTCGCCGATCAAATCCGATCTCCACATAACCTAGCCGAGTCGAATATCTGGACCAGGTGCCACCAAAATCATCAGTCCGTGTTTGTACGGGTTGGCCGAATTGCGCGGTGACCGCTTCGTCTGTCATCTCCGGCTGGAAATCCCCAAAGATTCGAAGGTCGACCAACTGTTTGATATCGGACTGCTGTTTAAGATGAATGCCTATCCTTTGACTCGGACTTGTGACCCATTCAAGGCTCGCAAAGGTGTGCACGGTTACGTTTTCCAGTGGCGGGGGAAAGGATAACGTTTCCTCGACGATGTGATCGCAGCCATGAACGAAAAATAGAAGCAGTAGAACAACCGTCCCAAGACTGATCAGAACGATTTTGGATTTTCGGCTCATTTGAGTCTCACGAGCTGCTCGTTAAAAGTGAAAGAATCTGGGCACTACAACTTGCTCCCTGGGTGGCCTGGCCAGGACGAGGGTTTCCCCCGACATCGCCGCGATGCTCGACGCCGGTTTCCCGGATGTCGCTCGGCGCTTTCTGATCGTATGCAAAAGCGGGAGGAACGCCGGGCTCCTGCGCGGACAAGGATGTGGCCGCGAGGAAAAGGATAGAAGCGAGCAGGTTTCGCATAGCGGCTCCGGTTCGATTCAATGCGGCGTCTCGGTCGTGGTGGTGAATTCCTTTACCTCGCCGAGCTTTACAATCCACAATCCGGAGTGAACGTCGTTGAAATAGATGAGACCCTTGTGGGGATAGCCGCCCCAGACGAAAGGCAGGTTGGCCCGGAAACCTTCCGGGTCTCCCGTGTATAGCTTCGCGATTTCTCGGCCCTGGTTATAGAGCTCACCGCGAAGCTCGCCGGAGACATCCACGACGCGGCCGCCGCCGTTGTAATAGCCCATGTACATCTTGTCGTCGAAGACCCAGATATTGTGCGCGCCCGCTTCGGGGACGCTGTAGGTGGCGACTTCGCGCGGATGCTCGATGTCGGTAACGTCCACGACGTGACCGATGCCGCGGACCGGGATGCGCGCCTTCGAGCCGAGGTCGAACTGCGCGGGAAAGACTTCGTCACCGATGAACACGTAGTTCTTATAGCGATAGACGGCATGGGCGCCGGCAAGCCAGCCGGGGCCATAGAGCTCGTTGTAATTCCAGCGAAGCTGGCTGACGAACTGCGGATGCTCCGGGCTGCCGCCCCTGATGCCTTTGCCGACGTCGAGAATCACCAGGCCGTCGCGCCAGTAGGCGAGATAGGCGAGGCCGTCGAGAACTTGGTCGTCGTGGAGGTAGCGCCCCGCGGTCTGCACGCCCATCGGCGTTTCGATCTGCTTGGCGAGAGGGGCCTCCACCTGCCAGCGGGCGACTTCTTTGGGCTGCTTGACGTCGGCAAAATCAATGACGCGGAGCGAGCCGGTGGCGTCGTCGGTGAGATAGACGTAGTGCGAGTTGATGAAGGCGCTGTGGACACCGCCCGTGACCGTGGCGGTGTAGTCGGAAATGGCCTTGGGATGGAGCGGGTCGGACGCGTCCAGGAAGACGATGCCGTTCTTACGGTTCGAAGCGCCTTCGCGGGTAAGCACGCCGATCTTGCCGTCGGCGGTGACGCTGACGTCGTTGATGGTGCGGGCATCCACCTTGAGGGTGTCGGCGAGTTTGGGCTCGGCAGGATTCGAAACGTCGTAGACGAGAACCTTGTCAGAAATGGTGGAGAAATACACGTAGTCGCCCCAGATCCACTCCTCGGCGAATTGCACATCTTTTGGCATGGCCCGGCCAACGACTTCGATTTTGCGCTCGACGTTGCGAGGAGTGACGACCACGCTGGCCACGGCAGTGCGCGCGCCCAGTGAGGCTTCGATGGTGTAGGTGCCGGGCTTCTCCGCGACGAATCCTCCATCGGGCCAGATTTGCGCGCCGCTGCCCTGCACGGACCAGGCGATTTCCGCCTTCACCGCGGCGCCATGAGCGTCCTTCGCCTGTGCATGGAAATGAACGACATCGCCGGTGCGGGCATTCGCGGTGGACGGATCGAGTGAGAGACTCGCGGCCGTATTCGCAACAACGGTGATGGAAGTTTCGGAAGTGACGTTGCCGCCGGAGACGCGAATCTTCGCGCGGCCGGGCTTCCTGGCGCGAACAAGGCCCGCTGCGTCAATAGCCGCGACAGAAGGATTATCTGAATTCCAGGAGAGTGCGATGTCGCTCCGGGGATCGCCATTGGCATTTCGTGGAATCGCGGTGAGGCGATGACTCGAACCGGTGACCAGTGAGGCGGCCGGCGCCGGGAGGTCGATGCTTTGGATGGGCGGTTTGCCGACCGTGATCCGCGCGTGGCCGACTTTGTCGCCGATCAGCGCCCCAACCACGACCTCTCCCGGTTGAAATACGGTGACGAGGCCGTTCTTGTCCACGCCGGCGGTGTCGAAGGGAGCCGCGAACCAGTTCTTGACGGCATCGGGCAGAGTATTTCCCGCAGCGTCTTTCGCGACGGCCTTGAACTGGACCTTTTCGCCGATGGCAGCAACCGCTTGCGCGGGCGTGACCTCCACGGAAGCGGCCTTCGAAGGCTCTTTTTGAGCGCCATCCTGCTTTTCTTGGGCGGGCGCGAATCCGGAAAGCACCGGGAACAAGGCAAGCGCCAGGCACATGAACACTGCGTAACGTGACGCGCGAAAAATTCCGGCCATCAGGAGCCTCCGAAGCTTGCAGAAGTTCCGAATATCTTTCTGTGAAGTTGTGCTAGGGCGGGAGTCTACGGAGCGATCCAGCCTGTGTCAACCGAATGTGAATCGTAACTTCCGGAAGTACGTGGTGCTGTCCTAATTTGAATTGGTCGTCGCTGAATTACAGCATCTGCTGGGTAGTGCCTCACTTTGGCGCTGCGGGCTGCCGAACTATAATATATGAAGGACGGTGGAGTGAGCGCTGATGGACAAGGGAAACCGGAAAACACGTCACCATGGACAAGGTTGAAAACTCAAAGTGGGCCGGGAAATTCACCGTCCCACCTGGCAAAGACGTATACGGTGAACTCACGCTCTCCGGGGCGAAGACTTCACTTTATCTCCACGACAAGGATTTCTTTAGCACGCTATCCATCCCCGACCAGTACATCAAAGGCGTCCTGCACGACCTGACAAAGATCTCGTTGATTCATTGCATTCCGACGTGCGGGCTGGGATCCGGTAACCGAGGAGAGGAGAGCTACCACTTTTCTACCGTCTTTCCCCATTTTGTCGTATATGGTGACAACCACCTTGCCCCAGACCAGAAGACGATTGTCGAAGTCGATTTTGCTGTTGACGACGCAAGCACGCTGTTCTATGACTTCGACGCGTTCGGCTTCCTGATTGATGCGCGCCCGTTTATAGAGGAGATCGCTAACGCCAATGCTCTTCAACGCAAGATCACGATTGGGCCCGACCCCGAAATCCTTTACTTCACCGGCAAAAGAGAAATATTTGCCATCGACACGGTGCTAGGAAGGGTTTCTGCCTCGCACAATCCCACCCACAGTCTGGGTGGTCCCAATGGCGTGCGACTGAAGAACACTATCTTCGTGACCATCACTTTCAAAGAATCAGTCATTTTTGACGAGTCCATCCTCCACACGTCCACGCTACTCAAGTATTTCGGAATGTTGGTTGGACGCCCGCAAAACCTCCTAACACTAAGTCTTCGGACTGAATCCGATCAACAAAGGCCAGTCTTTCTCCAAGTTTATTGGAGCATGCCACCGAACCGCGAGCCATCCCATGAAGGCGAAAAACCGCATCCTTCCGACGTGCTGACGGACGCCGTTAGGCAACCAGAAGAGTTTTCGCGCGTTATGGCGAATTGGCTGGACCGACACCACGCTTGGTGCGACGCCCGGCTGAGGTTTTTCAATTCCTTTGCCGAACAAAACCATTACGGCCTCGACCGGCTGATCGGCTCCGCGAACATGTTTGACATTCTTCCAAGCTCTGCCGTGCCGCCGGATGTACAGCTGTCGGATGAACTGAAAGCTGCAAAAGAAGCCGGCCGCAACACATTTCTTCCTTTACCGTCGAGTCCTGAGCGCGACAGCGTTTTAGGCGCGTTAGGCCGCATTGGGAAAGCCAGTCTCAAGCAGAAAGTCCGTCACAGGGCTCACCGGATCGTTGACGCGGTAGGCGAGCGATTCCCAGAACTTCTAACGGTTACAGATGAGGCGGTGAATTGCCGGAATTACTATGTCCATGGCGGCGAGCCTCGCTTCGACTACAACAGGAATTTCAACACCGTGTCGTTCTTCACAGAGACCCTGGAATTTGTATTCGCGGCGTCAGACCTCATCGAAGCCGGATGGGATGTAAAGACTTGGGCCAAGGTCCCCACGACGATGTCCCATCCTTTTGCCCGGTTCCGCGCAAACTACGCCGCACAACTTCATGAGCTGAAAATTCTTCTTCCGCCATAAGCCTTCACAACCATTGGCGCAGCTGACAGCGAAGAAACATCCGATCAGTTTGTGCGCTACGAAGGGCTTGCGTCGCGCTCAAAATGAGTCACTACCATCTGCTGTGCTCCGTTGCAATATTCAAGACTTGGGAGTATGGCCCTTCGTCCGTTCGCGGCGCTGACTATCGGCCGTCAGATCGCGGATTCTCTCGGCCTTCAACCAGTGCGATTTCCTCACCGGTCAAACCGTACAGTTCATACACCAGTCGGTCGATCTCCGCGTCCGTCGCGTCAATCTGGCGCTGGAGAACGCCCTTCTGCGCGTTAGACCTCGCGGCGGCAAGTTGGTCGTATAAAACCAACATCGATTTCACAAGCGCCACTATGTGGTCGCGCTTTTCGTTCTCAGTAAGATTCGATAGGTCAATAACATGGATGGGCACTTGGGCGAGACTGAAGACTGTCACCTGCGGAAAAGAGGTCTTAAAATCTGCAAACATCGCCCGCCAAAAGAAGCCCGTCAGCCGAGAGTTGAGGATTCCGAGCAAGTACAGTTCAGTCTCGAGACTATCACCTCGAACAGTAAAAATATTGCCCGTCACGGCCAGCGGCTTTCGAAGGATGCTTGCGGTCGGTTCTACGCATATCTGACGGACGACGATCTTATGGGGCGCGAAGTGTACCTCTTCATCCCAACATCCGCCAGATCTCTTCGGACGCTTGAATAACACGTACTCCGATGGGCGATCCGTGTGATAGCGGTGCACGTCGCTACCCGCAATAATCCGAACATGATGATCTGTCTTCTTCTCATCGTCGAAATACTTTTCCCTATTGCCCGTGATTAGGCCGCGGTTAATCGTGGCCACCTTTTCAAGCGGGACAAAGTCCGTCGATAGCCGAGAGAGCAACCGCACGCTTTGTTCGTTAACCAAGATATTCCAGACGCAACCGGACAGGTCTGCGAACGTGGCCTGCCGGGTGCGAGAAACGAAAGAGGGCTTAGCTGCAAAATGCTCGCTGAGGTTGCTTGTTGTTTGGACTTTCTGATTCGCGCGCTCCGTTGCAGAGGTCTCTCGACGAAGCACCAAAACGCAAGTATGAACGTCCGCGTCGGCAAACACGCGCCCTCGCGCGATAGCTATTTGCTCTAGACAGCACTGATCCATAATCCAGCGACGCAGATTCTCTGCGTACACATTGTTTAGGATTGGTGTCGGGAGAATATAGCTTGCGTACCCGCCGCCCTTTAGCAGATCAATGGCTCGTTGCAGAAACAAGTGAAAGAAATCGATCTTGAACTCAGCAGCGAGGTAATGGGAACGCAAGTAGACAAGCATCTCTCGACTCGTGTTGTGAGGTTGCAGCATCCGATACGGCGGATTTCCAATGACAGAGTCAAAGCCTCCGACCTTCATCGCGTGGGGGAAACGCTGTTTCCAGTCGAAGGGGTTGACCCGTTTCATTCCCTCTGGATCGGAAAACAACTCGCCAGTGAAATAATCCGGGCCGATCAGAGAATTACCGCACTTGATGTTTTCCGCCAGATTGGGCAGGGCACGGTCGCCAAAGGCAAGCTGGCTAAATGCAAAGCTCTGGTCGGTCTCGCCTTCCAGCACCTTTAACAGGAGAGAGAGCTTGGTCACTTCAACGGCCTGGGGATCAATGTCCACGCCGAATATATGCGTCGTGAGGATTCGTTTCTTTTCCTCGATGGTCAGCCGCCAGTGACTGTTGCGAGTGTCCTTGTAAACGGCCTTCTTGAAGTTTTCCGGCTTGTGTTCCGTGTACCAATTCAAGCAGTAGTCCAGAAGGCGATGGTACGCGCCCAACAAAAACGAGCCGCTACCGCAAGCCATATCGAGAATGCGGAAAGGCGGTTTGTTTTCGCCGCCAGCTAGTTGTGCTGGACTGCGCCCGTCAATCTGCTTGGCGACAGTTTGATTAACGATGTACTCAACGATGTAGGCCGGGGTGTAGTAGACGCCTCCGGCTTTGCGTACATCGGGCTTGTCCTCAATCTTGGCCTGATGCCCGGCCGTGAGCCGAATCACCTTGCCCAGGAACCGCTCGTAAACGGTTCCAAGGATTTCAACGGGCATAACGCCGAACTGATACGGCGAGCCGTAAGCGAAGTAGAGGCTTTGGAGGATCGGCTTGAAGACCTTGTCCTCCACCGCCAGTTTCGGTGTGATCCGGTCAGGCTCCTCGGATACGCCGCTTTCCTTCTGGAAATGAAACAGCCCGGAGTTGTATTTCTGGTCGGCCCGTCGGGATAGGTCGTGCATGAATCGAGGGTAAATGTCGGGCCGTTCGCACAGCTTTAGAAGTTGCTCGTAAGGCTCCAGCCCCCGGTCTTCCGCCATGCGAAGGAACACCACGCGGTCAATCGTCAGTTGCACGGCCGCATTTAGGTCATCTAAAGACAGGTTCTTGTTCCGAAGGGCGATGTTCCCGGCCAGCGCGAGCCGCCAACTCTCCATTTCCTTCAAGAACTCCACATCGACTTCGGACGTGCCGCGCTTCCGTTTGGACGCGGCATATTGGTCAAAAGCCCCCGACCATACGGCTTCGCGCGAAAACACGTCCCACAGCTCGCGCCAACGGTCGGGGTATTCGTCGAAGCGAAAATAGTGAATTCGGGCGTGGCTCGCCTTCTCGCTCGGGCGGGGCGGCCTCGTGCAATCGTAGACGCCGAGTTCCTCAAAGTCGGTGAGAATGGACAGCGCGAGTTTGGCGCTCCATCCATACCGGCGAAGCTGGTACGCGGGAGCCGGGTCCCCGCTAATGTTCACGCCGCACTTTTTGGCCTCAGCGTAAAACTTCGGCAGGGAGCCGACGCGAAAGGTGTAATCCGGCGCCTTCTGATGCCCTTCTACGTCCAGACTGTCTTCGGGAATAACCTCACGGTACTGAGGCGCAGTCATTGCCTTGTTACCGACGTCCCAGCCTAGGGCTTCAAAGAGGGGGTCGATTAGCGATTGGCGGACGTGGGCTTCCTTGACGCCGGGTGCAAGAAACGCTTGGCGGTTGGTAGCGAAGTACCGGCACAGCTTCGTGACTTCTTCTTTGCCGTGGTCAAATGTCTTAGCAGGAGGTGCGTCCATGTGACGATGATTCTACTCGGCATTGCCCAAATTAGGACAATACCAAGCGTTTGCGAAACGTGTAAATTCAGCGCGAGCAGCGTATGATATGGGCCGCGAAGTCCCTCACAGAATTTTCTCGGAGGGCCGGTCCATGGCTCACCGTTTTACCATCGGAGTCGAAGAAGAGTTCCAGATTATTGACCCGGCAACGGGAGAGCTGCGCTCGCACGTGAGCGAGCTCGTCGCGGCGGCTTCGCCGGACATCGGCGAGCAGGTGAAGCAGGAGCTGCACCAATCCATCGTGGAAATGGGCACGAAAATCTGCGAAAACGTGGCCGAGCTGCGGATCGAAATGCGCAGGACGCGCGGAGAGCTGGTGGCCGCGGCGGAGCGCGTGGGATTGCAAGTGGCGGCAGCGGGCACGCATCCCTTTTCGAGCTGGATCGACCAGGTCATCTCGCCGGGTGAGCGGTACAAGAACATCGTGGAAGAGCTGCAGCAGCTCGCGCGGTCCCTGCTGATCTTCGGGATGCACGTGCACGTGGCGATGCCGGACCGGCAGACTACCATCGACCTGATGAACCAGGCGCGCTATTTTCTGCCGCACCTGCTGGCGCTCTCGACCAGCTCGCCCTTCTGGATGGGCCGCAACACGGGCCTGAAGTCATTCCGGACGACGGTGTTTCGGAGGTTTCCGCGGACGGGGGTGCCGGACGAGTTCGATTCTTGGAGCGCGTACGAAGAGTACATCAGCCTGCTGATCAAGCTGAACTGCATGGATAGCGCGAAAAAGATCTGGTGGGACGTGCGGCCGCACCCCACGTTTGGGACTCTGGAATTCCGCATCTGCGACGTGGCCACGCGGGTGGAAGAAGCGGTGGCCATTGCAGCGCTGACCCAGGCGATCGTGGTGAAACTGCACCGGCTGTACCAGCGAAACATGGGATTCCGGCTCTACCGGCGGACGCTGATCGAAGAAAACAAGTGGCGCGCGGCAAGATGGGGCCTGGAAGGGAAGCTGATTGATTTTGGAAAACAGGCCGAGGTGCCGATGCGGGAGCTGGCCCTGGAGTTGCTGGAGTTCGTGGACGACGTCGTGGACGATCTCGGCAGCCGCAGTGCCGTGGAATACATTCACACGATTCTCCGCGACGGCACAAGCGCCGAGCGGCAATTGCGCGTGTACCGAGAAACGAATGACCTCAAAGCCGTGGTGAAGCAGATTGTGGCGGAAACGCGCGCCGGGGTCGTCACGCCGCAACGCGCGGCGAGCGCAACTTCCGTGAATTGAGGAAGGCGCCATCCCCCCTAACTCCTTGGGAGATTAACGATGATGAAAGTCGGACTGCTCTGCGGCCGCGAGGTCAGCTTTCCGCCGGCCTTTCTGGAGCGCGTGAACACCCTGGGAAAGAAAAACGGCGTCAGCGCGGAATTCGTGAAGCTGGGCGGGACGCGCATGGGCGAGCCGGCGCGCTATCGCGTCATCGTGGACCGCATCTCCCACGAGGTGGAATACTACCGCGGCTACCTGAAGCATGCGGTGCTGCAGGGAACCTACGTCATCAACAATCCGTTCTGGTGGACGGCGGACGACAAGTACTTCAACTATTCGGTGGCATCGAAGCTCGGCGTGGCGGTTCCGAAGACCGTGCTGCTTCCGCAAAAGGGCTATCCCGGCGATGTGGATATCAATTCCGCGTCGCTGCACAATCTCGAATATCCGATCGAGTGGGACGCCCTGCTCGACTACGTCGGGCGGCCGGCGATCCTGAAACCGTTTTCGGGCGGCGGATGGAAGCAGGTCTATAAAGTCCACAACCGCGAGGAGCTGCTCGCGGCATACGACCAGACTTGTCCGTATTGCATGACGCTGCAGGAGTTCATCGATTTTGAGAAGTACGTGCGATGCTTTACGTTCGGCAAGACGGATATTCTCGCGGTGCATTACGACCCCAAGGAGCGGCGCTACGTCGTGGAACAGAATTATCTCTCCACGGAACTCGGCGCGCGGGTGGTGCGGGACGCGCAGACGATCAGTCTGGCGCTGGGATACGAGATGAACACGATCGAGTTCGCGGTCAAGGACGGAATCCCCTACGCCATCGACTTCCTGAACCCCGCTCCGGATTTCGAGCGCGACCGCATCACGCAAGTCTACTTCGATCACGTGGTAGACCGGATGTCGCGGCTGGTGATCGACCGCGCCCTGCACGGAAACGTGGCCAACACCTGGCCGCGCTGGGAAGAGATGCTTGGGATCGGCGCGCCGGCAGGGTTCACGGGAGCGCCCAAGACTGCCGCGGCCGGCCCATCGGGGACGAAGGCGAAATGACGGGCGCGGCGACTCCCTCGGCGATGGCAGCCGGACCGGCGCAAGTGTGGCATGATCTGCTGTGCCAGGCGATCGAGAAGGAACCGGACTTTTCGGAGAATTTTTTCGCAAGCCTGCGGGCGGCAAAACTCACCTTTGGCGGCCGCGTCCACTGCCCTTTCCCGCGGCCGTTTTTTCTTTCCGAAGAAGACGAACAGCGCGTGCGCTTCGTCGCGGAGTCCGTTGCCGCAATGGGCGAGAGGGTGGCCGCCGCGGCGCTCCAGCATCCGGAGCTTTTTGCACAGCTTCACCTGCGGCCGGAAGAAGAGCGTCTCGCGCGCATCACCGCCGGCACTGCGCGGGCGTGCGCGGCTTCGCGTCTGGATGCCTTTCTTCTGCCCGGCTCGCTGAAATTCGCGGAGTACAACGGCGAATCGCCGGCCGGGGCGGGCTACGCGGAGACGCTCGCGGAGGTCTTCCGCGAATTGCCGCTCATGAAGCGCTTCGAAGAACGCTACGCCGCGCACAGTTACCCGCTGAGCGCAAAGCTGCTGGACGCCCTGGTGGCGAGCTACCTGGACTGGGGCGGAACGACCAGACGGCCGCAGATGGCGATTGTGGACTGGCGCGAGGTGCCGACCTGGAGCGAGTTTCAGATCCTGAAATCGCGATTCGAGAAGTTGGGCGTCCCCACGGAGGTTGCCGACCCGCGCGACCTCGTGTTCGACGGCAGGACGTTGACAGCGCATGGCAAAAAGATCGACCTCGTCTACCGGCGCGTGCTGATCAACGACATCGTGGCGCGGCCCGCGGAGTGCGACGCTCTCGTGCGTGCCTACACGGCAAACGCGGTCTGCGTGGCCAATACGTTTCGCTGCAAGATTCCGCACGTGAAGGCGTTTTTCGCCGTGCTCACCGATGAACAAAACGCCGCTCTTTTTTCGGCGGAAGAACAGGCGCTCATCAGCAAGCACATTCCCTGGACGCGCGTGGTGGCCGGCGTGCGGACGATGCACTATGGCGAGCCGATTGAGTTGTTGGCGTTTATCCGGCGCGAGCGCGCGAATCTGGTGCTCAAGCCGAGCGATGAATACGGCGGCACCGGGGTGACGCTCGGGTGGGAGACCGATGAGCGGGCGTGGGATGCCGTGATCCAGCGGGCAGTGACGGCGACGACTGGATGCTGGATCGTGCAGGAGCGCATCCCCATCCGCCGCGAAGTCTTTCCCTACGTCGCGCCGGGCGGCGGCGTCGAGTTCCGCGACATGCTGGTGGATTTCGCGCCCTACCTCTTCCGCGGAAAGCTGGCCGGATATCTGACGCGGCTGAGCGCCACGGGCCTGGCCAATGTTACGAGCGGCGGGGGCCAGGTTCCCGCGTTTCGCGTGCAGCCGCGGGTCCAAGCCGCCGCGTAGCGATTGGCTGTCCCGCTGAAAATAAATGCGGGTGCGGCCGGCGGTCGTGCGCATCCGTAGGCACAGCGCTCGTCTCCGAGCATGGAGAACAGATGGAGAACAGGTAGAATAGAGCTATGGAATTTGGACCGGCACAACTGGCATTGATGCCCGGCGCGAGGAACGCGGTGGAGACGTGTCTCGCGGTGCAACCGGGGGAGCGCGTGGCGTTGATCACGGACGCGGCGAGCAAGACCGTTGCCGCGAGCCTTGTTTCCGCGCTTGAGGAGCGGCATGCGGTGTGGACGCAGTTGGCGCTCGAAGAGTTTAGCGCGCGCCCCCTCATTAGCGTCCCGCAGGAACTTCTCGACGCCCTGGAAAAGGCCGACGTCGGCATCCTTTGCATGCAGCCGCAGCAAGGCGAGCTGGGCGCACGGATGGCAATCGTAAGAATGGTCGAGCGGCGCCAGATCCGCTACGCGCACATGGTCGGCGTGACGCCGCAGATCATGCAGCAGGGCATGCGCACGGATTACAAGCTCGTGGACCGTCTGAGCGACCGCCTGCGCGAGCGCATGCTGCGCGCGGTAACTTTGCGGGTGAAGACGCAGGCGGGCACGTCGTTCACCGCGCATTTTGACGGCAATCTCGATTGGGTCAAAACCAGCGGCCTGATCAGCCCGCGCTACTGGTCGAATCTGCCCGCGGGTGAAGTTTTCACCACGCCGGCAACGGTGGACGGCACGTTTGTCTGCGATGCGTCGGCGGGCGATTACTTCAACATGAAGTACGGCGACTTGGAGGAGAATCCGCTCGTGCTGCAGATCGAGGGCGGGCGGCTCGTCAGCGCCAGGTGCGCGCGAAAAGATCTGGAGCGCGATTTCTGGGACTACTGCCACACGGATGAAAACAGCGACCGCGTCGGCGAGCTGGCCTTCGGGACGAATCTCGGCCTCTCGGAGATGATCGGAATCTTGTTGCAGGACGAAAAATTCCCCGGCGTGCACATCGCCTTCGGCGATCCCTACGGCAGCCAAACCCACGCGGACTGGAAATCGCGCACCCACGTGGACGTCCTCACCCGCCAGTGCGACGCCTGGATTGACGAGGACCAGATCCTCTCCAAGGGGCGCTATAAGCTCGACCATCTAGGCCTGGAATAGCTGATTAGGATCAACAATCGTCACCGTCTCCCACCCCCTACCCCCCTAGTTTTGTGCATCTGTTCATTCCACAGGACTTCCAGTTCATCGTGCTGCATCTGTTCATTCTGCGCGAGTTGCGGACGTAATTTCCCGTGCGTCTTGACTCGGTTCGCCACGCGTTTGTTGATTCGACGGGGTTTGCGAGGGAGAAGGTGGTGCGGGCGGCGTGCGAGGAGCAGGGCTTGGCACGGGCGTGACGCCGAAAAGCTCGCGAAGTTTGCGGTTCCAGGCCTGGAAGCCAAAGGCGTCGTTCACTTCCCGGGCGACGCGGGGGAGAGAGTGGAGGAGCAGGGCGCCCGTGTAGGCGAGGATGGCGGCGTTGCGGGGCGGGATGCGGTTCTGGGAGACGGCGGAGAAGAGGTTGCCGAGGGCGTGGTTGACGTCGTTAGCAGTCTTGAAGGTGCCGGTGAGGCTGGAGAGCTCGGCGGCAACGCGCTCGGTTTCAAGGAGTTGCTGCTCGTGGCGGGCATGGTGGAGGCAATAGGCGGGGTGGGCGTGCCAGCGGGGCATGCGGCAGCGGCGATCGTCGCCGGAAAAGAACTGGCAGCGGCCGAGTTTCTTGACAGGGTGAATGGGCTTCTTTGTGATTCGTTTTGTGACCATGGAGTCCTCTGAAGTGGAATCTGGAAATTGGAAAATCGAAACTGGAAACTGGAGACTCGGACACCCCTCCCCTCCCCGGGTTTTTCTGGAACTGCTGAATCGAAAGGAGTTGTAGGGAATGCTGGCGGAGCGGAGCGGCGGGGCATACTCTCGTGCACGTCCTTCTTTCTACTCCCCCGCCGAAATAGAAGAGATATGATAGCTTATTCGTTATCGTAAGTCAAGAGGAAAGATACCTGGGACGGAATGAGATGTTTGCGGCGGCGGGGATCCAGAGGAAGACAACGACCGCACCCTGGCCAAACCGTAAAAGGGTGCGGTACGCACGGCGGAGGGCGAGTCACCCGCGTGGATCAACCCCGCTCGTTTACCCTGTGCCACCCGGCTCCGCCCTACGACTGAATCATTTTCATAAGATTAATCCCGCTCGGCAATACCTGTTGGCCCTGAGGAGTCCTTCCTGACTCGAAAATTGTCTGCCAGTATTCATAGTTCTGCTTGCCCCCAAAGACCGATAAGGAGAGGTCACGGTTTACCCAGAGTGGCATCTTAAGCAGGTTCTTCACAAAGTTTTCTATATTGTCCCAGAGTGGTTCCGGAAATCGGTACTGACAAAGCTTGTCCTCTTGGATTGGTTTTCCAGTCGTGATGAAGTAGTTCTGCACGATCTGGCGGACAAATCGCAGCCAAGAGTAAAGGATCTCTTCGCGGCTTAGACGATACGCAATCAGATGGGGTTCCGGAATATCGCCGCCTTTTTGAATTTGGTTCTCAATACGGGCGGTACCAAGAGCTGGATCGAAGCGGCCTACATATACCTTTTCCGCAATAATATTCATGAGTTTCAATATTTGTTCTATTTCCAGATCACGTGGGTTCGCGTTGTCGTCGTCGCCATAGTTGAGAGGCGTTTCAACAACATCGCCAAATATGAAGAACGAATAGAAAGTCTTTTCCAGTGTGCTATACGAAAGTGGGCGTTCCTTCCCCTTGCCAGCGAAGTCTATGTAGTCCTTCAACTTGTTCTCAGGATGATGTGTAATGCTGTCACGCACAGCGTCCAGGATGTAACGGCGCATCTCTCGCCATTCGCCTTTGAAGTGATTCACAAGATCTTTCTCTGAAAATCCCTCGGCGTCTGGGGAAAGGCCGCGCTCCTTCCTATACCTGTCCAGGCGGTCCCCAAAGAGGGCGCTCCCCAGGTGTCTCTGCACTGATTTGTCGAAGGCAATCTGACGCAGCGTCGTCCCGGCATTCGTATTGGCAGTGAGCAAGATGTCCAGATTCGGATTCAAGAAAATCCGCAAAGGTACATCCCTGACTCCGAGCAATACTTGGGCCGTGGCCTTGTGCTGGCCATCAAAGACTTTCACCTTGGTCTTGCCCGGCCCGTCTTTCAGTTCAGCCCATGCAAGGGATACTTGAAGTTGAGGTCGCTTCTTATGGAACTCGTCAATCAGACCATTTAGACTTCCGCCTACCGCCCGCGGGTTTATTCGGTCGTCATGGAAAAGATACTCGATCGGCAGTTTCGCAAAGAAGTACTGCAGCCCACTTAAATCATCGATGTATAGCGGGACCTGGTAAATCTCATTCCTCCCGAGCTCGGGGAACGAAAAGCTTACAGAATCTGGTTTGACAACTAAGGAAAGCTCATGAACCGCACCTTTGTAGTAGCGTAAGACATCACTTAGGTTCGCCCCACGATTCTCCTTCGCAATCTCGTCGCGAATCGAGGCAAACCGCGCTAGAACCCGAGCTACTCTAAGATCGCTGGCCTGCTTAGATCGATTGCAGGAAGAGTGCGTCAATGCGAAATTGCTGGGGTCATCCTTACCACCAACTTTTAGGGGCTCGACATGATCGATGTCCACAGCGTTGGCATGAAGTACGACATTAATCGGTTTCTCGCAGATGAAACATTTTCCTTGCTGTGCCTTCAGCAGGCGTGCCTCAAGCTCCTTCCGTTGGTCCGCTGACAGACTATTGAGGTAGAGTGACCCCATTGCAAGACTCCTCTGGATGCGATCAATGACCTAGCATCTCCTCCGACGGTGACACTCTATTATGACCATTTATCAGAATATCTATATATGCTAAAAAGAATGGGTGCGACTATGGCGGGTGGGCCAGCCTTTCCCGATTTGTTTGCTTCTTGTTTGCGCACCCACCTTGTTGCGGCAGAAACGCTTGCAGCAGGCACCGTATTTTGTTGCGGGTGCCCTTCGCTCCGCGAAAGACGGGGCACCGGGCGATTCGAAGTTACCGCTGTCTTAGATGTTTAGCGGGACTTTCGAGTTTTTGCTATTGCTGTGGCGCGTGCCAATAGAGATGCGATGAACTTCTCGAAAGTGAGTTCGGAAGCTGGCTCACGGTAATCGCCCTTCACGCCGCTCTTGGCATTGGAAAGCAAGAAGCAGGCTGAATCATACAGTCGCTCCCGCACTAGTTTAGTGAGAAGTATTTCGTAGCGTTTTCCGTACGATGCGTCTCTAAACTCGGGGAACACCTTGAAGTGGGGTTCTCGCGCCTTCACCGACCGCATTGAGCCAGGCGCCTCCTCGAGGAGCATCATATAGCCCAACCACGGTCGAGCAGACGGCATGAACGCACCTTCTCGAAAAGCGGCCCAAATGTCTGTAGCGCTCCCAATGGCTTCCTCAGTTCGGTTATTGTAATTGTTTCCGAAGGACCCAACCTGGGACTTGAATTCGATCCCTGCAAGAAGTTCACCATCCGAGAGAACCAGCAAATCCCACTGTTTCTCCGGGCGATACCACCCTGGAATTTCTACGGCCTTCCCACAGAAAACCTGGGCCTCGGGAAGTCCGTTTGAGCATAAGTAGTCTCGAACCAGTTTGATGAAGCCGTCCATTTGGTGGCCGCCCGTGACAGCCGTTCTTGCACCGGCATCGCGGGCACCAGTGTTGGCACCCTGCTTCCTCGCTTGTTTCTCACGGGTTTTCCAGAAATGCTTTATAGCTTCACGCAGTTTCTTCTCGAGGTCGGGACGAAGAGTCATGTCAGATGCTATTCGGCACATGCAGAGCGAATGGTAGCCGTGCTGAAAAGGGAGGAAGTTTCTTCTGAAATGCGCTTTTGGGCCAATTTGTAATAGTGGCGGTCTATTTCGAATCCAATGCTATTTCTTCCCCACTTCGCGGCCGCCACTGTGGTCGTGCCAGTACCCATAAAAGGATCGAGAACCGTGTCACCAACGAAACTGAACATCCGGACGAGCCTTTCGGCAAGCTCAAGCGGATAAGGTGCAGGATGCTGTTTTGTTGATGCTCCGGTGACTCCACTCCAGATCTGCTGGAACCATTTTTTGTGGTTCTCCACCGAAATCACACTTAGGACCTTTGTGGAAATGTCAGGAGCACGATATCCCCCGGGCTTCCGCTCCATCAGAATAAATTCAATGTCATTTTTTATGACCGAGTTTGGCTCGTAAGGCTTCCCAAGGAAGGAAGACCCACCCTCGACCTCGTATGCGGCATTCGAAATCTTGTGCCAGATGATGGGTGCGAGGTTATCAAATCCCAGCTTTCGACAATGCTCTTGAATCGACGAATGGAGGGGCACAACTGTGTGTCGCCCGCCGTTTTCTCTTCTCGAGAGACAGACATCGCCGACGACACAGATCAATCGCCCGCCGGGGACTAACGCTTGGAAACACTGTTTCCAGACCTTATCTAGTTCTTGAAGAAACTGGTCGTAATCCTCAACGTGACCCAACTGGCCTTCGGAATCTCGATACTCTTTGAGCGTCCAGTAGGGAGGAGAAGTCAGCACCAAATGGAGACTTTGAGGCTCTAAACTCGACATGTTTCGCGCATCCCCGCGATAAATCGAGTGAGACGTCGGAACTTGATGGACTGCCCTTTCAATGAGATGGATTGATTGAGCGTCCTTCGCAATGCGCGGGATGGCAGTTTGCGGGTCATCCATCCTCGCAAGTTCCTCGGGGACATAGCGAGAAAGGTCAGCATTCTCTCGCGCTAACTGGTCATGCAGGGTCTTGCTCTTGGCGGCTACGTGCATTGGTTCGGCCTATTATCCACGATTCGTCACTAGCTTAGAAGAGTCGCACACTTCTTCTGGTATGGGCCAACAAAAGGGAACAGATGCCCGATGGAACGCCTCCGGGGAGCCAGGGATTTGATGGTCTCCCAAGAGTCGGGTGCCGCAACTCTTGCGCACCTGTCCGGCTTCTGGGCTATGGGGCAGTTTGAAGTCATGTGCGGCGGCGTCCCGTAAAACCATCCGGGATGCAAGAGACGCAAATGACGCGGCCGGCGGGCGGATCGGCGCGAGACGAAAAATGGAAAATCCGCCAGCCTCCCTGCTCTCAGAACAGGCGGGAAACGTATTCGCGCATCTGGTGCTTCCAGAAGGGCCAGTCGTGGCCGCCCTGGGGGCCCCAATTGTCCAGGGAATGGCGGATGCCGCGGCTCGTGAGAAGTTCCGAGAAGCGATAGGAGGGGCCGCTGTCTTCCCAGGGTCCGGTGCCGGTAGCGATGTGGATGTCGCAGGTGGCGAGCTGGGCGAGGCGTTCCGGATCGTCGAGATTCGCGAGATAGTCCACCGGATTGTTGAAATAAAAATTGTCGTCGTACACGCCGTCCATGAATTTCTTCACGTCGTACACGCCGGACATGGCGAAGCAGCGCTTGATCACGTCCGGGTGTTTGAAGAGCGTGTTGGCGGCATGGTAGGCGCCGAAGGAAGCGCCCATGGTGGCGATTGCCAGGCCCTGCGTCTTGCAGTTGTTCCAGATGAAGGGGACGACCTCTTCGCGGAGGTAGGCGTCGAACATGGCCTGAACGTAGCTGCGATGAGACGGGTGGGCGCCCTTGTTGTAAAAGCTTTGCGTATTGATGGAATTGACGGAAAAGAATTTGATGCGGCCTGCGTCGATGAATTCCGCGAGCGCGCCGATCATTCCCTGATTCTCAAGCTCCCACTCGTCTCCGGCGCTCGTGGGAAAGCCGATTATCGGCGGGCCCCAATGGCCATAGACGGCAACGCCGATCTCGATGCCGAGCCGGGGCGATTGCCAGCGGCAATATTCGCGCTCCATCGTGGCCGCCTCGCTCCTGCGGGGTATCGAGTATGCCAGCGGAGAAGAGAAATGGGCAATCGCCCCGCCCGGATGGGATCGCAACGAGGCGGGGGCGAGCTGTCGTCGCGTGCCCGGTCTACGCCTCTTGAGCCAGCATGGGCATTGTCGTATCGTAGTTCTGTGCGGCCGCCAAGCGGCCGACCCGCCCGGAAATCGAGCGTGCGCGGCGGAGTTCCGCCGAGCCGTACTTTTTGGCTTCCCCGAAAACACCAACGATGCCTTTTCTGGAGCTTACCGAGTCGCCGCATGCCCCCGGGCTCAGCCCGGTCAAGATTTACTACCGGGAATCCGGCTCGGGCACGCCGCTTCTCTTTCTCCACGGCGGATGGGGGTATGGCTATTACCCGATTGATTCGCAAATCGAAGAGTTTGGCGGGCGATTTCGATTCCTGATCCCGGACCGCTCCGGCTACGGGCGCTCCTCGCGCGTGACAGGGAAGATCCCGCTCGATTTTCACCGCAGGGCCGCGATGGAGATGACAGCGTTCCTGGATGCGCTCGGCATCGGAAGATGCATCCTGTGGGGCCACAGCGACGGCGCCGTGATCGCGGCCATGATGGGACTCGCGGCACCCGAACGCTGCGAGCGCATCGTCCTGGAAGCGTTTCACTTTTACCGGGGAAAAGAGGGATCCCGATCGTTTTTCGCGCGAGCGGCGGCGAATCCGATGGAGCTTGGGGAAGGCACGCGCAAGAAACTTGCGGCAGACCACGGGGAAACGCACTGGCAGGACGTGGTACGGCGCAATTCCGATGTATGGGTGCGGATGGGCGAGAGGAGCGAGCGGCCTGGCGAGGATCTTTTTGCTGGCCGGTTAGGAGAGCTCTCTGTTCCGGCGTTGTTTGTTCATGGGCGGCTCGATCCCCGCACGGAACCGGGAGAAATCGAGCGGGCGCACGAAGACGTACCGGCGAGCACACTGCGAATGATCGAGAACGGCAAGCACTGCCCGCACAGCGAGGAAGCCGCCGTCCGGGAATTCAACACCGTGCTGGGCGAATTCCTGCCGGCTAGAAATTGAAGCGGTAGCCGAGGATCATCGAGGCGATTCAGTCGAAAGGGTGGAGTACGGGGGGACTGCGGCGGAGAGAAGAAGAAGACCGAGTTAGCAAAGTCTTGATACGGATTTAGATAGAGTTGCGCGCGAGTTGCTGAGGCGGATGGAGAAGATTGCAGAGATAGGCCGCCAGAAAATTGTTGGCAGAGCCAATAAGTTTCCACTGCCTTTCCACAACGGAGCCGCGCCTTCATGGAGCATTAAACTGCTTGCAATATTGGCCATTCAAACTATAATCTGCGCACTTGGAAATTGGGCTCTTGGTACTGGGGTGGGCCCTACCGGCAGGCATCACTTGGAAACACACTGCGCTAATTGCGTGTCCCCATATAGTCTTTTCCTAACGAATTTCCTTGGATGGAGGTTTCACAATGAATGACATGAGAAAAATGTCCGCGTGGGTGGTGGTTTTGTGCCTAGGATTTTTGCTGGTGGCCCAGGGCGCCTGGGCGCAGTCCACAACGAACGGCGCCATCGGCGGAGCGGTCCGCGACCCGCAAGGACTCGCCGTGGCGACGGCGACCGTCAAGGTGGTCAATAAAGGGACAAACCAGGAAACGAGCGCGATGCTGGATGACCGCGGCGAATTCCGCGTGACGAATTTGCAGCCCGGGATTTACAGGGTGACGGCGGAGGCGACGGGATTCGCTCCGCTGAAGTTGGAAAATGTGTCGGTCGAAGTGGGCCGCGTGACGGAAATCGAGTTGAAGCTTAGCGTGAGCGCGGCGGGCGCGACGGTCACGGTCACCGCAGAAGCTCCGCTGGTAAACACGAGCCAGCAGGACTTCGCGTCAAGCGTGAACGAAAGAGCCATCAGCGAGTTGCCGATCAACGGACGGCGGTGGTCCACGTTTGCGCTGCTGACGCCGGGGGTGGTGCCGGACGGCAGCTTCGGATTGCTGAGCTTCCGCGGCATCTCCGGTTTGCTCAACAACAACACAGTGGACGGCGGCGACAATAACCAGGCGTTCTTCTCCGAAGAAAAGGGGCGGACGCGCCTCAGCTATTCGGTCGCGCAGGCCAGCATCAAGGAATTTCAGGTGAACACGTCCAACTTCTCCGCGGAATACGGGCGGGCGGCGGGCGGCGTGGTCAACGCCGTAACCAAGAGCGGGTCGAACAGCATTCACGGGGAAGGGTTTTACTTCAACCGGAATAATGAGCTGGGCGCTACGAATCCATTCGCGACCCTGCCGACTCCGAGCGGCGTGGTGAAAATTAAGCCGGAAGACCAGAGACAACAATTCGGCGGTGTGCTCGGCGGGGCGCTGGTAAAGGACAAGCTTTTCTTCCTGTTTTCCTATGACGGGCAGAGGAGAAACTTTCCGGGCGTGGCGACCACAACCAATCCCACCTCGCTGGTTTTCACGTCGGCGCAATTGACGGCACTCAAAACGGCCCTCGCTGCCCGCGGCGTCTCCGGCGCGCAGGTAGATTCAGGGATTGCTTTCCTGACGAGCTTGACCGGGACGGTTCCGCGGCGTGGAGACCAGGATCTCTACTTCCCTAAATTCGACTGGCACATAACGCCGAATCACACCTTCACGGCCAGCTACAACCGGCTCTTCTGGACCTCCCCCTCGGGCATCCAGACGCAGCCCGTGAATACAGGACTGGCCAAAGCCAGTTTTGGAGACGACTTTGTTCATGCAGACTCCGTGATTGCTCACCTGTATTCGAACTTTGGCTCCAAAGTGACCAACGAAGTTCGTTTCCAGTACGGCCGCGACAACGAATTCGAGTTTCCGCAGCAGCCTGCTCCAGGGGAACCGACGACGGGGCCAGGCGGCTCCGTGCCGGATGTCAATGTCGGCGGCATCATCGAATTCGGGAAGCCGACCTTCCTGAGCCGGAAAGCATTTCCGGATGAGCGGCGGTTGCAATGGGCCAATACGACCTCAATCGCCCACGGCCGCCACCTCTTCCGAGTCGGGTTCGACATCAACCGCGTCAACGACGTCCTCGACAATCTGCGGACTGAGGGCGGGAGCTATTCTTACAACAACCTGAATGATTTTCTGACCGACCTGTCGATCAGAAACGGCTGCCGTCTCACAGGCGGCGAGGTGAGCGTGCCAGTGCCCTGCTACAACCAGTACCAGCAGGCGTTCGGTCCCACCCGCTTTGAACTGAACACTATCGACTATGCGTTCTTCCTCCAGGACGACTGGCGGGTCCTGCCACACTTCACGCTCAACCTGGGCGTGCGGTATGAATACGAACAACTGCCTTCTCCGCAGCTTCCGAACTCGCTCGTCCCGGGCACGCAGCGCATGCCGAACGATAAGAACAACCTCGGCCCGCGCGCCGGGTTTGCCTGGGACCTCACCGGAGACGGTAAGACCGCGCTTCGCGCCGGCTATGGCATCTACTATGGCCGAATCATCAACTCGACCATCGCAAATGCCATCACGAATACCGGCGCTGCCGGATCGCAGCTGCTTTTCACGATCCGACCTACGGATACTACTTTTGCCGGGCCAATCTATCCGAACACAATTGCCTCGGCAGCGGGGGCCGCTGGGAAACCTGCGGTTCAGTTCTTCGATTCTCGCTTCCAGAATCCTCTGATTCAGGAATTGGATGTCGCCTTTGAGCGCCAACTGGGCTGGAACACAGCGTTCTCCGCGTCCTACCTCTTGAGCCGCGGCCAATCATTGCCTGCGTTCATTGACATCAATCTTCCCGCGGCGGCTGGAATTAACACTTATACCATTTCGGACCCCACCGGCCTGGGACAGAAATTTGGCTTGCCGGCGACCGGGACGAAGTTCACACTGCCCGTCTATACGGGTGCCAGGACATTGTTCCCCAAGTTTAACCAGGTGACCCAGATTTCGAGTCTGATCCGCTCCAACTACAACGCCCTGGTGGTCCAGCTGAACCATTCGTTCAGCCGTGGCCTGCAATTCATGACCAACTACACATGGTCGCACGCCATCGACAACGGCCAGACTTCCACCACGTTTACCGCGAACAACAGCCCGTTTGACCAGAACAACCTGCAGCTCGATAAGGGCAGCGCGAATTTCAACTTCCCGCAGCGCTTCGTGGCCAACCTGGTGTGGTCCCCGACGATCTCGAAGGATGCCAACCCAGTTCTTCGGGCCGTCTTCAACGACTATTCCATTTCGCCTATCGTAACGATCAGCTCCGGCTATGCTTACAGCCCGTTTATGTCCGGTAACGCACCGGGTTCTCTGGCTGGTGGGATCATCGGAGCGGGCGGCGCGAACCGGTTCCCCTTCTTTACCCGTAACAGCTTGCAGATGCCGGGCATCCGGAATATCGACATCCGCTTGAGCCGCCAGTTCTCATTGACCGAACGGTTCAAACTGCAGTTGCTGGGCGAAGCCTTTAACCTCTTCAATCATCAGCAGCCGAACGGAGTGAACTCTACGGCCTACTCAATCCAAAGCGCTGTCTTCAACACGACGACGAAGAAGGGGACGGCCACATTGGCCATCCGCGATGGTTCCACGACGGCCCTTAGCCCAGTCTTCGGCGTTGTGAACTCGGCCGGAAGCAGCATCTATCGCGAGCGCCAGGTGCAGATCGGCGCGCGGTTCACCTTCTAACTTCAACCCTTTCGAAAAAAACGCCGGGGCGCGACAAGCGCTCCGGCGTTTTGTTTTTGTGGTGCGAGGTGGAAGATGCCGGCGAGAGAAAAAAACGAGATGAATAGCCATGGAGGCATCAAGAAGAAGGAATGAAGATGCCGGCCTAAAGGCCGGCGCTACACGGACCTGTGCGGAGATCAGGCGTGGGGATGCGATTTGTCGTAGACGTCCATCAACTGGCGGATGGAGGCGTGAGTATATTTCTGGGTGGTGGAGAGCGACTGGTGGCCGAGCAGCTCCTGGATGGCGCGGAGGTCCGCGCCGTCGGCAAGGAGATGCGTTGCAAAGGCGTGGCGCAGAGAG
Organism: Terriglobia bacterium; assembly: GCA_041497835.1. Classification (GTDB taxonomy): domain Bacteria; phylum Acidobacteriota; class Terriglobia; order Acidiferrales; family UBA7541; genus Acidiferrum. The sequence continues at coordinate 41,691 of JBGQHF010000013.1, forward strand.
TGCGGGTGGAGGTCCCAGTTGACGTTCACCAGGCGGACGTATTTCTTGACGATGCGGCCGACGGAGCGCTGCGTGAGGCGGCGTCCAGCGTAGTTCAAGAAGACGGCTTCGACGTGGGGGGGCTCGCGGCGGCGGCTCGCTGGGGGTGAAGCAGCGCGCCTCTTTTCCGATTGCAGAAGAAGCTGCTCGCGCACGGACCAGTAGGCGTCAAGAGCTTCCTGGGCCTTGGTGCCGTAGGGAACGATGCGCTCCTTATTGCCTTTGCCGCGGACGCGGAGAACGCGCTCCTTCTGGTCCATGTCGGGGAGATTCAGGCCGGTGAGCTCGCTGACACGAAGCCCCGCGGCATAGAGGAGCTCGAGAAGAGCAAGGTCCCGCGGAAGAAGCAGGCCGGACACTTGCCGCGCGCGGGGGGCAACACTCGAAGGCGCGGGCAACTGCCGCCGCCCGCGCACCGGCGCAGATCCTCCTGAAGCGGGCTTGCCCATTCCGACGAGGTGGTTGAGAAACGTATTCATCTCTTCCGCCGAAAGCACCGAAGGTATGCGCTTGGGGAGTTTCGGCGAGGCGACAAGCCGTGCGGGGTTTTCCTTCAGCAAGCTTTCGCGGACACAGTACTTGAAGAAGGAGCGGAGAGAGGCAAGCTTCCGGGCAATGGAACTTTTTTCGAGATGCCGGTCATGCAGGTGGGCGATGTATTCACGGATCAACTGATGCGTGACGCCGGAGAGCGCGGGAGGCGCCGCGCCCGGCGGCGAAAGATAGGCCAGGAACTGGCCGAGGTCTTTGCCGTAGTTGAGTATCGTGTGCGGTGAGGCATTTCGTACCGCCCGCAAGTACTCGAGAAATTTTCCGATGGCTGCGTTCATCCGGTGCGGCACCCCCCAGCGCAAGCGCCCAACGCAAATTATGAACACACCCACCCCATTTGATGCTGAAACATTTGTTTCAAGTTGACTGAAGCGTTAGGACTTCACGGTGCCAGCCACAACAGCTTCCTCGGGTTGGGCTTCGCGTACGTCCATCTCCCAATCGCAGCCGTCCTTGAGGCAGGCGCGGACGGTGCCCGTCTTCGTGCGCTTCTCGACGATGAAATCCGCTCCACATTTCGGGCACGGCTCGGCAATGGGCATGTGCGGCGTGGTGAAGTCGCACTCCGGATAGCGCGAGCAGCCATAGAAAACGCGCATGCGGCCGCGGCCGCCCTTCCCGGCGCTGCCGCGGCGGACGAATTCCCCGGTGCCGCACTTCGGGCATTTGATGCCGAGCGTGATCGGCCGCGTATATTTGCACTTGGGATAGGCGGAACAGCCGATGAATTCGCCGAACCGGCCGTGCTTCTTCACGAGGCCGGCGCCGCAGTCGGGGCACTTCTCGTCGAGCGGCTCATCGGGCTGGCGCGCCTTGCGCGTGCCGGCGACAAGGCGGCGCGTGGTCTTGCAATCGGGATAGCCGGTGCAGGCGAGGAAGGGTCCCCACTGCCCGCGCTTGATGGCCATTTCCTTGCCGCAATTGTCGCAATACTCGACCCTGTTTTCGCTCTCGACTTCCTCGCCGCCGACTTCGGGAGCGAGATCACGGATGAAGTCGCACTCAGGATAGCGCGAGCACCCGAGGAAGAATCCGTGGCGGCTGATGCGCTCGAGCAATTCGCCCTGGCCGCACTTCTCGCACTTCTGTCCCGTGGGGATGCCGGCCTTGTAGGACTGCATCTCGCCGCCGGCCTTGTCGAGGTCCAGCTCAAACTTTTCCCAGAAGTCCTTGACCGACTGGCGCCAAGGAAGCTTGCCTTCTTCGATTTCGTCGAGCTCTTCTTCGAGCCGGGCGGTGAAGGAGACGTCGAAAATGTCCTCGAAACTCTTGACGAGCAGCGTGCTGACGCGCTCGCCGAGCATCGTGGGCGTGAAGCGGCCCTGGTCTTTGTTGACGTATTCGCGGTCCACGATCGTCGAGATGATGGAGGCATAGGTGGATGGCCGCCCGATGCCCTTCTCTTCGAGCTCCTTCACGAGCGTTGCTTCGGTGTAGCGCGGGGGCGGCTCCGTGAAGTGCTGATCGGGGCGGACCTGGTCGAGGCGCAGCGTCTGGCCTTGTGTGACACGGGGCAGAGCGCGGCCCTCGCCTTCATCGTCTTTCTCGTCATCCTCGCGGTCGGCATTCGATGCCGGCATCTGATAGACGCGGAGGTATCCGTCGAACTTCTGGACCGAGCCGGTGGCGCGGAACGTGTAATCGCCAGCGGAGATATCAATGGTGGTCTGGTCGAAGAGCGCCGGGAGCATCTGGGAAGCGACAAATCGCTGCCAAATAAGCTGGTAGAGCTTGAAGACGTCGTCCTCGAGATACGGGCGAACGTCTTCGGGCGCGCGCGCCACATCGGTCGGCCGGACGGCTTCGTGCGCTTCCTGGGCGTCCTTTTTCGATTTGTAGAAATTCGGTTTTTCGGGGAGATAATCATTGCCGAAGCGCTGCGGAATCAGGTCGCGGACCTGCGCCAGGGCATCGTTCGAGACGCGGACGGAGTCCGTGCGCATGTAGGTGATGAGCGCGACGGAACCTTCCTGGCCCAGCTCGACGCCTTCATAGAGGCGTTGCGCGAGCGCCATGGTGCGCTTGGCGGTGTAGCGCAGCCGATTGTAGGCGGCCTGCTGGAGCTTCGAGGTCGTGAAGGGCGGCGGCGGATAGCGCTTCTTTTCCTTTTGCAAGACCGAGGCGACCTGCCACCCGGCCTTGCTGACGGCGGCGACGATCTCGTCCGCCGCGGCCTGGTTCGGAACCTCGATGTCTTCGCCTTTGTATTTCGACAGCTTGGCTTCAAATGCGGGGGGCTGCCCGGCATCGAGCATCGCGTGAATCGTCCAGTATTCCCTGGGCACGAAGGCGCGAATCTCCTGCTCGCGCTCGGCGATCAGGCGCAGCGCGACGGTCTGGACACGGCCGGCGGAAAGACCGCGGCGGACTTTGTCCCAGAGCAGCGGTGAAATCTTGTAACCCACGAGGCGGTCGAGGACGCGGCGGGCCTGCTGCGCGTCCACGAGGTTGGCGTCCACCTGTCCCGGATGCTCGAAGGCAGCCCGGATGGCCTTTGGCGTAATTTCGTTGAAGGTGACGCGGAAGATCTTTTTCCGATCGACGGCGCGGACCTCAGCCTGTTTCCCGGGCTTGTCTTTCCCGGCGTCTTTCTTCGCCTGGCTGGCGGGATCCGCGGCCTTCGCCTTTTCGGAGTCGTCTTCGGGTATGCGAAACCGGCCCGGCTTCGAGAGGACCTGCACCAGGTGGGCGCAAATGGCTTCGCCCTCGCGGTCCGGGTCGCCGGCAAGGAAAACGGCGGGCGCGGTGCTTGCGGCTACCCTAAGGTCATGAATGATTTTTCGCTTGCCGGGGATGATCTCCAGCGTAGGCTCGAAGATATTCTCGTCGTTCAGGCGGACCGGACTCGGGGCCTTCTTGCCGCCGGACTTGCCATTCGACTTCCCTTTGCCGGTCTTGCGCTTCCCGCGGCCGTGCTCGTCGCCGGGCAAGAGGATGCCAAGCGTCTTTTTCGGGAGGTCCATGACGTGACCGTAGGACGCCTTGACGGTGTACTCCCGACCCAGATACTTGTTGATGGTCTTCGCCTTTGCGGGCGATTCGACGATTACGAGGGAGCGTGCCATTGTGCTTTTGTACCCCGGAATCCACTTTGGGCAGGGTCAGCGGCGGTGCGTGTGTCTTTTCCGCTACCTTGGCGGCTCTTTAGCCTTCAGAGCAGGACTTTGCTGAATTGCTTGCCTGGGAGTTGCCGAACGATCCCTTTCATCTCCAAATCAAAGAGCGTAGCCAGAACCTCGGAAGAGTTCAAGCCGGAGCGTTCGACGACGTCATCAATAGCCACCGACTCTTCCGAGCTGAGCAACTCGTAGATCTTGCGCTCGGCGTCGTTCAGGGAAGCCGCAATCAATAGATTCCGCTGCTGGGCTTCCGGTTGCTCCGCCTGAGCGAGGGCGGCCCGAATCGGCGTGGGCAGCTCTTCGATGACGTCCTCGGCGCCGGTAACCAGCTTGGCCCCCTGCTTGATCAATTGATTCGGGGCGAAGCTGACGGGTTGCGTGACGTTTCCGGGGACACCGAAAACTTCCCTGCCGAACTCCATGGCCAGGCGCGCCGTGATGAGCGAGCCGGAGTACTGCGCGCCTTCCACCACAACCACGCCGAGCGGCAATCCCGCGACGATGCGGTTGCGGACCGGAAAATTCTCCGGCGCGGGATGCGAGCCGATGGGAAATTCGGTGACGAGCGCGCCGCACTCGAGAACCTGTTCGAAGAGTTTTTTGTTCTCCTTGGGGTAGATGACCTCAATGCCGGTGCCGAGAATGCCCACCGCGCGGCCGCCGGGAGCGCTGAGAGCGCCTTTGTGCGCGAGGGCGTCAATCCCGCGGGCCATGCCGCTGACCACGACAAGGCCGCGGACGGCGAGATCGCGGCCGATGCGCTCGGCCATCTGCGAGCCGTAGAGGGTCGGCCGGCGCGTGCCGACGATGCCGATGGAGGCGCAGTTCAGGACCTGCGGATCTCCGCGCACATAGAGCAGCACGGGGGGATCGTAAATCTCGAGGAGCGTCCGCGGGTATTCCTGCTCGGTCCAGTTGATGAGGCGGCAGCCGATTCGCTGGACGGCAGCGAGCTCCTTCTCAGCGCGCTGGAAGGCTTCCTTCTTGAAGAGCGCCTGCGCGACGGGCGCGGGGAGATTGCACGATTCGAGCCCGGTCAGCGAGGCGCGAAAAACGGCATCCGGCGAGCCAAACTGGCGCAGGAGGCGCGCCGAGAGACGCGCGGCAATGCCGGGCGTGAGTGTCAGCGCGAGCCAGGAGAGGGAGGAATCGGGCTCCATCGCGGGCTGAGCCTACGCGGATGTTATCAAGCCTGTCAAGTTGCCTCAAGAAAACTTCGGATGGATCCGTTGTTCAGCCCCAATGGGGCTGGGCGGGGTCCTCCTCGAGGATAGAGCCGAGTGTCGTCAGGAAGAGATCGGCGTCGGCCTCGGAGAAAATGAGCGGGGGACGGAGCTTGATGACGTTGTGGTGCGGGCCGTCGGCGCCGGTGAGGATGCCGCAGTCGCGCAGACGGTTCACGACGTAGGAGGCATGCGCGGATGCGGGTTTCCGGGTCGCGCGATCCAGGACGAGGTCAAGGCCAAGGAACAGACCCGAGCCGCGAACATCACCGAGAAGAACATGACGCTCCTGGAGGCTCTGGAGCCCAGCAATCAGGTGGCGGCCCACACGAAGCGCGTGTCCCTGGAAATCCCCCTGTTCCAGCACATCGAGGACGGCAAGACCCGCGGCGCAGGCGACCGGGTTGCCGCCGAAGGTGCTGAAGAACTCCATGCCGTTGTCAAACGAGGCCGCGATCTCCGGTGTCGTGACCACGGCGGCGAGCGGAAAGGCGTTGCCGATGGGCTTGCCGAAGACGGCGATGTCTGGAACGACGTCCTGCGCCTGAAAACCCCAGAAATTCGTGCCTAGACGGCCGAATCCGACTTGCACCTCATCGGCGATGCAAACGCCACCGTCCGAACGCACGTGCCGGTAGGCCTCGGCGAGGTAGCCAGGAGGAAAAACGATTTGACCCGCAACGCTGGGAAGAGTCTCGGCTAGAAACGCGGCGACGCCCCGGCCTTCCGCGCGGAGACGGTCGAGAATTTCCGCCACGTGCCGAGCGTATTTCGATCCGGCATCCGGATCGCCGCGGCGATAGGGGCCGCGGTAATCGTCGGGGAGCGGCGCAACATGGACCCAGGGCTTGCGGCCACTTCCGCCGGGCCCATCGAATTTGAATGGACTCACGTCAATGAGCGTGCTCGTATGGCCGTGGTAGGCGTGCTCGAGGACGATTATGTCCTCCTGGCCGGTATAGGTGCGAGCCAGACGAATCGCCAGCTCGTTGGCTTCGCTGCCGGAATTGACGAAGAAGCAAACGCGCAGCGGCTCCGGCAAGAGCCGGGTAAGGCGCCCGGCGTAGCGGACTACGTTGCCGTGGAGATAGCGCGTGTTTGTGTTGAGCAGCGCCATCTGCTCCTGCACGGCGCGCACGACGCGCGGATGGCTGTGCCCGACGAGAGGCACGTTGTTGTACATGTCAAGAAAGGCGCGGCCGGTGTCGTCGAAGAGGTATTGCATCCAGCCGCGGACGATCTTGAGCGGCCGCTGGTAAGAAATGCTGAGATTTCGCCCGAGAAGCGCGCGCCGCGCGGAAAGGGTCGCCTCCAGGTCCGGCTCTTGCGTCAGGAATCGCTCTGCGGGAATGCCAAGCAGAAGATTCGGATCGGGGGAAAGGCTCGTCCAAACCGCGTGCTCGGAGGCAGAAGCAACTCCGGGAAAATCGGCGCCGCGATCGAGCAAGTCCAGAATGATCTGGAAGTGAACGTGGGGCGGCCAACCACCGTTTCCCGGGGGTGCGCCCACGCGGGCAAACTTCTCGCCGCGTGAAATTTGCTGGCCGGCGCGAAGCCCGGAGAGCGAGTCGGCGGTCAAGTGGCCATAGAGCGTGAAGTATTCCTGGCCGTCGCCGGTGGCGTGGCGAAGGATGACGAGCGGGCCGTAGTCGAGGGGCGCCAAGTTGTTTGCGAGGATGTGCACGACGCCGTCGAGAGGCGCGTGGAGCGCAGCGCCCGGCTCGACGAAGAGATCAATACCGAGGTGGATGGTGCGGCGCTCGTCCGTGGGGTTGGCGCTCGCGCCAAAAAGAGAGGATGTGTACAGGAGGCGCGGCTCGTTGTAGCGGCCGACTCCAACGGATACTTTTGCGCGCTTCATCTCCCGGGAGATTTCTTCGGTCAGGGCTTCTGTCTCCGCAGCGCGGGGATCGGCGCCGAGAAAACCGCTGCCCGCGCTCAAATCAAAAACAAGACACGGAGTGGTGCGGAGATCCGCGTCCAGAAGAGACGCCCCGCTTGGAGTCTTTTCCAGCAACCAACGCTCGACGCTTTCACGCTGAGGGACGGGGGCAAATCCGCAGGCAGCCCGAAAGGTGTAGTGCGCGAAGCGAGGATGAACCTGCGC
>JBGQHF010000014.1:0-48550 GCA_041497835.1 Terriglobia bacterium
GTGAGCTACTGCTTCCTCGAGCATTTCCCCTACCGGCAATTGCACATGATCTGGCGGCTGCAGGGCATCTGGGAGTATCTGCGCGGGGATGTGGTCTGGAAGCCCTTGAAGCGGCAGGGGCTCGAAGCTGCTCGGCCGCTCGGACGCTGACGAGCGAGACGCCTCATGGAGACGCACCGTTCAGTACAATCTATTCCGATTTCCGCAAGGATTGCAGATCAATTTCCAGTTGCTGGCACTTCTTATAGAGATGGCTGCGCTCGAGGCCGAGCGCCCGCGCGACATTGGTCATATGGAAATTGTGCCGCCGCAGCTCGGCGAGCAATACTTCCCTTTCGAATCCCTCGACCCGCTGCGCCAGCGTTCCACTCAATACGGCCTGCGAAGCCGCACTTCCGGCGAAAGCAACGGAAGCAGACAGGCTTGTCTCCGGCGCCGGCAGGACGAGCCGTACGTCCTCTGCGGTGACGGTATCGTCCGCCGCCAGAAGCACCAGCCGCTCCACTACGTTGCGCAATTCGCGCACATTGCCCGGCCACGCGTACTTCTTCAGCTCTTCGATCGAGTCCGGCGAAAATTCCTTTACCTTCCACCCGTTCAGCGCGGCGACCTGCCGGGCAAAATGTGCGGCCAGATCCGGAAAATCCTCCGGCCTTTCCCGGAGTGACGGGAGAATCAGCGGAAACACGTAGATGCGGTGGAACAGATCCCGGCGAAACGCATTCTGCCGGACTAATTCCTCCAGATTGCGGTGGGTGGCGACGAGCACGCGCACATTCACCTTGATGGGCCGGTCGCCTCCGACGCGTTCGACTTCGCCCTCTTCCAAAACCCGCAGCAGCTTCGCCTGCATGGAGAGCGGCATGTCGCCGATTTCGTCCAGAAAAAGCGTGCCTCCTTCGGCTTGCTCGAATTTGCCCGCGTGGCGTGCCGCGGCCCCGGTGAAGGCTCCCTTTTCGTGGCCGAAAAGCTCTGATTCGATCAGCTCGAGGGGCACCGCGGCACAATTCAAAGTGATGAACGGCGCGTCCCGCCGCGCACTCTTTTCGTGAATCGCGCGCGCCGCAAGCTCCTTGCCGGTGCCCGTCTCGCCCAGAATGCAGACGCGCGTTTCGCCCGGCGAGACGCGATGGATCTGCGCCAGCAGCCGCTGCATCGCCGGACCGCTCCCCACCAGTTCATGTTTTCCGAGGCGGTGCCGCAGCTCGCGGTTTTCTTCCTCAAGGCGCGCCAGACGAAGCGCATTTTCCACCGTGACGAGCAGTTTGTCCGTCGAGATTGGCTTTTCCAGGAAATCCAGCGCGCCGAGCTTTACCGCCCGCACCGCCATTTCCACGTTGGCCTGCCCGGAGATGAGCACCACCGGCGTTTTCAATCCCGAGGCCTTCAACTCCTGCAGCAGGGTGAGGCCGTCCTTCCCGGGCATGACCACGTCGGAGAGAATCAGGTCGAACGTCTCCGTGCGCAGCAACTCCGCCGCGCGTGCGGCGTTGTCACACACGGCCGCCTCGTGGCCCGCCAGCCGGAATGCGCGGGAAAGCGATGCCAGTGTGTTGGGGTCGTCGTCCACGAGAAGGAGATGAGCTTTGCGCACCACGCAGTGTTCCTTTCGCGGAACTCAGGCCGGCGGCCCCGCAGGCGCCGACTCCGGCGCGGGCGCCTCGGCCTTCGCCGCGGACGGTGCGCTCGGCGGCCGCTGCGGCAGATCGATGCGGAATGTCGTGCCGCGGCCCGGGTCACTCGAGACGCTGATGGTTCCGCCGTGGTCGCTTACCACTGACTGCACAATCGCCAGTCCGAGCCCCGTGCCGTGCTGTTTGCTCGTGTAGTAGGGCGTGAACAAGCGAGAGCACTCTTCGGGCGTCAGCCCCTGGCCCGTGTCCGAAACTTCGAGCCGCACGCCGCCCTCGCGCGCGCTGGACCGAAGAGTCAGGGTCCCGCCCGCAGGCATGGCGTCCAGAGCGTTCAACACCAGGTTTTGCAGCGCGCGGTGCAGAAGATCCGGATCCGCGTCGATTTCGGGCAGCGATTCACTGAGGTAATACTCCGGCGTGATTGTCGGCTTTCCGACCGCATTGAACTGCGGTTCGAAGAGCCGCATCGCGTTGCGCACCGCTTCATTCACGTTCACGCGCCGGAACTGCGGCGTCGGTGTCTTCGAAAAATCGCTAAAGCGCCGGACGATCGTGTTCAGGTTGGCGAGCTCCGCCTTGAGCGTCGCCGTGGACTCCTGAAAGATCTCGTTGAACTGCGCGGATGGAAGGGACCGCGCGCGCTGGAGATTCTCGAGGGTGATCTGCAACGGGAAAAGCGGGTTGCGCAGCTCATGCGCGAGCCGCCGTGCGAGCTCTCGCCAGGCCGCCACGCGTTCCGCTTGCACCAGCCGCTCGCGCTGTGCCGCGAGGGTGCACGTCATGTCGTTAAACGCCGCAGCGAGTTGCCCGATCTCGTCGTGCCCGCCCACATCCATGCGCGTGTCCCAGTTGCCTTCGGCGACCGCCCGCGCGCCCTCTGCGAGTTCTTCCACCGGGCGCGTGATCCGCGCCGAGATCCACCACGTCAGGAGCAAGCCGATCAAAAGCGCGCCGCCGCCCACGCCCGCCGCCATCCACTGAATCCGCCGCAGCAGGGTGACCAGCTCCTTGCGCGGGCTCCCCACCAGCAACACACCCAGGAGCTCGTTGTTTCGCCCTTGCAACGGCATCGCATGAATCGTTTCCGCGTCCGCTTCGTCTTTGGACCAGTCGATCGTCTGCACGAACTGCCGCGGCTGCTTCTGCATCCGCTCGATCAGCGGCGCGAATCTCTCGGCTTCCGTCACTTCTCCGTTGGCATCGGTCAGGGCCGTTGCCACAAAGTCGTGTTCCAGATTTTGGTACAGCAAGGCGCGCATTCCCGCCGGAAGGACAAGCGACTCGAGAAACTTTTTGTCCAGCCGCCGTCCTCCAACAACATAGATGGAATTGGAGACTTGAGGCTGGCTTCGCACCGCGGTCAGGGAAAGGGCGACTTCGTTGGGAAGCTCTTCGCGCTTCAGGAAGGCGGGGGACGCGCTCCAGTCTTTCGTGGAAGTAACCCATTCGTTCTTGTAGCCGACACGCGCCGGATACTGCGCCGAGGAAATCAGCGTTCCTTCCGCGCGCACGAATTCGACGTACTCAAGACCCTGGCTTTGCGCCGATCCATTCGCATCGTGCACGAAGAGTGAAAGATCCGCGTTCGGCTGCGACACCTTGATCGCCATCTGGAGAGTCGCTTCCGCATCGGCGATATTCTCAACGCGATGAACGACCTCTTCGCCCTGCTGCGCGAACTCTTTGCGAAATTGCGCAACCAGCGCATCCGTGCGCTGCGCGTCCATCTCCTCGAAAACGTTCCTCGTATAGCGTGTCACGCACCACGCAACGACCGTCGCGGAAGCCAGCACGGTAACGAGAAAGACGAGGAACAGCTTCGTCCGAATACTCATGGCTGGGCTCCCGTGGGTTTTGCTGGCGCTGCGGATTCTTCACTGTCGAGCCAGACATCGGCCAAATGCCACTCACCCCAGCGCGCGGGCATCCAATCCCGCACGCTCGCGCCGATCCCGGTAAATTCCGGCAGCACCACCAGAGGCTGAACTCGGCGGTCGTCCAAGATCCGCCGCTCGCGGCGATAAAGCTTTTCGGGTTCCAAGTTCGCAGCCAGCTTCTCCGCGGCCTCTGCCAGACCAAACCCGGCGGCTAGCGCGTCGAGTTCCGCTTGAGGCGAGAGCGACGAAAATCGCCAGGCGATGAGACGCACACCGGGCGACGCATCCCGGCTGGCCGCCTCTCCTCTCGCGCTCGCGCGCGGGTTTGTTCGGTTCGCCACCTGCAGGATGAGAAGAGACTGTCGTGCGTTGACCGCAACACGGTCTCCGAGCAGCTTCGCGAGGTCGCCGGGCGCATCCACGCGGAGACGCAGCGGCTCCGCCCCGCTAGCCAGATTGGCGGGCAGCGTGGCCCGGATCTCCTTCGCGCGATCTGGATTCGTCTCCACGGTGAAGAGGAAAGCATACCCGGAGAGCCACTGCGGCAAAAGAGCCGCCGCGGGTTCCGCTTGCTTTTGCAGCAACACTCCGGCCATCGTGGCCCGGTCGAGCGAGAGTGAGATAGCCTCCCGGAGCCGCGCATTCTGCACCGCTGGTTGTATATCGTCGAACCGCAGTGCGTAAAGCCTTACCGGAGTGGAAGCCCACGTGCGAAGTCCCGCCTGCGCCGCCCGCCGGACAAGATCGGGCGCGAGTTCTACCAAGTCCGCGCGCCCAAGCTGCAAATCATAAAGTTGCCGCAGCGGCGGCACGCCCAAAGTCACATCTACTGCGTCCACAAAGGGCCGGCCGGACCACGCCCCTTCATTCGCTCGAAAATGCAGATGTGCAGCCGCGCCATCAGCCCGGGAGGATGGTGCACGATCCGCAGTTGCGGCAGCGCGTTCCGCTAGAACGAACGGCCCCGTGCCCAGAAGGGCGCCAGCCTCTTTCGCGCGATAGACGAAATAGCGTCCCGAGGCGAGCTCCTCGAGGAGATCCGGCATCGGCGCAGCGGACTGAATCACGACGGAATCACTTGCTCCGCTCACCTGCCGCGAGCCGGGGAGGATCGCCTGCAGAGCCGCAACCACATCACCCGCCGTCAGCGGCGTGTCGTCGCTGAACTTGACGGCCCGCCGCAGCGTGAATTGCCAGCGCTTGAACGCCGTGTCGTGCGACCATTCCGCGGCAAGCTGCGGCTGAAATCGTCCGTAATTGTCCAGAGTTACGAGCCGGTCGAACACCAGCCCCGCCAGCTTCTCCCCGCTGGCCGCCTCTTCCGACCCAGCTCGCCATTCCCGCGGATCGAGGGTCACCGTCGTCGCGCGCAATTCCACCCGCAGCGTTCCCCCGTACCTCGGCCGCTTCGCAGCTTCCGAAGGCATGGCCGCCGCAACGAGAGCCACGAGGAGACTAATTCGCGCACGCCAGACTGATCCGATAGACCTCATAATTCCCCGTCGAAAGATTGAAGACGACCACACTATCTGCCTGAAGGGCTTGCCCGCTTGAAATTGAGATCACTGGACCCGGCAGCTCAAGCACCGATATCGATGGCTCGGTCTTCGGCAGCGAGGGGTTCCGGAGATGGAGGCGATCCGGTGTGCTCCGGTCTCCCATTTCGGCCCGGAGCCACCAGAGTGCCTGGTTACACGGAGACATGAGAAACATGCCTTCCCGCCAATGCTCCGCCTCAACTCGGCAATTGAGCAGGATCTTATCTGTCAGCTTCGCCTCACACGCTTTCTTGGGCAGAACGACTCGGACTTGGTCCTCGTGCTCCGGAGAAAACCAGATCTCGGCCCGCGGATCGCGAGTGGGCACATCGGTTAAAGGAATGGGTTTCGAGTCCCGCAGGGCCCACTGACCTTTCTCGCCTCGATAGAGCAAGAGTGAATCCCGGGTCAGGAGCAGGAAGAAACTCTGCTTCCCTTCTTTGCTGACATGTTCGATGGCGTCGAGGATTGCTTCGGGCTGCTGCCAGATGAGTTCCTTCTGCAGGCGCGGCACAGACGTGGATTTCTCTTCCGCAGAAAGCGCCGAGCGAGGCAGATTGTTCATCAGAACCATTTCTCCGCTTGCAGACGGAACTTCAGCCACGAACTGAACCCGCGTGGGCGTGTCCCCGATCGACACGCGCACAACAGGCGCCGACGGCTCCTGCGAAATCGCAATGTTGTCGCGGTCGAGTTCCTCGGCGAACAACTTCCGTAACAGATCCGACCGTGCGTCAGACACCGAGGAGCGGTTCTGCCAGACTAGCGAGACTGGACGGTCTCGTTGCACCACTGGAGCCACTTTGCGTGCCAGGGCGCGTATCGCGTCTTCGAGCGAGTCGGCGCGGGAAGGGGACAGATTCAAGAAGAAGCTTGAGAAAAAGAAAAGAGCGGAGGCCATCCGGCCACACGAGCGCGGCGAGAGAAGATTTTGCCTGGCATTCACGGGAACGCGCGCTGATGATAGCACGGCTCACGACACCAGGAACCCACGACCGGGGAACTCTGATGCGCCCAGACCACCACGGTGAACGAAAACTCCCCTGTTGTTGTCCCGCAAGTCTTGTCTGCACTTAGGTCCGCTTTCTCCGTATAATTCCGCGTCGTAAACAAGAGTTACGCGGGAAGCCGCACCTCCGCCGCTTCCCCGCAAGGAGACCCGTGGCATGACCCGCCCTCAAACGTCGATGTTCAACCGCAACAAACTCAAGCTCGGCATCTTTTCGCCGAATTGCTCGAGCGGTATGGCCGTCACCAAGGTTCCCGAGCGTTGGGACGCCTCCTGGGAGAGTAACCGGAAGCTTGCCGAGATGGCCGACGAAGCGGGCATCGAATTCCTTCTGCCCATCGCGCGCTGGAAAGGCTACGGCGGCGAATCGAATTTTCAGGGCAGCACGCTCGAGACGATCACCTGGGCTTGCGGCCTTCTTGCGAAAACGAAGAACATTACCGTGTTTGGAACCGTTCACGCCCCGCTCGTACACCCGATCTTTGCCGCGAAACAGATGGTCACCATCTCGCACATCAGCGAGGGCCGCTTCGGACTGAACATCGTCTGCGGCTGGAACCAGGATGAGTTCGACATGTTCGGCATCGAACAGCGCGCGCACGACACGCGCTACGACTACGGCCAGGAATGGTGGGAAGTCATCCAGAAAATCTGGTCGGAGAAAGACCCGTTCGACTACAGCGGCCGCTTCATCAAGCTCCGGGGCGTCGTGGGCGAGCCGAAACCCTTTCGCTGGCGCCCGGTGGTCATGAATGCAGGCTCCTCCGGTGCGGGCCGCAGCTTCGGCGCGCGCAATTGCGATTTCCTCTTCACGGTGCTGATCGATCTCGAAAAAGGCAAGAAAGACGTCGAGAGCATCAAGAGCATCGCCGCCGGCTTCAACCGCTCCATTGACGTCTTCACGACCTCTTACGTCGTCGTCCGCCCCACGAAAAAAGAAGCCGTCGAATATCACGACTATTACACGAAGCAAATGGGCGACATCCCCGCCGCCGAGCACCTGATGGAACTGCAAGGACTCCACGCGCAGTCATTTCCGCCGGAAGCTTTTCGACTCTTCCGCGAGCGCTTTCTCGGCGGCCACGGCGTCTATCCGCTCATCGGAACGCCCGACGATGTCGCCGCCGAGCTCGCAAAGATCAGCCAGGCAGGCTTCATCGGCACCACCATTACGTTCGTCAACTACAACAAGGAATTCCCCTATTTCCGCGACGAGGTCCTGCCGCGTCTTGAGCGGTTGGGCCTCCGCGAACCCGTGAGACGCGCCTGATCTGCGTTGGCCGGGAGGGCGATCCATCCAATGTCGTAATCTGCGTGAGCTCGGCAAACCAGATCATCCCTTCCCGGCTGGCCGCGAGCGGCAACAACCAGCGGAATCGCCGCACAGTAATCCGATAACCCGCGTGCCCGTCACCGCGGGTCCACGCAAAAATGGCTTGCATGGCGGTCTGTCAATCCATCTGAAGACGATGGCCGACGCGTCAATCCGCCGCAATGCAGGCGCCTGGCGTATGATTTCTTCCTAAACTTCGCGCAAATCTCCCCGGGTTCTGTTCCGCCAGCCGGGTGGCTTGCGGCGCGTCGCTCTGGATTCGCGGATCCCTCGCTTTTCGCTCGGGCTGAAGGCGGCGGTCTTCATTTCCGCTTCCGTTCGCGATGCGCGCAAGCCACCCGCAGGGGTTTGGCTAGCGGTACTCATGCCGCCGGCGATGATGTCCGGAGGCGGCACGAACTCAAGGCCGGCGGCTCGGGCGCTTCTGGGCCGAAACGCTTGCCGGTGGGTCAGCACCTTCTTCCGCGGCATCGGGCGGAGCAGCCATACTTCCGGGGCCGCTGCCGGAAAACGCCGAACGGAATACATCACTCGCGAAGAAATTCCTGCCGTCCGTCGGCACCATCATGATTTGCAGCTTGTCGGAGAGCCGCTCCGCGATGATCTTTTGAATCAGTAGGGGGTTCTGTTTGAGAACCGTCGCTTCGAGGCGCAGACGCTCCGCGTCGGCGGCCGCCGTCACGCGGATTCGGTTGGCCTCGGCGTCCGAGAGATTCTTCTGGCGTTCCACCTCGGCCTTGCTGTCGATAACCTTCGCCTGCGCCGCGGCTTCGGCGTTTTGCAGCGTCGCCTCCTTGCGCGCAGAGGCCTCCAGCTTGGTTTGCTCGATCTGCTTCTGCTTCAGCGGCAGCGTGTACTGCATGGAGTCGGATTCCGCCTTGGCCTGCAGCACGCGCACCTGCGCATTCGCTTCGGCTTGCTTCACGTCGCGCGCCTTCTGCGCCTCGGCTTCGAGCTCGGCAATCCGCACCTGCTTCTGCTTGATCTCCTGCTCCGTGCCGATCCGTTCGTTCTCCTGCTCTTTCAGAAGCAGCCCCTCCAGGCCCTTCGCGTATTCGGCAGGAAGCTGTATGTCTCGCAAGAGAATCTCCCGCACCACGATTCCGTCGGTGGCCAGCCGCGCCGTGATGGCTTCAACCGCTTTCTGGCGAAGTTCTTCCCGCTTGGTGGCGAAAATTTCCCGCACGATGTAGTTCGGCGCAAGCTGACGGTAGATGGTTGAAACGACCGGAGCGACGACTTCCTTGTCCACCGGCTGGGGCAGGTTTGTGTGAATCGATTCGAGCCGGCGGGGATCCAGCCGGTATCGCACAGAAACGGCCAGCCCGATCTCGAGGCCTTCCCGCGCCTGAACTCGCAGAACGTCTTTGTCCGTCTTCGGGGTGTGCGCCGCGGCGGTCGAATAGACCTGCTCGCGCGTGTCATACAGCTCTACGCGGTCCACGAGCGGCAGCACCAGGTGCACGCCGGGATACAGCGTCCCCGGCCGCACGCCGGAAATCTGGCTGACGCGGATACCCGCCGCGCCGTCGGGGATAACGACAATGCTCGACGCGAGCAAGAGTGGCAGCAGCGCCGGCAGTGCGAGCCGCTGGGCCAGGCGCCAGCGGATAGTCAGGAAAGAGCGGCGCGCCGATGCGGCCGCCTCGCCCCCTTCGGCCCCCGTTTCCCCTCGGGCCAGGAGCCGGCGAAGTTGTGTTGCGAGATAGATGTCGTAGGCAACGAGCGCTGCGGCACTTCCGAAGAGCCCCACGCCGACGATCATCAGAAGATATTTCAAAAACAGCATGTGTTTCTCCCTTCTCCCCGCTTTGCGGGGCAGACTCGTTGGCGCTAGGCGGCGAGCCGTGGCACGGCCGAACGATTCAGCCCTGCAGCCGCGGGCGGCGCAGTCGCGGGACGCGCCGCTCCCGCCGGCCGCATCAACACAAACGTGGCGCGCAACAGCAGCCAGTCCAGCGCCAGCGCGAGAGCGCCGGCTGCGAGCGTGACGATCAGCAGAGCGGCGAATTCAAGCATCGTGTTCATCGTGCGTCTCCTTTTTGCCGGGCTGGTCGAATCCCTTCCCCGCGCAAACTACTCGGTGCCACTCGCAGGCGCGGGGGTAGCGCCGGAGGAAGCCTTCGCATCCAGAACCCCTGGCGCAAGGCCTGGCTTGATTCCGTGGGGGTTTGGCCCTTCCGGATGGGGGCCGCCAAAGAGCCGCGCCGTCGTTTCGGTATGTTCGGCAATCAATTCCACGCTGTCGCCCGCGCGGACTCGCTCGAACAAATCCTCTGCGTCGCTGTTCCTCATCCGGATGCAGCCATGGGAAGCGTTGCGGCCGATGGAGCCCGGCTGATTCGTCCCGTGGATGCCAAAGCCCTTTAAGTCGAGCCCTATCCAACGGGTACCTAGCGGATTTTCCGGCCCCGGCGGCAGCACGACTCCGGGCGCGTAATAGTTGGGATTGGGAATGCGGTGAACGATCTTGAATTGGCCCGACGGAGATGGGCTCCCGGGCGCACCGACGGCCACGCGATAGATCTTCACGACCCGCCCGTCTTCCAGCAGCGCCAGCTTGCGGTCGTCGATGCTGACCACGATCCGCCGCACGGGCTGGGCATCTTCCTTGCGCGACAGCGGGGCCGCAGTCTCCTGCTGCCCTTGGGCCCGCGCGCGGGACATTGCCATCAATATCGCTGCGGTCATGAAGAACGCCGACTGCAGCCTTGCTGCGAAGCTTGGGAACCGTTGTGTGTCTGCCTGCCGCCGCATGGTGCCCTCCGCGGTTTGACTTCGGTTTGCAGAAAGGGCACGGCGAGGCCCACGGCTATCTTTCTGAAATACAATGACTTACGAGAGAGCGTTCGCGGGAAAATCGTGGCCCGTCACACACACCGTGGCGGGCCGGCCTCAGAAGCTGTGAAAGTGCGCGACCTGGGCGGGCGGCTCGGCTCGCTCCGAAAGCAAAATTATGGTAGGAAATAGGGTGAGGAGAGGCAGATGGCGGCGCAAACGGGGCTGCGGATCGGACGAGTTCTCGGAATACCCATCTACCTGCACCCGAGCTGGATCATCATTTTCGTCCTCATCACGCTTTCGCTCTCCACGCAATACATCCAACAGCACCCGCAGTGGAGTTCGGCGCAGCACTGGGCGCTGGGCGTCCTGACGAGCCTGCTCTTCTTCGGCTCTGTCTTGTTCCACGAACTGTCCCACAGCTTCGTAGCCCAGCGGTACAAGATCCCTGTTGTCTCCATTACCCTGTTCGTTTTTGGCGGCGTGGCGCGCATCGGACGAGAGCCCGGCAGTGCGAGACAGGAGTTCAACATCGCGATTGCCGGCCCGCTCGCCAGCTTTTTCCTCGCGGGAGTCTTCTATGGGCTGACGCGGCTTTTCCCGTTCAGCGAGATGGTCGGCGCTCTGGCCAAATGGCTCGCCGGTACAAACGCCGCACTGGCCATCTTCAATCTCCTGCCCGGCTTCCCGCTTGATGGCGGGCGAATCTTCCGCGCCATCGTCTGGGGCGTTACCAAAAACTTCTCGAAAGCGACACGGGTCGCCGGCACGTCCGGCAAGCTCGTTGCCTACGGAATGATCCTGTTCGGCGCCGGGTACGCACTGAAGGGAGAGTGGACATCCGGGCTCTGGCTCGCCTTTATCGGGTGGTTCCTTCTGACCGCCGCGCAGGAGAGCGTCGCGCAGATTGCGATCCGCGAATCGCTCGCCGGGTTGCGCGCCGCGGACGTCATGAGCCACGAACTCCCCACGATTGCTCGCGAAATCTCGCTCGATGAATACGGCGCGGAAGTGCTCCGCACTGGCCGCCGCTGCCACCTCGTCATCACGGACGACCGGCTCCTCGGCATGATGAACGTGCACACGTTAAATTCTGTGCCGCGCGACGAGTGGGCGAATACTTCCGTGCAGGCAGTCATGATCCCACACGAACGCATCCTCTGGGCCTCCCCGGAAGAACCCTTGCTCGGCTTGCTCGAACGGCTCCTCGCTGCGGACGTGAATCAAATGCCCGTCGTGGGGGCGGACGGGGAGGGCGGTTCGCACATTGTCGGCATGGTTACGCGCGATTCCATCCTGCGCGTTATCCAAACCCGGACTGAGCTGGGCCAGGCGACGAGCAGCTGACAAGGCTGGCCCGGACTTGGTGGGCCATTTCGCGGCGGAAGCTATCCTGTCGCCGCTGCACGCTTAAAGAGCGCCAACCCCGGCCCGCGTCGCGCGGATTCGAAACGCGGAGCCCCGAAAGTCCACGGTTACTTTGAAAAAACCGGCCGCGGTCAGCCGCGTAAATGCTCCCTCCGGAGCAACCGGAACAAACGTGCTGCGGATGTGTCCCACGCGCTGGAGCCAGCCGTCGGCGATCTCAAACGCCAGAAATACGCCGCCCGGCCGCAGCACGCGGAATATTTCCGCAAAGGCGCGGTCTTGCAGTTTCGCCGAGCACAGGTGATGCAGCACCAAAACCGCAATGACCGATGAAAATGTTTCGTCCCGGAAAGGCAGCGTCGCTGCATCTCCGCGAACCAGGCCGGCGCCGCTGTAGCTGTGATGGGCCGCGCAAACGGCGACGGAGCGAGGATCATACTCGAGCGATGTGACCCGCGCCGCTCGCCCCCGCAATTCCGCGGTTGCAGCTCCGAAGCCGGAGCCCACTTCCAGCACATGGTCGCCGAGGTCCGACCCGGTCACAAGCCACGGAAGCAAGTGCTTGCGCGTGGCAAATCGCCAAATCGAAGAGGAGCAAAACCAGTTTTCGAAGCGATTCATGCGCGGCTCGAAGTGCTATCCCAAACCTTTACTCTACCCCGAGATTAAAAAATCAGGGGAAATGATCCCGTCAGCAGGAGGAAAAAACTGCGCAGCCCGGAGATTGCTGGCGCCGGCCGGAATCTACGGCAGCAAGGAATTGACGCGCCGCAGACCTCGCGCGAACTGATCGGCATTGTACGCGGACGGATTCTCGAGTTGCTGGAACAGCGTATTGATCGCCGCCCGCACCTCCGCAGCGTTTGCGGGCTTGGCATCCCGGCTGTAGGCGATGTAGAGCGAATCCAAGGCCATGGTCGCCTGTTCCGCGGCCCGTTCGTCGGCGACCGCGATATTTTCCGCCTCGCTCGAAATCCTCTGCAGAAGGCGGAGTGTGATCGCCCGGTCGTAGGTCATCGCCGCCAGCCGCTCCGCGAGGCGCTGCGCCAGCGGCGCTGCGGCAGCGGCTTCCGCTCCCACCGCTTCCCGGTCCGGATTCAGCTTGCTCATCTCTTCCGCCACGCGCAAGACGTGCCGGTCGAGTTCCTGCGTAGTGCCCGAATCAATCTGTTTCCCCAGTAGCGCCAGGACCGCGTAGCGCGATGCATTCCAGCCCGGATCGCCCGGCCGCCGTCCGATGTAGCCATGTTCCTGCCGCCAGCTTTCCTTCGCCGTACCCAGCGAGTGGTGGCACGCAAAACACTGCAGCTCTGAATATTCGGGCCAGTTTTTCCCCTTGGCCCTCCAGGTCAGCCGTTCCATCGCCGCGCGGAGCTGAACCGCCTGCCCCGTGCTCCACTCCCGCACGCCGGTCCAGGCTCCGTCCTCGGCGGGCTTACCGGGCGCCGATTCGCGCGGCACCTTCCAATGCCTCGGCATCACCGCAGAAAACGAATCCAGCTCGAAATAGAGATCGGGATGTCCCGCCGCGATCATTTCATGGTCCACGAATTTTTCCGGTGTGCCCAGATGGCAGGTCAGGCATCGCTCCGTGCGGTGAATCACGTCCCGCGTGTCGTGCATCCCGGCCGCCACTGATTTCTCGTGCGGCCAGTCGCGTGTCATATGCGGGCCAAGCCAGCCCGAAGCCGGCCCGTGGCAGTTTTCACAGGAAACTCCTTCGGCAAGTTCAAACGGCCGGCCGCGCTGCTCGGGTGCGGTGTACAACGCGTGGCAGGCGAGGCATTTCGGGGATTCTTCCGCCTTTTTCCCGAGTTTCAGGATGCGAGCCATGCGCTCGCCGATTTCCCCCGTGAGCGCCTGAAATGCCCGGCTGTGCTTGTCCTGCACAATCCAGGTGGAATACTCAGTCTGCAGAATGCGACTGCCTGCGATAGGTCTCACGCTGCCGTGGCAACTCGTCGCCGCGCAGGAGCCAGGGCCGATGTACTTGCTGGATTCGCCGGCAGCAGCGGGCCGCTGCGTCTCGCTCGGGCGATTTTCACCGCGCGCGCTTCGGGCCAATGGAAATATTGGAAAAACAATCGCGACCAGAAGAAAAAAACGTGTGGCGTGGGCGTTCGGAACGATGCGCATGCGGTCTCGCCGTTGGCCTCCACGCTGCGGACACAAGCGTGTCGCGGGGTCACTCCCAAACCACTGCTGGCGGAATCACGTTGCTTATAGCCTTGCGCACGCGCGATGTCAACGCGGCGCGGTGTCTTTTTCGCGGCGTGCCGCCAAAAGCCAACCGGCAACTCTGGACAGAAGCGCACACCACCAGTAGTATGCAAACGCAATGTTCGATCGGGCGCGGCACGAACCGGCGGGCTGGTGAGCCGCGCTTCCGCGCAGAGACGGGCGCCGTGATCTTCGACGACCTGCGGGCCATTCAGCTGCGCTTCGGGTATCTTCCCCTCGCGGAGCTCGAGGCGCTGTCCAAGAGTACGCGGACGCCGCTCTATCAAATTCACGGCGTCGCCAGCTTTTACCCTCACTTTCATCTTGCTCCGCCGCCCCGGGCCGACGTTCGCGTCTGCGCAGACATGGCCTGCCATCTGAACGGGGCGGGCGAACTGCACGCCGAGATCGCCCGCTGCTTCTCCGGCGCGCTGCCGGGAGACGTGCAGATTCGCAGCGTCTCCTGCCTGGGCCGTTGCGATCAGGCTCCTGCGGCTTCGATTAACGATCAGATCTTCACGCAAGTGACTGCCGCACAGGCTGAGAACATTGCCCGCAGCGCGATCCGCGGCGACTCCATCCGCGAGCCGCACCCCGAATCCGCGCGCGTGCGGTGCGCGGCGGATCCCTACGGCGACGGCGAAACATACGGCGTCGTCCGCAAACTTACGCAGACCAAAGATTGGGACGGCGTCCTCGCCCAGTTAAAGGCTTCCGAGCTCCGCGGCATGGGCGGGGCTGGGTTCCCCGCGGAAATGAAGTGGTCGCTCGTGCGGAAAATGCCCGGGCCGGAGAAATTCGTTGTCTGCAACGCCGATGAGAGCGAGCCCGGCACGATCAAGGACCGCTTCCTCATGACCCATCTGCCGTTTCTCGTGATTGAGGGCATGATGGTCGCGGGGTTCGTCACCGGAGCCAGGAAGGGCTACATCTATATCCGCCACGAATACCACATGCAGGAAGAGATCCTGGCCGAAGAAATTCGCCGCTGCTACCGCGCGGGCATCCTTGGCAAGAAAATTCTCGGCAGCGACCTCGACTTCGACCTCGAAGTCTTTGTCAGCCCCGGCGGCTACATCTGTGGCGAAGAGAGCGCTCTCCTCGAGGCGATGGAGGGCAAGCGCGCCGAGCCGCGCAACAAGCCGCCGTTCCCCGGCCAGGCTGGCCTGTGGCAGAAACCGACGGTCATCAACAACGTCGAGACCTTTGTCAATGTGCCGCAAATTCTTGCCCGCGGCGTCGACTGGTTTACTTCGCAAGGTGTCGGCGGCTCTCGCGGCCTCAAATTTGTCGGCGTCAGCGGCCACGTCGCCCGGCCCGGTGTCTTCGAAGTCCCGATGGGCACTCCCATATCGGAAGTCATCTTCGGTCACGCGGGCGGCATTCGCGCCGGAAAACAATTGAAAGCCTTCGCGCCGTCCGGCCCCTCGTCCGGCTACCTTCCCGCTTCGATGGCAGGCGTGCGTCTCGACTTCAAGGCGCTCGCCGACGCCGGATCGATGCTCGGCTCGGGCGCACTCGTCGTATGCGACGAAGACACCTGCATGCTGGACATGGCGCTGAACGCTGTGCGCTTCTACCGCAACGAATCCTGCGGCAAGTGCGTCCCCTGCCGCGTCGGCTCCCAGAAGATGGCGGACCTGCTATTAAAATGGACACAGGGCCGCCTGACGGATGAACAGTATCGCGCCGATCTGGCTCTTCTCGACGAATTGTCCGAAGCCATGAAGCTGACTTCCATTTGCGGGCTCGGTCAGATTGTGCCGGCGCCCGTTGCGTCCGTGCTGAAGCATTTTCGCGCGGAAGTGGACGCGCACGTCCTGCAGGGCAAGTGTCCTTCGGGAATATGTTTTTCGCCGGCGGCGCGGGCCGCCGAAGCAGAGCGCGTCGGAATCCGTCCCTAGGAAACGAGGAACCGAGTTTGAGCGCAACCGCTGCACCACCGGGAATGGTCGAGCTCACGATTGACGAAAAAACCGTCCGCGTGCCCGCTGGCACGAGTGTCTTCGACGCCGCGCGCATGAACGGCATCCCCATTCCCACGCTGTGCCACCTGCAGAACGAAACCCCGGTCGGCGTCTGCCGCCTCTGCGTCGTGGATACCGGCGCGCGGGTCTTCTCCGCTTCGTGCGTCCGCCCGGTTGAGCCCGGCATGAAGGTCGCCACGAACTCGGAGAAGGTGCAGAGCGCCCGCCGCACGCTCCTCGAGCTCCTGATAGCCGATCACCCTTCGCCGTGCGCGCGACAGGTCAATTCCGGCGACTGCGAACTCGAGACGCTCGCCAGGGCTGCCGGCATCACCCAGCCTCGCTTCTCACGGCGCTCGGTCACACGCGGCAAGGACGATTCCTCGGTCGCCATCGCCGTGGATCACGACGCCTGTATTCTCTGCGACCGCTGCATTCGCGGCTGTAATGAGATCAAGAATAATTTCGTGATCGGCCGCATGGGCAAGGGCTACGGCACCGGTATCGCCTTTGACCTGAACTCTCCGATGGGCGATTCCACCTGCATCTCCTGTGGCGAGTGCATGGTCTCCTGCCCCACCGGCGCGCTGACGAACAAGCGCGTCGCCGGAACCTCCATCGCCACGGGTCCGGACGCGGAAGCCGTGGAAGCCGAGGACCTGCTCCAGTTGCCCGTCTTCAAAGGGGTTTCCGGAACGTTTCTGGAGATGAACCGTGGCGCCATTGTGAAGCGCCGCTTCCGCAAAGGCGATGTCGTCTGCCGCGAAGGCGAATTCGGCTCGACCGCCTTCTATATCGTGGAAGGCACAGCTCGCGTTTCGATCTCTACGCCCATGGCGCACGTCAAAACGCAGGGCGGCGCACTGGGATTTTTCAAGCGCCTGAGCAGCACGCTCGAAACGCGCCAGTCGCATCGCCGCGAAGAAGAGGCCGCCGACCGCTACATCCCCATCGACGCCTCGGTGGATCTCTCCTACGACAATCCCGTCGCGGAGCTCGGCCCCGGCGACCTTTTCGGGGAGATGACCTGCATGAATTTCTATCCGCGCTCGGCCACGGTGCGCGCGGAAAGCGGCCTTGTCGCCTACGAAATGCTCCGAAACGTCCTCGACATCCTGATGAAGAACAAGACGTTTCGTGCGCAGATTGACCAGAATTACCGGCGTCGCGCCCTCGAAAATCATCTCCGCGGCGTGCCCATGTTTGCCGAACTCACGCCCGACTTCATCGAGCACCTCAGGCAGAGCGTCGAACTGATCCGCTACGCTCCGGGGCAGATCATCGCCCGCCAGGGCGATCCTGCCGACAGCTTCTATCTCGTGCGCATCGGCTTCGTGAAAATCTCGGAGAGCTACGCGGGCGGGGAGATGGTTCTGGCCTATCTCTCGCGCGGCGATTATTTCGGCGAGATCGGCCTCCTCAGCGGCGGCACGCGAACGGCCACCTCCACCGCGCTCGACCACGTCGAGCTCGTCCGAATTTCCGGCGACGATTTCCGCCAAATGGTGGAGCGCTTCCCCGCCGTTCGCCACGGCCTTGAAGCGGTGGCCCAGGAGCGCCGCGCGCAAAACCAGCAGCGCATGCAGATGGTCGAGAGCGTTCCCATCGAGCAGTTCCTCTCGCAAGGGTTGATGGAAGCACAAAGCCTCTTGATCCTCGATCTCGAGCGCTGCACGCGCTGCGACGCCTGCGTCAACGCCTGCGCCGATGCGCACGACGGCGTCACGCGGCTGATTCGCGAAGGCCTGCGCTTCGATCAATATCTTGTCGCCACTTCCTGCCGGCAATGCCGCGACCCGCTGTGCATGGTCGGCTGCCCCGTGGGCTCGATCCGCCGGCGCAATTCTCTCGAGGTCATCATCGAAGACTGGTGCATCGGCTGCGGCCTTTGCGCGCAGAATTGCCCCTACGGCAACATCAACCTGCATCCTTTTGAAGTGATGGCCGACGATCCCGAGCACCCCGACAGAAAGAAGGCCACGGTTCGGGAAAAGGCGACGTCCTGCGATCTCTGCACGCACCTGAAAGAGCCGAGCTGCGTTTACGCCTGTCCGCACGATGCCGCGCATCGCGTGGACCCGCGAAAATTCTTCGCGCCGATCCTGGGACAAACCTCGGGACGCTGACGCGAAAAGGAAATCTGCTTTGCGGCTGGACCAAACACAACGCGGCTGGCTGATCGCTTCGGCGGGAATCCTCGCTGCCGCTTCGGTTGTCTACGCCTTTTCTGTGTTCCACTCTCCGCAAGGCCCGCGCGGCGGCAGCGCGGCCGGACTGATCTTTGGCGCCGTCGGATTCGGCTTCATGCTGTTTGCCGGCTTGCTCGGCGCGCGGAAGAGAGTTCCCACCTGGCGCATCGGCCGCGCGCAGGCCTGGATGCGCGGCCACCTCTGGCTCGGCATTCTCAGCCTGCCGGTCCTTCTTTTTCATGGCGGCTTCCATTTCGGCGGCACCCTCACGCGCTTGTTGATGTGGCTTCTGATCATCACCGTTGTAAGCGGCGTTTTCGGCGCCGCTCTGCAGCACTACATCCCGCGAAAAATGACTACCGACGTGCCCATGGAAACGATCTATGACGAGATCGCGCACGTGTACGCTCAACTCCGCGAAGAAGCCGACGGCACCGTCGAGTCCATCTGCGGTTCCCTCGGTGTTCCGTCCGGGGCACAGGAAGAAACGGAAGGCCAGCACGCCGGCGGTTTCACTACCTGGCAGCCCGTCACCGCCGCCGGAGGAGCCGGGGCTGCCGCTGCAACAGTCACGTCTGTGCCACTCACGGCTGAAGAGAGCGAGCCGCTCCGGCGCTTCTACCTCAACGAGATTCGGCCGTTTCTCTCTCATCCCGATGCGCGGAACTTCCGCCTCGCGAATCCGGAAAAGGCCAAGAGCGCCTTCGCCGGCTTGAAGACATTTCTCCCACCATCCGCGCACACGATCCTGGCCGATCTGGAAGATATCTGCGACGAAGCGCGCCAGCTCGTGCGCCAGAAGCGGCTGCATCATTGGCTGCACGGCTGGCTGCTTGTGCACATCCCGCTGTCTCTCGCGCTGCTTGTTCTGGGCGCAGTGCATGCGGTGATGGCCTTGCGGTATTAGGTAGTGGCGCCGGCATCTTGCCGGCAAACGGTCGCAGGAAGAACATTTCGCCGGCGGGGACGCCGGCGCTGCCGGGAGCGGCGAAGAACTCGTGGCACGGACACGCACAACCAAGAAGCTGGCCCAGCGGATAGACCTCGACTATTTCAAGCGGCCGACCCCGTTGAAGCGCGTGCGTTTCTGGCTCTCAATCGCGCTGCCCCTCCTGGCCATTGCGTGGGTCGCCTGGCACGGCCTGGCCAGGGACCAACGCGTCTTTTCGAGCGGCCGCATGTCCGCGGCTCACGCTGTCCTCGAAAAGGAATGTGCCGCGTGCCACGTGAAACAAGCCGGCGCGTTCTCAGCGAAAACCCAAAATCGCGCCTGCCTCGACTGTCACGATGGCCCCATGCACCACGCGAACCAAACCTTCACGCCCGAATGCGCTACCTGCCACACCGAGCATCGCGGCCGCGTCAACCTCCGCGCGGCGAGCGACAAGACCTGCGCGGAATGTCACAGTGACCTGAAGACGAGAAATGGCGCGCCGAATTTTGCTGCGGCAATTTCCACCTTCGGGAACGATCATCCCGAGTTCGCTGCCCTGAAACGAGGCGCGCACGATTTTGGTTCGATAAAACTGAATCATGCCGTTCACCTGAAAGCGATCCGCCTCGGCCCCACGGGCCCCCTTGTCCAACTCGAATGCAACGACTGCCACCGGCCTTCCGGCGCGCTTGAGCACTGGCGGTACGGCGATGAGAAATCGAATCGGGAGCTGATTCCAATCATCCGGGATGATCCCAATGTCGCGCCGCTGCGGCGCGCCTTCATGGCAGCGCCGAAATTCGCCGCAGCCTGCTCGGGCTGCCACTTGCTTGATTTCGACAAGCGCTTGAGCGAGGGCGTGCCGCACGATAAGCCGGAAATCGTGCATGCGTTCGTCGTTAGGAAATTTACGGAATACATTGCGGCCCACCCGGCCGAATTGCGCGTAGCGAAGGAACCGGACCGCACTCTGACCGGCAGACCGATTCCGCCTTCCGTGCGAGTTCTCGCGCCCGCGCAATGGGTCCAGGAAAAGACGGCCACGGCGGAAGACCTCCTGTGGCGCAAGACCTGCAAGCAGTGCCACGCGCTCACTTTCGCGCAGGGGACGCCATTGCCGCAGGTTGCTGCGTCGAACATAAGCACTCGTTGGATGCCGCATGCCAAATTCGACCATGACGCGCACCCCGGCTTTTCCTGCGTGAACTGCCACGCGCAAGCAATGCAGAGCACCGAAACCAGCGACATTCTTCTGCCCGGGATTGCCACCTGCCGGACCTGCCACTCACCCGGGCCGAATCACGCCGAATCCCGCTGCTACGAATGTCACACCTACCACGACTGGTCCAAACGCAAGGAAGTCACGCCGAAGTTCACTCTGCCCGCCCTTCGCACCGGCGGCCGATGAAAAAAGCTGGCGGGGGAGCAGCGGCCGAGACCCGTGGCCTGCGTGGCGGGCGCGGACTCCCGGGGGAGGACGGAGGATAGTTTTTCGGCCCCGACGAGGAGTTTCTTTTCGCCGTTGGCGGCGTCCATCACCCACAGCTCTGTCGCGGCGGACCTGCCGGAGCCGGAGGTCTGGAAGAATCCGAGGCGCGCGCCGTCCGGGCTCCAGACGAGACCGCGCGTGAGACCCCCGTTGAGGCTGGGCTGGCTCCAGATGCGCTCGACGGTGAGCGTTTTTCCGGCCGCGGAGCTTTGCGCGGCCTGGGCCGCGAGCGCGGCGGGCAGGACAGCGACGAACAGCGCCACAAGCGCGGCGCGCGAAGCGAAACGAGAACTCATCCGATCCCTCCTGGGAAGCGGAGGCATTCTAACGTGACGCGGGGCAGGATGGCAGGGCAAGTGGGGCGGATTGCGGCGGCGCGGAGGAGACGGCAGGAGTGCATTTGAAATCTCAGGTAAAGCTTCAACGTCATACCCCCCACCCCGGTTGTTTTTGTGAAAGAGGCGGCAAAGCATTGAGCGGATTGGGGATAGGATTTGCAAGCGCGCAAAAGAGGCGGCAAACGCATGAAAACAAAGGGGAGTAGGCGTGAGAATAGGTGCAGGAGGAGTTGCAAGTGAATGAAAAGAAATGGAGGGGGAATTTGCGGGGAGGGGAGAAAGGGGGCGCGGTGGGTAGTTCATGCGGCACTATACCACAAGAGTAAACTCCGGTCAATAGGAATTTTTTACATGGGTGACGGTCTGGAGGCGATCTGTGCCTCTTCGCCCGGCCGATCTCTGACTAAGTTCACGTCTTGGATAGGGAAATCAAAATCCTAACGTTTTGACTTCATCAACTCATTGGTCACCCGCGCGTTGCTTAACTTGGAAGTCTTGCCCACCCGCCAGCTTTGCACCGGTGCGGATTGACGTGATGGCGAAACAGGGGCAACATAAAATCGTGAGCCAAGGAGGTTGAGATGCGCGGCGCAATTCTATTCCTATTCTCGATCACCATGATCCCGCCCGGGATCGCGCGTCAGGACGAGAGGACGCGCGCCGCTGCGGAGTCCTTGCTGAAGTTGCTGCCAACCTGCAAAGCAATCCGCGCACGGCTCGACGCCGACGAGACCATGCGTGTGCGGTCCATCCCTCTGGACATGCAGAATCGCTGCAAAATTGCCGGCGTCCCCCTGGAGCGCGCATTGTCCGCCGAGGAGCTGGCGCTCTGGGAGCGGGGCGATGCCGGCAAGCTCTGCTTCAAGAACAAGACCTGGCCGCGCTGGATCTGCGATCTGGTGGCATACAAAACCGTGAGAGTCGGCATGACCTCCGCGCAGGTAGAGGCCGCGTGGGGCAAGCCGAGCCAGATCGACCGCAGTGAATACGAATCCGCCGTGGAGGAAGTGTGGACGTATGCGAATCGCGCGCGTGACGCCAAGGTGGCGTTTCAGGACGGTTTCGTGAAATCCGTGCACACGCGGCATTAGCCCCCCAACCACCTAGTGTAAGACCTTTCAATCGTCTCCAATCTGTTCCAGCTTGCTCCGCAAGGCGCAATTTGGAGACGCATTGGCTTGCATGCGTTTCCCGCGCGGGTGGCGCTCGATAAGAGCGAAGGCTACCTGGGATCTTCTTGGTCGCTCAAGCCTGCGCCATCTGCCAGGACGTTAAGGAGCGCGGGGTGCCTGGCCCTGAAGCCCGGACCACCAGACCAGGGCGACAGATGTGCCTTGGTTCTTCCTTAGAGACGGGCTTTGAGTGATAAACTACGCTTCAGATTCGTGGCTAATCTAGCCCGAACAAATTTGCTTCGATTTGGTCTCGATCCGGTTCGATCCCGTGGTGCTAAGAGGACTGCTGAATGCTCATGTGGGAAAAACGGATATCACATGAAGGACTAAACACGTATAGGGTTGTCCGTGGATATTCGCAGGAAGAGGTTGAAATAAAAGCGCGGCTTCAGTCGGAAGCCTGGGAGGAACGCTGGCAGCGAAAGTTAGAAATTGAATCTGCCCGAAAAAAGCAGACCGAGAAGCGGACGGCTTGGGAACAGCAGACCGAAGTTGACAAACGGAAGAAGTCGCTAGCTCTCAAACGTACTCTTGAGGCTGAAGAGGCTGTTGAAGCAGTGAGAAACCTCTTGTCTTCTGCTTTGGTTGCAGCTCCCGCGCTGGATTGGCAGAGCCTACGAGACTCAACGCAATTCTTGGCAACCAAGCCGGAAGCGCCATCCCCGAAGCCTCTGCCTGAGCAGCCTCGTAATGATGAGTCACGTTTCCGCCCCAAGCCTTTCGTGGACGCTTCGTCGCGTTCCATCACTTATTTTGTCGGAAAAGTCTTCCGCACTCTGATCGAATGGAGCATTCCGAGTTTGCGAAGAAAGTGGCAACTGGAGGCACAGGAGGAAGCGACTCGCAGAAAAGCTGAGGCGGATCGGGAGTTCGCACATGCCTTTTCTGAATGGCAACAACTCACCGAGCAGATCAACAAAAAAAACCAAGTGGCCCAGAGCGATTACGACAAAGTACTGAGGGGGTGGGAGCAAGAAAGGGTACATTTTGCGGAGCAGCAGAAGTCGTTTAATGAGGCTGCGGATGCTTTTCGTGCGAAGTACCTGAACCATTCCCCGGAGGCGCTTGTACGGTACTGGACTGAAATTCTGAATCGATCTCAATATCCAGATTCATATCCACGTGATTACAATTTCTATTTTCAACCTCAGTCTGGAACCCTGGCCGTGGATTATGAACTACCCAACGAGAATGCGTTACCTAGAGTCAAGTCGGTCAAATATGTTGCGAATAGGGAGGAATTCCAGGAGGCTTTGCTCTCGGAGACTGACTTCAAGCGATTGTACGATGACGCCTTATACCAAATCTGCCTTCGGACTCTCCATGAGTTATTTGCCAGCGACGAACTGAATGTAATCACAAACATCGTATTCAACGGGTGGGTACATTCAATCGACAAGGCCACTGGGGTTGAATTTCATGCATGCATCATGTCAATACAAGTGAAGAAAGACGAGGTCGCAGCCATAAATCTCGCCCAAATAGATTTGAAAGCGTGTTTCAGAAAATTGAAAGGCATTTCGGGTGGCAGATTGTTTGATCTAAGCCCGGTTAAGCCGATCATAGCTCTAGACAAGCAAGATCCCCGGTTTGTGCCCGGTTACGGCGTTGCGGATGCGCTAGACGATAAGACGAATCTTGCTGCCATGGACTGGCGGGATTTTGAGAATCTCATCCGTGAGCTGTTTGCGAAAGAGTTCAGTAAGAACGGCGGTGAGGTGAAAATAACTCGAGCCAGCCGTGACGGTGGTGTTGATGCCATAGCCTTCGACCCTGATCCGATTCGGGGAGGGAAAATTGTCATCCAAGCAAAACGGTATACGAATACGGTTGGTGTCTCGGCCGTGAGAGATTTGTTTGGAACTGTCCTCAATGAAGGCGCAACAAAAGGAATTCTGGTAACCACTTCGGATTATGGCCCGGACGCCTATGAGTTCGCGAAAGATAAGCCGTTAACGCTGCTGAGCGGCAGCGAATTATTGTATCTTCTGGGGCAGCACGGATATCAAGCTAAAATCGATCTCAAAGAGGCCAAGGCGATCCTAGGTGAGGCAGAAAAATAGCCCCACTTCAACCCGCCCAATTTCTTCCTGGCATTAATTAGCTGCGCCACGCGGCCAAATCTCGGTTAGCTGGACGCCAGTATGACGACCTCACGGCCTTGAATTGTGATGCTTTCGTACGAGGTAAAATGAGAACCTAACATGTTCGAGATTCCAGAGAGTTGGTTGGAACTAATCAACCGGAAGATGAGCGCAGAGGGCGTACCCTACATACAGCGACCCTTCCGGGCGCTTCTGGACTGGACACGGGAACACAAAATTGCAATAAGACACGATTCGGAAACTGCCAAAAAAGTATTCGAGTGGTTCTACCGAAACTCGCCACAAGCAGCACACTTCGTCGGGGCACTCTACACAGGTTTGTTCTATTACGATGTCTACTTTTGGCCGGTAGCGATTCCGATCGCATATGGAACAGTAAGCCTTGACCCATTTACCAGTCTCAACACGATGCCGGAGACGATTAAATCGCAAATGCGAATCGACCGGGCAGTGTGGATCGAATACATTTCACTCTGGGCTGATTGCGTAGACTACGGGTTCGGGCGCGACGACATAGCAAAAATAGGACTGCCAGGCAGCTTCGCGCAAGAACTGCTTGCGAGTGCTGACTATCAACTTGATGCAACTGTGTCTACGCTCCGTGAGAAGCACCCAAATTCCGGAGCGATGGAATCTGCCCGAATGGCAACAGAGATGTTCCTAAAGGCGTTTCTGGCAGCCCACGATGGATTGTCAGAATCTGGGGCGATTGATATCCGACACAATCTGAATACTGCATTGGGGATGGCGGTAAAGGTGCGGGGAGGTTCCGAACTTGCTCGTCTACAGAACCGCATAAGCCGGTTTGCTGATGTAAGTGCGCGCTATCGTGGCATCATCTATGACCCAACTGAATTGTGGTTCGCAAATGCAACAGCTCAATTTGCTGGCAGTGCCGTCGTACGCTCTCTGACAGACAGAGACGCGCGTCGAAGTATGGAGCAAAAACTCGCAAAAGGTAGTTCTGGAAGTTCTTGAGCGTGCGCTACCAAGTTTCATTGAGTCATTCATGTTATTGCCGGGGGGCGGAGTCCGTAACGGTGTAGAGCTTCCCGTCGCGCAAGTAGAGACGTTCAGTTTCCGCGCGGTTCAAGGGGCGCGCGCCGCGCCGGCCGAAAACAGCGAGCTGGTTGCCGCTTTCATCCACCGCGCGATCACGATCGATGCCCTTTGAAAGCGACAGAGCGGGTCCGCGAGTATGGGCCGTGGCAATCAGTTTGGGCGTGGGCCGCGGGCTGAAGCCGGAAAAATGCGCCGGATCGTCCCACGGCGAGACGATCTGCACCACGCGCAGGCCGTTCTTTCCGTCGGCGACAAACGCAAACGCGCTTGCCGCCACCATGCCGATCTTCACGTCGTTCACGTCGCTGAGCTCCCCGCCGGCGTTGAACACTTGATCGAGCTTCGGCGCGTCCGGCCGCTCGACGTCCACGATCGCAATCCCCTGCTTCCCGGCGGACACGTAGGCGTAGGTCCGCGCGACATAGACGTTGCGCGCATCCTCGATCCGCACGACC
The DNA here is from genome assembly GCA_041497835.1 of Terriglobia bacterium. Lineage (GTDB taxonomy): Bacteria > Acidobacteriota > Terriglobia > Acidiferrales > UBA7541 > Acidiferrum. The sequence continues at coordinate 25,475 of JBGQHF010000014.1, forward strand.
GCTTCCGGAAGGGCCCGCGGCTGGGCCAGATTCGTCGCATCCAAGACTTTCAACCCGTCGCGATCCACCACGAACGCATGGCGGAACTGCACCGCCATCCCGCGCGGATCATTCAGCGCCGGGGCGCCGATGCTCGCAGTCACCTTCGGCGCAAGCGGATTATCCAAGTCGACGACGACGAGCGCTTTGTCCGTCAGCACATACGCGTAGCTGCCGGCGATGCTGATCCGCCGGGCGCCGCTGAGCACGCCTCCCGGATTGAACGCATACGCGCGTTTCAGAAAATTGTTCGCGGGATTGCCGTCGAGAAGCGTGCCGACCCCGGGACTTTTGCTCTTCAGATCCGGGTCGCCGATGACGACGAGCCCTTCTTCCCGGTCCGCCACGTAGAGGAAACCGTAGAGCAGATGAATCGGCTGCTCTTCGTTTTCCGGCACCCTTGTTCGCAATGGGTCCACGCCCAGCGTAGTCGGCGAGGCCACCGCCACCGCGTCTTTTGTGGGCACGTAGAAGCGCTGCCCCAGCGGTGAAACCGGCGCCGTCACCTGGCGCTCGGAGAAGCCCTTGTTGTCGATGTTCGCGATGTCATAAACGCGCAGGCCGCCCTTGCCCGTCGCCGCATAGACGTACTCGCCGCGCTGCTGCACATCGAGGACGTTGCCTGCATGTTCGTAGGAAGTCTTCAGTTTGCGCCCGCTTGCGACGTGCTTTCGATAGTTGTCCGGGTACGCGATGCGCTGCAGGTCGCTTCCGATGATGGCTTCCGGTTCGTCGTGCTCAGCCACAACGACGGCTTCCAATCCTTTTTTGCCGGTTGCCACGAACACGTAGCGGCCCATGAAATTCATGAAGTTCGTGCCCTGGAGAAGGAGCTGCGCCATCCACGCGTTGTTGTCGTTGGCAGCCGAAACATGACAATCGCTGCACTGTTTCGTCTCTCGCGCGCGCACCGTGTGCGGCACAAACGTGCTGAACGCCTGTCCGCTGAAACCCCCCGCCGAAATTGTCTGCTGCGTGTAGTAGAGCCACTCGCGATTGGCATTCTGCGAGCTCACCAGCACGGCGCACGATGACCGCGCCGGCGCGATGCGATGCCCGGTTACCGTCCCGTCCACGCCGAGAAAGTACGCGTCGTCCCGCAATACCTGGAAGTTGTAGCTGGTGTAGTTGCGCGTCATCAGCCCTTCGTTATGCAGCATCGGCCGCCGCGTGTTGGCCGTCATCTGTAAATGACAGCCGAAACAGGTCGGCGTCCACGACGTGTGGCACGCATAACAGGTCATCGACGAATTTGCGTGTGCCAGTTGCGCGTCCTCCCGCGGCAGGCTTCCCGGCACGATACCGTCCTTCGTCATTGCCTTGGCGCGCCACGAATTCCTGTTGAAGTGCGGGTTCCCCGGCGTGATCGTGTCGAGCGTCTGCACGATCTCCCATTCCCGGTTCTGCTCGGACATCGACCGCTGGAATAGCCTGCCTCCGCGCCACTCGAACCGCCGCAGCCCCCAGGGCGTCCGCAGCGCCTCCAGATGCCGCCCGCCTTCCGGCGCCGCGGGGCCGGACGTAGTCAGCGTAGCTTGATTGCGGATGGTGCCGTGGCAATCCACGCAATCAATCTCCACCGCCGCGCGCGGTTCGGCGTACAACTTGCCGTTGCCATGATTGTCCTGCGCGAAATGGCAATCGCCGCACTGCATCCCTTTCTCGAGGTGAATGTCCGCCAGGTGCACGGCTTTCGAAAATCGCTTTGGGTCGTCGAAGGCGATTGGCTTGTCCTCCGCGTCCAGCCAATTGCCCTTGCGGTCGTGCTTATAGACCGCGCGGAAAACCCATCCATGTCCGTGGAAATCGGCGAATTGCGTCGTCTTCAGTTGCGCGTTGAACTCCGGGCTGCCCGTCTTTTCGAGGAATTTTTCGTCACCCCAGAGCCCCCGCACCGCCGCCGCTTCCGGATTGCGCAGGTACGATTGGTAGCGTTCCTCCTCCGTCGGATGTCGCTGCTCCTTGGGGTACATTTTGTCGCCGTCGATCTCGTTGTCCCACCACGTGTAGCCGAAATAAGTAGCCACCATGTTCGTGCCGGGATGGATGTGGCAGATCATGCACTGGCTCGATGGAATGGAGCGCGTGAAGACGTGGCGGATGGGATGGCCCCCTTCATTCTTCGGAATCGTGGAGTCGGACGATGCGCTTGTCCCCGAGTGCCCGAATTTCGCATACTCCCCGGAATGTCTCTGTGACCGGTCGTTCGCGTAGATGACGTGGCACGCCGAACAACCGCTCGACCGGTAGTCGCCGGGATGATCGTTCGTGCCGGGAAACGACAAAATTGGGTCGAGCAGGCGCGTCTTCTGCAAACCGAGAAAAACGGGATCGGTGCGCAACCCCGTCCCCAAGCCGCGGTCGCTCAGCTTATCCTCGGGCTTTCCCGGATCTTCGTCGCGGTTTGGATTGCCCACTTCGGATTTTTTCCGGCCGCCGCGTTCGAAAACGCGCAGAACATTGCCCGGCTGTGAAATCTCCCACCGCTGCAACGGCACGAGTTCCGGCACTACCCCCTTTCTGCGTGTTTCTTCCGCGGTCGGCGGCGGCACGGACTTGGTCGCCTGCGGCAATCCGTCGGGCGAATAACTTTCGCCGAAATAGGCGTTTTTCTTGGGAAATCCACCGTTGTTGTAAAGCGCCGCACCCCACAGGAATCCCGCGTGCGTCATCATGCTGGTCGAGACGGCGCGCACCTCGCTCGCATGACAGCCCGCGGCGCCGCACGTCTCCGGCGCGACCCGCAGGTCGCCCGGATTGATAAACTGGATGTATTCCTTCGGCTCCTGCAGCCATGCGGTGTACGCGCGCTCGGGAACGGCGGTGCGATCGCGAAAGGCGGCGGTGCGCGGGCCGACGTGAGCTTTTTGTTTTGCGGCGAGGTATTCGGGGGAGGAGGGCGAGGCGCCGGAGGGGACGCGCGCTTCGGCGTTGCCGCCGTGGCAATCGGTGCAGCCGAGATGCACGGTCTTCGTCGGATGCATCGTCGGTTCGTCCGTCGCCGTGTGGCAACTGATGCATCCCGTGCTCTTGCGGTCTGCTTCTTCCTGCGATCCCCCGCCCGCTTCCGCAGCTTGCGCAGAAGCCCGCCCCTGCGCCGGCCGCATTCGCCGGCCCGCGCGGCCGCGCTCGGCGAACAGCGCGAGCCCCACCGAAGCCAGCACCAACGCGAGCGTCAGCAGTGAAACGCCGCCGCGTTGCAATTCCCTTCGCCGGAAATGTTCGAACCGCACGCGCATTCGCCTAGCCCCTAGAAGGTAAACCGCACCGAGCCGAACAAGGTAAATAGTGTTCTTCCTCCGTAGATGTCCTTCAATCCTTGCCCGGAGGTGAGCGCCGCCGCGCCGCCCGTCAGAATAAGGTTTTCCGTCAGCGGCGGGCGATATTGCACGCCTGCTCCGTAGTCCACGCCGATGCTGTGCCGGATGGGCGCCTGAAACAGAAGCAGTTCGAGCGGCTCCGTGCGCAGGAACCGCAGATAGTTCACGTTTGCGAACCCTCGCAGCTTCGGCGTGATCTCCACATCCGCCCCCGCATTGGCGATGAAAATTCCGGGATTCACAAAGTTCGCCTGGCCCTCTTCCTTGCTCGACCGCAGGTTAGGCAGCAGGCTTCCCGGCGTCGTCAACGCCACACCCGAGCCCGTCAGCCGAATTCCTTCGCGGTTCCAGAAGCTGAAAAGACCCCCCGCGAAAGCGGGAAAATCCACAATCGAATCGAAACCGCGCGCTCGCCCGTCGCGCGGATTCGCATCTCCCGATGCGTAGAACGCCGACACGCGATACCGCACCCAGTCGCGGTCGAGCGAGATTTCTGCAGCGGCCATCTGTGCGTTCACCGTCACGGCCTTTCCCGCAATCGGATTCAAGCTGTCTTCGCCGATGGCTTGATAGAACGCATGACTTACGTTGAACCGCCCGATGTGCCCATTGCCCAGCCAGCCGAAATAGCCCACGCGTATCTTGTGCGCCAGCGGGCCGCCGCTGGGACCCTGGCTGATGACTAAACCGATCGGGGCGGGCCGCACCAGGAACCCATTCTCGTCGAAATGCACGCCGCCGTCGTCCTTGTTCCAGGCGGCGACAAATTCCGCCGTGTAACCGGGAAAGAAAAAATCCTGCAGGTACACGTTTCCGAGCAGCACCTGCTGCCCGCGCCGGTGAAACGTGTTCAGCCCGCTGTTCGTGTCCTTTTCCTGGAAATTGAAATACGCGACGTTGTATTCGATCCGGTCGGAGTGCAGGTTGCCGAAAACGCGCACGCCGGGCTGCTCCTCGACGAACAGAAAACCGCGGAAGTCGCTGTTGAATTCCTGAATCCCCGCCCGCACGGATACGAAGTCGTAGTTTGGGCTCAGGTCGTGCAGCTTCAACTCGACAAATGCTTCCTGCAATCCCGCGTGCGTATCGAAGCGGTTCGTCCCCGAACGCACGTCCGGCCCCACGATCCCCAATTCACGCACCTTCACGTCGTTGATGCTGATTTCCGGAGTTATCCGGATGCGCCAATCCACCGGCTTGAACGCCGTGTCCCCGTGAAACAGATCGAACGAAAACCGCAGCGTTTGATCCACAAACGCTTGCTCGCCCTTGCCGAAAAAGTCGGAGCTTCCGGGACGCGCCGAGCTCACGTTGCTCGGCAGCGGCACGCGCCGCTCGTCAAAAAACGTCTCTGACGTCGCCGTTAAGTTCAAGAAGGTCTGCTTCCCCAAAACGGACGGCCAGATCGGGTAGTCCCCCTTCAGCTTGTTGCGGTTGAACGGGTCGTACCAGCGCGACTTCGTATAGATGTATTCGCCTTTTTGCGGATAGCGCCGGTATTCCGGAAATGGAACGTACCAGCGGTCCGGCATCACGTTGTAGATGTCCGCCACCAGCGGCAGCGATTCCGGCTCTGGATTCTCGACGTAGTTCGGATCGGCATCCATCCGGTGCCGGATATCCCGATAGGCGCCTTGTGACGCCGGGAGCACCGAAGGCGGCGCCGGACCCAGTTCCGGCAGCCGCGGTAGCCGCGAGCGCATCTCCGCCTCGGTCAACGGAACAAGCGAAATCTCCAGCGTCAACACCTCGTTCGCCGTTACCGCAACCTCCGGCAATACAAACACGGCGTAGCGCTCCGCTTCGGCGCGCACTTCATACCGCCCCGGCGCCAGTGGAAATGCCCGAAATACTCCTTCTACGCTTGCTTGCACGCGTGTTCTCTGCCCCGACTCCAGATGGCGCAGCGTCAGCAGTGCCGGTACCGGGCGCTGCCCGCCCTTCGCATCGGCCTCGCGGACGATCCCATCCACCGCCGCAGTCGTGAGCGCCTTCCGCCGCGGAATCCGCTGCGGCGGCTGGACCTCGCGCGTCTCTCTCACCCCGCCCTGTGGCGCACTCTGGCCGGACGGGGCCTCCTGCGCCGCGATTCGAAATGAAAAGAGGGGTCCAAGAAAAATAATGAATACGATCAAAGATAGATGGCGATCGATCGTGCGAGAATGCCTCGGGGTGCGAACGAGCATGCGTCCGGCCTGGATTAATTCGTGCAAGAGAGCGAGTTCGCGTCCTAGATAACAACAGACCTGTTCACCGGGCAACACTTTTCCCGCCCGGCGTGCGGCATTTCACAACCAGCGCGTACCGTACAGGCCATTTGCCAATTTGATTCGCTTTCCAGGGTAGCGGGGCAGTTTCCAATTATCCGACTATACAGCCAAGTGGTATGGGCGGCCAACAACCGCCGCACCTTACTTCCGAGGCAGGTGCGCTCCCCAGTAGTAATCTCGATCTTCGGGTGAGACGATCCGTCATCGGCAGTCAGATTTCGGCTGCGGTGGAGTGGGGGAATGTTAGACGCAAATACGCCGAGGCTGGGGTCGTGTCCGAATTCCCAACCGACAAGTCTGAGTTGGCCGCAAGGGAGCGAGCAGACGGGGGCGGATGGCGAGCCGCCAGCCAGTGAATTCACGGCGAGTTGGTGTAGAATGCACGCCGTTTTCGAACTCAAGAAAGGAAGCCTTGAACTCATCGCGCTAAGAGGAAGGAGATGCTATGAGCACATTCGACCAGCAGGTAGCGGCCGCCGAGCAATGGTTCGCGAGCCCCCGGTTCGCTGGCATTGTTCGACTCTACTCTCCGCGTGAGGTGGCCGAGCAACAGGGTACGATTTCCAACGACTACACCGTTGCGCGACGCACAGCGGAGGAGTTCTACGCACGACTGCGCGAGCTGTTCGAGCAGCGCAAGCAGATCACGACTTTCGGTCCCTATTCGCCGGGCCAGGCGGTTGCGCTGAAGCGCATAGGGATCGCAGGCATTTACCTTGGCGGCTGGGCGACCTCCGCCAGGGGTTCGCTCTCAGAGGATCCGGGACCGGACCTGGCAAGCTACCCGCTCAGCCAGGTGCCAGACGAGGCGGCCGGGCTGGTCCGAGCACTTCTCACGGCCGACAAGAACCAACACTTCGCGCGCATACGTATGAGCGAAGAACAGCGCAAGGGGACTCCGGCAGTCGATTATCGACCCTTTATCATCGCCGATGCCGACACTGGCCACGGTGGAGATGCACACGTGCGCAACCTGATCCGCCGCTTCGTGGAGGTCGGGGTTCCGGGCTACCACATCGAAGACCAGAAGCCCGGAGCGAAGAAGTGCGGCCACCAGGGAGGTAAGGTGCTCGTCGCCGAGGACGAGGAGATCAGGCGTCTAAATGCGGCCCGCCTGCAGCTTGACATCATGCGGGTCCCGGGCATCCTTGTGGCCAGAACCGATGCTGAAGCGGCGACGTTTCTGGAGAATCGTAGCGACGAGCGAGACCAGCCCTTCATCCTTGGCGCAACCAACATCGAGCTGTTAAGTTGCCGCGTCGGCTATCTAGCCATTCTGAGAAAGCTATTCGAACTGGGGGTCGAGGTCCGTGGCCACCTCCTGTTCGCCGTGTCGGAGACCGAGTACCGGGCGGCCTTTGCTTGGCTTGGGCAGGTCGGGCTCATGTCGATGATCGAGGAGACTGCCCAGGGCTTCAAGCATGCGTCGGCAACAGAGCTCGACGCCGCGCTCGAGAAGATCGACACGCGCTATATGGAAATCTGGCGGGCAGAAGCCGGGCTGAAAACGTATGGGCAGGCGGTCGCCGACGTGATGGAGTCCCGCACGGACGAAGGAGAAAGTTTCGACATGAGCGCCGAAGCTTGGCTGGCGTTCGCGAAACGCGCTTCCTTCTTCGAAGTGCGCGAGCGGGCGAAGTCCATGGGTATCCAGGTCGTCTGGGATTGTGAGCTGCCCAAGACCCCAGAAGGTTTCTATCAAATCCAGAGCGGGATCGATTTTGCCATCGCTAGGTCGATGGCTGTGGCGCCCTTTGCGGACATGCTGTGGATGGAGACCAAGACGGCAGACCTGGAGGACGCCAGGATGTTTGCGCATGCAATCCACGCAGAATATCCCGACAAGATGCTGGCGTACAATTTGTCGCCGTCGTTCAGCTGGGACACCACGGGCATGAGCGACGAAGAGATGAAGCGCTTTCCGGAGGAGCTCGGAAAGCTCGGGTTCGTTTTCAACTTCGTCACTTACGGTGGACACCAGATCGATGGCTTGGCCGCCGAGGAGTTCGCGACCGCGTTGAAGGAGGACGGGATGTTGGCTCTGGCGCGCCTGCAGCGCAAGTTCAGGCTCCTGGAGTCTCCTTATCGGACGCCGCAGACGCTAGTGGGAGGACCACGGCTGGACAGTGCATTGATGGCTTCGTCGGGACGTACTGCCGCAACGAAGGCGATGGGTAAGGGATCGACACACTACCAGCACCTCGTTCAGACCGAGGTTCCCCCCAAGCTGCTGGAGGAGTGGCTCGCGGAGTGGGGGAAGCACTGGGAGCATCCAGCGAAGATTCGGGTCGAGCTGCGTCCCCACACGGCCGGCTCGGAACTGTTGGAACTGAGCGTGCTCGACGAGCCCGGTGGCGAAAAACTCGCCAACATCATCTTCGCCAATGTCCAGGATCGTCGCGGCCGGAAGTTTCTCTCGGTTCGCGACCAGAATACGGTCGCACCGCTACGCAAGAAGCGAATGATGACGCTCGTCCAACTGTTTCTGATCCACCGCTACAAAGCTAGCGCCGTGCACTACCTTAGTCCAACCGAAGATAACGAGTCCCAGACACGGAAGATGAAGAGTATGAGAATCTTCTCGGACGTGCATACAGAAGTCGGGCAAATCATCGTCGCGAACGTCAACAAGCAGGTTGTTGACGAGCTGCTCAAGCCTGACCGGGCCGCCCTCTTGGAGATGATCCGGAAAACATCGCCCCAGACGGTGCAGCCCCCGAAGGTAGCCCATCATCACTCTTGAGACGTCCCGTTCTTATCGGTCGAGCTCAGGACGTCGGTTAGCGTCACGCTCGGATTGACAGGATCGAAACTTGACTTGACGCCACCGGCGTCGCTCACTTGGCCGTGTAACGCGCTAACCGGAAACTGACCCACAACCCTCCCCAGCGAACCGGTTGAGGCGAACTCGCGGATGTGATACCAACACGGTATCTCTCTTGATGCGCTCCATCCGGCAAACTCGCACATCGCTGCTTTCCCCGCGTTCGCGCTTCGCGCCGCATCCAAGACTCCTGCTGTGTTGCATACTCACACTTCTTCTCGCCGCAGCGCTCTCCGCCGGCATTGCCGGCTGCGGGGGCGGGAACAACAGCATCACCATCCCGCCGCTTGGCCCTCCGCCAGCACTCTCCGCTGCCGACGTGCAAAACATCGTCCAGGCGGCCGCCCAGGCCGCGGATCCAACAACAATGGTCATTGGCGTCGTGGACCGCGCCGGTCGTGTCCTTGCGGTCTTTCGCAAACCCGCCGCGCCCGCTACGGCCACGGGAAATTTCGGCGCCCCAGTAGATGTGAACGATCTCGCTGTGGCGTTAGCCCGGACGGGCGTGTTTTTTTCAAACGACCAGGCGCCTCTTTCTTCGCGCACAGTGCGCTTCATCAGCGGCATTCATTTCCCGCCCGGCGTGACGAACGCCCCCACTGCCGCGCTTTATGGCATCGAGAACACCAACCGCGGTTGCACGCTCTCGGCAAATTATCTTCCCGGCCAGCAGGTGCCGCCAGCCCGCGCCCTTAGCGGAGGCATCGGTCTCGGCATCGTAACCGGCAAGGCCGATCTGAACGACGGCGATCCCAATGCCGTCAATCCCGGCGGCGTTCCGATTTTCAAGAATGGCGTCGTCGTCGGAGGCGTTGGCGTCACCGGTGTCACCCCGGACGTGGCCGAATTCGCTGCGTTCGCTGCGGCGACCTCCAATGGCTTCGGACCCACCCCGGCCCCGCCCGGCGTAGTGACAATTGACGGTGTGGCTCTGCCCTTTGTAAACCAGACGACGCGCCCCGCCGGTGTCGGACCAGGCACGATGATCGGTAGCTACCTCATCTCGCCCGTGGCAAGCCCCGGCCAGCCTCCTGAAGGCAACCTCGTCGCGCCTGCAAATGGCCCCGTCGGGGGTCTTACTGCCGCCGAAGTCAAGCAAGTCCTCGACAATGCGGAAGCCACGGCCAAACTCACGCGCGCGGCCATTCGTCTTCCCCTCGGGTCGCGCACGCGCATGGTCATAGCCGTCGCCGATCTCGACGGCAGCATCATCGGCCTGCGCCGCATGCAGGATTCCACCGTTTTCAGCATCGACGTGGCCGCGAGCAAAGCGCGCAACATGATCTACTTCAACAGCAGTTTGCGCACCGCGGCCGATCTCACCGGCGTTCCCATCGGCACCGCCGTCTCCAACCGCACCATCAGTTTCGGCGCGCAACCCCTCTATCCGCCCGGCATCGACGGCTCGGCCGCCGGCCCGTTTTTCAATTTGTATCTGCAGGACACCGCGAACCCCTGCACGCAAGGATTTCAGCCCGCCGGACCCAATCAAAGCGGAATCGTTTTCTTTCCGGGGAGTCTGCCGCTTTATAGGAACGGCACTTTGGTGGGCGGCTTGGGGGTGAGCGGTGACGGTGTCGAGCAGGACGATTTTGTCTCTGCCGGCGGAGCCAAGGGCTTTGAAGCTCCCGCCGGAATCACCGCCGACAACATCTTCGTCCGCGGCGTTCGCCTCCCATATCTCAAGTTCCCCCGCAATCCGACGGATTAGAACTTTGACAGCAGCTACCCTTCGCGCAGTTTGTGCCCGGCCAGATTTCCCAGCCCGTCGTAGGCGGCGTATTTGTACGTCTCGCTCAGCGTCGGATAGTTGAAGACCTGCTCGATGAACTCATCGATTGTCAGCCCGTTGTCCATTGCCATCATTCCGATGTGGATCAACTCCGTCGCGTTCTCGCCGATAATGTGCACGCCGAGCAATTTCTTGTCTTGCGGTGAAAAGATCAGTTTCAGCAGGCCCGCCGTGTCGCCGATGATGTGACCCCGGGCGTTGTTTTCATACTTGGCGCGGCCCACGACGTATTTGATCTTCTTCTCCTGGCACGATTCTTCGCTCTCTCCGGCCGCCGATATTTCCGGGATCGTATAAATACCCATCGGAAGCATCGAAGCAACACGCTGCTTGTACTTGAAGCCGAACGCATGGCACACGGCCACGCGGCCCTGCTCCATCGAAGTCGACGCCAGCGCGGGGAACCCGATCACATCGCCCGCCGCGTAGATGTGCGGCACTTTCGTCTGGTATTGCTCGTTCACGTCGATGTAGCCGCGGGAATTCACCGCGAGCCCGGCCTTTTCCAGCGCCACCCCGTCCACCGCCGCGCGCCGCCCCGCCGCGAAGAGTGCTGCCTCCGTCTCCAGCACCTTCCCGCTTTTCATCAGAAGCCTCACACCGTTCGGCGTGCGTTCCACTTTGTCCGGCCGTTCGCTGAACAGAAAATTCATCCCCAGGCTCGCCAGCCGCTCCCGCAACCGCTCGGAAATTTCCGCGTCCAGAAACGGCAGCAGGCGATCCCGCCCGTCCACCAGCGAAACCTTCACGCCGAGCGCCATGAAAATGGACGCGTACTCGCACCCGATTACCCCGCCGCCGATTACCGCGAGGCTGTGCGGAATCTTGTCCATTCGCAAGAAGGTGTCCGAATCGAACACCCGCACGTCGTCGAAGGCAATCTCCGGCGGCCGGTGCGGCTTCGAACCCGTCGCAATCAGGATCACGTCGCCTCGCAGACGCCTCGTTCCCCCAGCGCCGCTCACGGAAACCGTGTGCGTGTCTTCAAAGGCCGCTTCGCCGCGGACCAGTTCGATGTGGTGCAGCTCCAGATTTTTCAGGATGCGCTGGCGCTCCATCTCCACCACGGCGCGTTCGTGATGCATGAAATCGTGTACCGTCAGGTTTTCCTTCAACGAATAATCAATTCCGTAGAGCCCGCGCTGCTTCAGCCCGGAGAAATACAGCGCGGATTCCCGCAACGTCTTGCTGGGCACCGTCCCCGTGTTGATGCAGCTCCCGCCCATGTTCGGCGCGCGCTCGATCACCGCCACGCGCTTCCCGAAATAGGCCGCCTGCGCTCCGGCCTTCTCTCCGGCTGGCCCACAGCCAATCACGATCAGGTCAAAGGATTCGGTTGCTGGCAATGTGCCCTCCCTCGGGTAACTGCGCCGCCCGGAACACCGCACCATCCGTGCTTCCGGCCTCGCCCGATTCTAGGGGAATCCGGGGAGCCGCAACAGGTTTTGTCCGCGGGCTGTGACGAAAGACGTTCCACGGCTGTGGGTTTTCCTCTTTTTCGAATCGCACGGGCGCGCCGGCGCATCGAAAGCTCGCCGCCGCATCCGGCTCACACTCCGGGATCAGCGAAGCGGCAATGGGCTCCTGTGGAGAATAATGGTTTCCTGGCGTTAGAATCGTCGCATGAGCCTTACCGAACTTCCCAAGTTTGCACAACGCCTGCGCTGGCGGTTGAAGGCCATCATCCCGATCATCGGAATCCTGCTCTTCGGACTTTTTGCCTTCCAGTTCGTTCTTCTCCTGAAGGCCATCCCGCACGGCCATTGGATCTTGAGCATCGCGGCCTCCGGTGCGCTCGTGATCTGCGGCGTCCTGCTGGCCGTCCTGGCTGTCCTGATCGAACGCCCCCTTCGCGAGCTCGAAAAAACCATCGCGCGCGTGCGCTCTGGCGATCTAGATGCCAACGTGAAATTTGCCGAACGCGACGACGATGTGGGTCAGCTCGGGAAGCATTTCAATGAGATGGTCCGCCAGCTGCGGGAGAACAAAGTGGAGATTGAGCGCCTCCATCGGCAGGAAATGTCGCGGGCCGAGCATCTCGCCACCATCGGTGAGCTCGCCGCAGGTCTCGCGCACGAAATTCGCAATCCCCTCGCGGGGATCTGCGGAGTCATCGAAGTCATTGGTAAAGAGTTGCCTCCGGGGAGCCCCAGCCGCGAGATTCTCACCGATGTCCGCGCGGAGATCCGCCAGATTCAATCCATCTTGAACGATCTTCTGGCCTACGCGCGCCCGCGTCCCCCCCAGTTTCTCTCCGCCGATCTGAACGCCACGGTCGAGCAGGCCGTTCTCCTGGCGCGGCAGCAAGTCCTCTCTCGGCCCATCGAGATTCGCTTTGCGCCTTCTCCGGATCTGACTGCCGTGGTTCACGACCCGGTTCTCATCCAACAGGTCGTTCTCAATCTCCTCCTCAATGGCATTCAAGCCATCAAGGGAGAAGGGCGCGTCGAAGTCACCCTGGAAAAGCAGAGCGGCCGCGCCGTGATTCGCGTCGCAGATTCCGGCCGCGGAATCTCCCGCGATGTGCTGCCGAAAATCTTCCGGCCCTTTTTCACCACGCGCAAGGAAGGCACGGGGCTGGGTCTCCCGCTCGCCAAAGGAATCGTGGATTCACACGGCGGACACATGGAAGTGACCAGCGAGCCCGGCAAAGGCACTCAATTCGAGGTCTCCATCCCGCTCGTGCTGGAAACTCCCGAAAATGCTCCGGCAAGAGCCGGAGTGGTACAGTAATGGGGATGGCAAAAAAGAAAATCCTGATCGTCGATGACGAAAAGCTCGTCCGCTGGTCGCTTGCGCAAAAATGCGCGGAGTACGGTTTCCAGGGAGTGCAGGCGGAAAACGCCGAAGAGGCCCTTCGGCTGGCCCAGTCCGAGTCTCCGGATGTGATCCTCCTCGACGTCCACCTCCCCGATCAAAGCGGTATCGAGGTACTCGAGCGCTTGAAACAGTCCGGTGATGCCGCCACGATCATCATGATGACCGCCGACCCCCGGCTGGAGGAGGTCAAAGCCGCTCTCCGCCTCGGCGCCTACGACTTCATTTCCAAGCCCATCCAGTTCGAGGAACTCGCCGTCACTGTCCAGAACGCCGCGGAAGCCGGCGCCCTTCGAACCGAAGTGGAATCCCTCCGCTCGGAGATGCGCCGCCGCGCCGGCTACCACGAAATCATCGGCGCCTCCCGCAAGACCATTGAGCTGATGAAATTTGTGCACAAGATCGCCGCCAGCGAAGCTTCCACCATCTTGATCCAGGGCGAGAGCGGCACGGGCAAGGACCTCATTGCCAAGGCCATTCACTACGAGAGTTCCCGCAAAGACCACCCCTTCGTCGCTATCAACTGCTCCGCGATTCCGGAAACTCTTATGGAAGCGGAGCTATTCGGTCACGAGCGGGGCGCTTTCACCGATGCGAAGGCCATGAAGAAGGGGCTTTTCGAAATCGCCGACGGCGGCACTTTGTTCCTGGATGAAATCGGCGAACTCTCTCCGTTGCTGCAGGCGAAGTTGCTGCGCGTTCTCGAGGATCAGATGCTCCGCCGCGTCGGCGGTGTGCGTGACATTCAGATGGATGTTCGCGTCATCGCCGCCTCGAATCGCGACCTCGAACGCGCCGTCCGTGAAGGACATTTCCGCCAGGATCTCTACTATCGCCTGGCAGTCATCTCTATCTACATTCCGCCCTTGCGGGAACGCAAAGAAGATATTCTCCCGATCGTGGAATTCTTTCTCGACCACTACAACCGGAAATATCGCAAGTCTGTCCGCGGAATCACGGATGAGGCCCGCCGCTTGCTTCTCCAGAACGACTGGCCGGGCAATGTTCGCGAGCTGAAAAACGCGATCGAGCGTGCCATGATCCTCGAGGACGAACCCACCCTGCGCCCGCATTATCTGCCGGTCTCCGTTTCAGGGCACAGTGGGGAACTCGCGTCCTCCTCCCCTGACTTCTCGAAACCAGCGGGAGAATCCGCAGAAACCGGGAAGCGCCGGCTTCCTCCCCTGGCCATCCCCGATGGCGGCACCTCCCTGGAGGGTGTCGAGCACGCACTCGTGGAAATGGCCTTGCACCAGGCCAACGGAAATCAGATGAGGGCAGCGAAACTCCTGGATATCAGCCGCGACGCTCTTCGCTACAAGATGAAGAAGTTCGGTCTCTCCCATTCCGAGGACGATGAATCCACCGCGACTCCTGTTTCCTGAAGGAGGCCCTTTTCCCTTCGCAAGACCCTTTTCTCACTCGCAATCGGCTACTCTGCCTCCAAACGAGCTACGGTTTTCTTCAGCCAAGCCAGGAGTATGCCCTCCACATCCGCGCGTCTCCCGCTCGCTTCCAGCGATGCGATGGTGTCGCCCTCGGCGTTGAGAGGGATGTACTGGCAGGCGTTCTCTTTCTGGAGATGCTCGGGAGGCACGAAGGCGCTCCAGAGGCATTGGTGACACTGTACTTGCGCCTGCTCTAGGGTGAAATTCGGGCAGCCGACTGCGTCTCGGATAAACCTGGGCTGGTCGCGAGGTGTATGCACGGATGGCTGGTAACCGCCGCGTTCGAGTACCAGGATCTCCATTTTGAGCTGATCAATCAGCTCGCTTCGGTCGAACTCCATGTCCCACCCCTTTCTGCGCCTCGTCCCCCACGGACCGCCGGGGGCACACGAGCCTCTGCCGACGGCACGTTCGGGCCCGTTGCTCTCCCGAAATCTACCACCTTCGCGCCTTCAATCCAATCTCTGGCCGCAATTTCAGGAGTTGCCGCTCGCGTGAGCTTAGCTCCTCACCGGACGACCCGTGCACTGCGCGAGATTCCGCTCCGTGCGTGCGAAATTCCGCACTCGGTTTTTCTTTCCTTTTAGGGCGGCCAGACCGGCAGCCAGAAGCTCGTGTAAGTGAAAGGGTTAGTTCGCCACGCGAATTGTGCCGCAGTGGAACTGTTCATGCACGATTGCCCCACGGAACTGTCCAAAAGCGATTCTTGATGGGACTCGGGCAGATTCGCAGGGAGTTGACCCGCGAGGGAAGGGACCGCTTCGGCAAGCGCAAGCATCTGCCGAAAGTGCAAGAGGGAGAGGGTTCCTGCCTCGTAGGTTAGGCAGCGGCCGAGCACGGTTGTAAGCAGGAGCGCCGCAGTCGCGGCGTCCCGGCCCTGGGCATGGGCCATTACCGCCGCCGGCCGCTGCTCTTTTATCGAGAATTTGTTGGCATCATTCTGGTCCACGCGGATTCTCGCCTCGCATCCGTACCATTACGAGTCCCATTTCCCTGCAGGCAAACCTCCCCGCCCGCCTGCTTTCGTGCGCTACCTCACGCAAGCCCTTGCGCGAACTCACACAATCATTCGCGAGAATCGCTGGCGATTACCCCTATTTCCTTTCCTTTGAATCAGAAACAAAACTGGTTCCTGGCAATGAGAGTGCTCCCTAGAGATTGTTTGCGTCCGTTGGTACCACACCCTGCCGCTCTGGGGGAGGCGTACATGGAAAACATCCATGAAAGTTCTGACACGAGGGAGATTCCCGTGACCCGCGTTTCTTTGGCGAACATCCTCGTTCCCACCGATTTTTCTCCAAGCGCCGAAAGCGCTCTGGACTACGCCATGACGATTGCGCGGCGTTACGACTCCCGCATCTATCTGGCGCACGTGCTCACCCCGGATGCCTATGCCTTTGTGCCCGCTGAGGCGGCCATTCCGACTCACGGAGCCCTTCGCCAGTCCGCCGAGCAGAAACTCGCCGACATCCTTATCTCCGGCCGCCTCCGCGAGGCCCCTCACGAGGTCATCCTCCAGGAGGGATTCCTCTGGCCGACGGTCGAGGGCTTGATTCAGAAATACGAAATCGATTTGGTCGTCGTCGGCACGCATGGCGCCAAGAAGATGGAAAAAGTGCTTCTCGGCTCCGGCGCGGAGGAGATCTTCCGCCGGGCGCCGTGTCCCGTGATGACTGTGGGACCCCGCTTTTCCAGTGATCCATCTCGAACTGCGGAATGGAAAAAAATTCTATTCGCCGCGGATCTCGAACACACAAATGTGCGTGCCGTCGCCTATGCGCTTTCCCTCGCGCAGGAGTATCAATCGCATCTCACGCTATTGCACGTCCTGCCGCGGCGAGCCGGCGCGTCCGAGGGCGAGCTCGCCGACAAGCGCGTAGCGATTCTTCGACGCCTCGAGGATTTCCTTTCCGAAGGCGCCGCCCTCTGGTGCGAGCCGGAATTCACCGTGAGCTTTGGCGTCCCGGCGGAGGAGATCCTGAACATGGCACAGAACCGCCATTGCGACTTGATCGTGATGGGAGCCAAGGCGGGAAGCGGGTTCAAGACCCACAGCCCCTTCGCCACGACGTACCGCGTGATTTGCGGCGCCGCTTGTCCGGTTCTCACGGTGAAGAGTTAGCATGCGCGCTCGTACCGTCGGTTTCCTGAAAAGGTTTCGCCCGGCCGGGTGATAAACGGGGCGGCGCATTAGAAAGAAGGGCATGCGCCGCCCTGTTCTCTTGTCTCGCCTTCCCCGCTCAAATCCCTGCCGCTCACGCACAGTCCGGCTCACATCTGTGCCAGAGTTATCCCCCGCTCAGGCGTTTCCGTGATTTTCCGGAAAAGGTAAAGAAAAGGATGGTGCCCGGGGTGGGAGTCGAACCCACATGAGGAAAAATCCCCGGAGGATTTTAAGTCCTCAGCGTCTGCCATTCCGCCACCCGGGCATCGGCAGTGTCTTGAAACTTAGCATGGTGGCCGCGCGCCGGCCAACCCCTTCTGACCAGCGCCCCATTCCCTCCTGATCCTTCGGGAATCTGCGCCCCCGCCAATTTGGGCCCCTGCAGGAGTTTTCGGTTAGACTGTAATCTATTTCCTTTCCGCGATTTCGTTAGCCAACACGTTGCGCGGTGCATCAAAGTACGAGCCCGTAGAGATCAGGTCGGGCGCCCATTTTTCGAGGGGAGCAAACGTGAGCCAGCCGGTCTCCAGTCAGGCAACTCTGGATCAGCTTTGCATCAACACGATCCGCACCCTTTCCATGGACGCCGTTCAGCAGGCCAACTCCGGCCATCCCGGCACGCCCATGGCTTTGGCTCCTGTCGCCTACTGCCTCTGGCAGCAATTTCTCCGCTTTGACCCCAATGATCCCATTTGGCCCAACCGCGACCGCTTCGTTCTCTCCGGCGGCCATGCCTCCATGCTTCTCTATTCCCTGCTCCATTTGGCTCAGGTCAAGTCTGTCAATCCCGCCTACGAGACCCTCGGCGAGCCGTCCGTCAAGCTCGAGGACATCAAACGCTTCCGCCAGCTCGACAGCAAGTGCCCCGGCCACCCCGAATACCGCTGGACTTCCGGCGTCGAGACCACCACTGGCCCGCTCGGTCAGGGCGTGGCCACCAGCGTCGGCATGGCCATGGCCCGCTGGTGGATGGCCCAATACTTCAATCGCCCCGGCTTCGAGCTCATCGATTTCAATGTCTATGCCGTCTGCGGCGACGGCGACATGATGGAAGGCATCACCGGCGAAGCCGCTTCCCTCGCGGGCCATCTCCAACTTTCGAATCTCTGCTGGATCTACGACAACAACAAGATCACCATCGAAGGCCACACCGCGCTGGCATTCAGCGAAGACGTCGCCACCCGCTTCATCGGCTACGGCTGGAACGTCACCCGCGTTGGCGACGCCAACGACCTTCAGATGCTCTGCCGCGCGCTCACGTTTTTCCAGCAGACCACCGATCGCCCCACGCTCATCATCGTGGATAGCCACATCGCCTACGGCGCGCCCAACAAGCAGGACACCAGCGGCGCCCATGGCGAGCCGCTCGGCGAAGAGGAGATCCGCCTCACCAAACGCAATTATGGCTGGCCCGAGGACGCTAAGTTTCTCGTACCCGACGGCGTCTACGGGCATTTCCAGGGCGGCATCGGCAAGCGCGGCGGCGAAGCGCGCACCGCCTGGATGGCGAAATTCGAGGACTACAAGAAGCAATTCCCTCAGCTCGCCGATCAGCTCTTTCGCATGCAGCACCGCCGGCTTCCCGACGGCTGGGACAAAGACCTGCCCGTTTTCCCCGCCGATTCGAAAGGCCTCGCCTCGCGCGATTCCTCCAACAAAGTCCTGAACGCCGCGGCCAAATATCTTCCGTGGCTCATCGGCGGCGCCGCGGACCTCGCTCCCTCGACCAAGACGCGCCTCACCTTCGATGGCGCCGGCGACTTCGAAGCCGGCTCGCGCGACGGCCGTAACCTCCACTTTGGTATCCGAGAGCACGCCATGGGCTCGATCGCCAACGGTCTCTCACTTTCGAAAATCCGCCCCTACGCCTCCACCTTCCTCATCTTCAGCGACTACATGCGCGCTTCCATTCGCCTCAGCGCGCTGATGGAGCTTCCCGTCATCTACATCTTCACGCACGACTCCATCGGCGTCGGCGAAGACGGTCCCACGCACCAACCCATTGAGCAGATCGCATCTCTCCGCGCCATCCCGGGGATCATCGTCCTGCGCCCGGCGGACGCCAACGAAGTCACCGAGGCGTGGCGCCTCGTTCTTCAGTTGCGCCACGAGCCTGCCATCCTCGTCCTTTCTCGCCAGGCGCTTCCCACCTTGGATCGCGCGAAATACGCGCCGGCCTCCGGCGTCGCGAAGGGCGCTTACGTTTTGGCCGAAGCCAAAGGCGGCAAGCTCGAGGCCATTCTCATCGCCACGGGCAGCGAAGTTTCCCTCTGTCTCGAAACCTACGAAAAACTATCCGTCGAAGGCGTCCGCGTGCGCGTCGTGAGCATGCCCTCCTGGGAGCTGTTCGAACGCCAGCCGCAGGCGTATCGTGATTCTGTTCTGCCGCCGGACGTCACCGCCCGCGTTTCCGTCGAGCAGGCTTCCACCATGGGCTGGGAAAAATACGTCGGCTCGAAGGGCCGCATGATCGGCATGAAGACCTTCGGCGCTTCCGCCCCGCTCAAAGAGCTGCAGAAGAAATTCGGCTTCGTTCCCGGCGGCGTTATCGCCGCGGTCCGCGAAGCCCTGGGCAGATAACGCTTCATGAGAATCGCCATCGGTTCCGACCACGCCGGCTTCGCCATGAAAAATGCCATCGGCGAATTTCTGCGCGGCCTGGGCCACGAAACTCTGGACGTCGGCGCTTACGATGAACAGCCTTCCGACTATCCGGACTTTGCCGAGGCCATCGGCAATGCCGTGCTGGAGCGCCGCGCCGCGCGCGGTGTCCTCATCTGCGGCAGCGGCGTGGGCGCAAGTGTCGCCGCAAACAAAATGCCCGGCATTCGCGCCGGGCTGTGTCACGACACCTACTCGGCCCATCAGGGCGTCGAGCACGACGACATGAACGTCCTCGTCCTCGGAGCGCGTATCATTGGCGTCAAGCTTGCCGAGGAGCTGGTCCGCGCCTTTGTCGGCGCGAAGTTTGCCCATGAAGAGCGGCACGAACGCCGCCTCGAAAAAGTCAGGGCGTTGGAGGCCAAATATGAGCACCACTAAGACGGCGGCGGGAAACGCCCTTCAGGAGCTGCAGCGTCTCGGCCAGTCCGTCTGGCTCGATTTCATCCGCAGAAACCTCATCACCAGTGGCGGCCTCAAAGGGTTGGTGGACGCAGGACTGCGGGGCGTCACCAGCAACCCCACCATCTTCGAAAAGGCTATCGCCGGCAGCAGCGATTATGACGAGGCTCTCCGCCGGGCGCTCGAAGCCGGCCCCAACATGGACACCGTCGCGCTTTACGAGCGCCTCGCCATCGAAGACATTCAGATGGCCGCCGGCGTCCTCCGGCCCGTTTACGACGCCACCGGCGGAGCCGACGGCTTCGTCAGTTTCGAAGTCGGCCCCGACCTTGCCTACGACACGCAGGGCACCCTCGCCGACGCGCGTCGCTATTGGAAACTCATCGCGCGCCCCAACGTCTTGATCAAAGTTCCCGCCACCCAGGAAGGCATCTTCGCCATCGAAACGCTCATCGCCGAGGGCATCAATGTCAATATCACGCTGATGTTTTCCCTCACCCACTATGAAGCTGTCGCGCAGGCCTACATCCGCGGCGTCGAGAAGAACAAGAACCCGAAAAACGTTTCTTCCGTCGCGTCCTTTTTCGTCAGCCGCGTGGACACCCTTGTGGACAAGGAACTCGAGCGGATCGGCACGCCCGAAGCGCTCGCCCTTCGCGGCCAAGTCGGCATCGCCAATTGCCGCATCGTCTACCAGCGCTTCGAGGAGCTCTTCGGCGGCGCCCACTTCCGGAAGTTGATGGAAAAGGGCGCGCGCGTGCAGCGCCCGCTGTGGGCCAGCACGGGCACGAAAAATCCCGCGTACTCCGACGTCATGTACGTGGACGGCCTCATCGGCCCGCACACCGTGAATACGCTTCCACCGGCTACCCTCGACGCCGTGCGCGATCACGCCACCATCAAGGAAACGATTCGCAGCGGCGTGAACGAAGCCCGGCAGCTCTTCGCCAAACTCGCGAAAGTCGGCATCGACATGGCGGCCGTTACCGAAACCCTGCAAAGCCAGGGCGTCACGCTCTTCCTCGATTCGTACAAGCAGCTCCTCAAGGCCCTCGACGAGAAGCGCAAGAAGATGCTCGATATTCGCCTCGACCCGCAGCGCATGAGCCTCGGCTCCGTTCAAAGCGCCGTGGAAAAACGCCTCGCCGATTGGCAGGCTGCCGATTTCGGCCGCCGGCTCTGGGCCAAGGATTACACCCTCTGGGCCAAGGAGCCCACCGAGATCACCAATCGCCTCGGCTGGCTGACGCTTTCCGAAGTCATGAGCAAACAGACCGGCGATCTCGACCAGTTCGTGCAAGCTGTGCGCGCCGACGGCTTCGACAACGTCGTCTTGCTCGGCATGGGTGGCTCCAGCCTTGCCCCCGAAGTCTTTGAGACCACGTTCGGCCACAAGATGGGCTACCCCGACCTGTCCGTCCTCGACAGCACGCACCCCGACGCTGTCCGCGCCGTCGAAAAAAGCGTCAATCTCGAACACACCCTCTTCCTCGTCTCCAGCAAGTCCGGCGCGACCATCGAGCCCAACTCCTACATGAAATACTTCTGGGCCCGCGTCGGCGAGAAAACGAAAGACGTCGCGAAACATTTCGTCGCCATCACGGATCCCGGCACGGCCTTGGTGAAGGAAGCCCAATCGCGCAAGTTCCGCCGCATCTTCGAAACGGTGCCCGACGTTGGCGGCCGTTACTCCGCGCTCACTCACTTTGGCCTGGTCCCCGCGGCTCTCATCGGCGTGGATATTCCGCGCTTCCTCAGCGTCGCGCGCGGCATGGCGCAGGCCTGCGCGGCTTCCGTGCCCGTCGCAAACAATCCGGGTCTCGTCCTCGGCGCCGCGCTCGGTGAGCTCGCCCTCGCCGGCCTCGACAAAGTCACCTTCGCCACTTCGCGCTCGTTTGCCCTGCTTCCCGCCTGGCTCGAGCAGCTCATCGCCGAAAGCACGGGCAAGAATGACAAGGGAATCGTCCCCGTCGCCGGCGAACCTCTCGGCTCGCCGGAGGTGTATGGCCGCGACCGCGTCTTCGTCTATCTCCGCGCTTCGCAGGATTCCGACCCGGATCAGGAAGCCAGGCTGAAAACCCTTGAAGCCGCCGCGCATCCCGTCATTCGCATCGAAGCCGGCGAGACCCTCGACCTCGGCCAGGAATTTTTCCGCTGGGAGTTGGCCATCGCCGCCGCGGGCGCGGTCCTCGGCATCCAGCCCTTCGATCAGCCCGACGTCGAGCTGGCGAAAAACCTCGCGCGGCAGGCCATGGCCGGCCAGTCGCAGTCCGTTCCGGGCCCCGGCCCGGTTCTTGCCTCCGACCGCGACAATTTGAAGAACGCGGTCTCCGGCTGGCTTGGCAAGGCCAAGCCCGGTGACTACATTTCCATCCAGGCGTATCTCGCGCCAAAGGCCGCCACGACCACGGCCCTCGAAGGAATTCAGAAGACTCTGCGCGACACCACGCACCTCGCCACGCCGCTTGGCTACGGCCCGCGCTTCCTGCATTCCACCGGCCAGCTCCACAAGGGCGGCCCCAACACCGGCCTCTTCGTACAATTTGTGGACGAGCCATCCGATCCCTTGCCGGTGCCGGAGACCGACTACACGTTCGGCCAGTTGATCAAGGCGCAGGCGCTCGGTGATTTTCAGGCGTTTACGCAGCGCGGCCGACGCGTCCTCCGCGTCAATCTCGGCAAGGACGTCACCGGCGGCCTCCGGCAATTCGAAAACGCCCTCCGCGGCTGATTGAACGTCGTGCGGTCGGATGGCTTGCCCGCGTCTTGCGGGAAGTGCAGTTTCGGTCTGGCAAACAGCGGCGAAAAAGTTTTGATTCCACGCAAAGGAGCAAGCCTCTCATGCAACTCGGAATGATAGGTCTCGGCCGGATGGGCGCGAACATGGTGCGGCGGCTCACCCGCGGCGGCCACCACTGCGTTGTCTTTGACCGCAGCGCCGACGCCGTCAAGCAGCTCTCCGGCGAAGGCGCCGCGGGCGCCGGCTCCCTCGACGAATTCGTGAAGAAGCTCAACGCCCCGCGCGCCATCTGGCTCATGGTTCCCGCCGCCGCCGTGGACAGCACCATCGCCGAGCTCGCTCCCAAGCTCCAGAAAGGCGACATCCTCATCGACGGCGGCAACTCCTATTACATCGACGACATCCGCCGCGCGAAAGAGCTTTCCGCAAGAGGCATTCACTACGTGGATGTTGGCACCAGCGGCGGCGTCTGGGGACTCGAGCGCGGCTATTGCCAGATGATCGGCGGCGAAACCGATGTCGTGAAGCATCTCGATCCCATCTTCAAGACGCTCGCGCCCGGCCGCGGCGATGTTCCGCGCACTCCCGGCCGTGAAAAA
>JBGQHF010000015.1:0-47232 GCA_041497835.1 Terriglobia bacterium
GATCAGAGCCAGTATGGCCCCCACAGCCGCGCCGCTCGAAACCCCGAGAACGTAGGGATCGGCGAGGGGATTTCGAAGCAAGGCTTGGAAACTGGCTCCGGCGACGGAAAGGGAGGCGCCGACAAACATTCCGAGGACGATCCGCGGCAGGCGGATATCGAAAACAATCAGCCGGTATTCGCTGGAAAGTTCGCTGCTCTTTCCCAGCGCTACTCGAATCAGGTCGCGGCCCAGCCCATAAAGCGATACCGGCACGGCGCCAAGCTTGAGCGCGAGGATCACCACAAAGAACAACACGACGGCGAGAATTGCGCAGCGGGCGAGCAGACGCCGAAGTGTCAGTGGGCGCATGCGCATGGTCCTGGGCCGGGTGGCATCCCCATTCTGGGTATATTCCAAGCCTCGCCGGCCGCGAGAGATGCTCGCGGCTTCGTCGGCGCAGGTTGATCCGGCCGTGCCTTTTCATTCTCAGAAAATGCGTCGGGATGAAGCTGCCGCGCAAGATCTTCGATCGCGGAAATCAGTCGCGGCGCCGGACGATTGACCGCATCACTGATGAGGGCAATACGGCGGTTTCGCACAGCGTCGAGATCGCGCCAGCCCGGCCGCTCGGCAAGCGCCTCAAAATCCCGCGCCCCAGTTTCCGAGTGTGAATCAGCGAAGATAAGATACTCCGGGTGGGAACGCACGGCTTCCTCGAGATTGACCTGCGGCCAATCCTGTGTGGACTCGACAACGGAAACGGCTCCCGCAAGGCGAAGCGCATCGGCGATGAATGTCTTCTGACCGACGGAGATCAGCGGCTCGGCCCACACAACAAAGAGCACACGGCGCGGCGCGGTAGCGGCGAGCCGGCTCTGCAGATTCATCAGGCGTCCCTCCAAAGTCTGCGAAAGCGCTCGTCCCCTTTCCCCTATTCCCAGGACTTCCGACAGCCGCGCGACCGACGAGAGCACGTCCGCAACGGTGTGTGGATCCGTGGCGTAGGCGGGGATGTTTAACTGCTCGAGCGCGCGAACAGTTTCTAGGCGATTCAGACTTCTCGTCACGAGCACAAGATCCGGCCGCAGCGCGACGACTTGCTCGAGGCTTGGATTCACGGCGCCGCCGACCTTGGGCTTGTTCTGAGCTCCCGCAGGATAGTCGCAGAAATCGGTATCGCCGACGAGCCGGTCTTCCGCGCCGAGAGCATAAACGGTTTCGGTCAGGCTGGGCGCGAGCGAAACAATGCGTTGCACCTGCTGCGGTATGCGCACCCGGCGTCCGGCTTCATCCGTGACCTCGGCAAATAACGCACTGGCCGTGCGGGGGCTGCTATTCTGCGCGTGCGCCGCGGCGGAGGACAAGAGCAGCATCACCAGCGCGGCTTGCGGCGCTCGCACCCTGCTCCTTCGGTTCCGCAAAGGCACCTTCATGTCCCCCCTACCCGGAGAAAAAAAATCCCCACGAGATTCCGTGGGGCGAACCCTGCACACTTTCTCGCGAAGCATGCTGGCAAGCGCGGCGCGGGAGGGTAGCCTGGCTTACGGCCTCATAGGCCGATCACAGTGGCGGGACCGCGGCCGATTCTCACGGCCTTCCCCGCTTCCCGAGCCTGCAATTTAGAGAAACAGTGTATGCCGCGCTCTTGGAAGTGTCAACGAGCCGAACTCCAAAAAGGAATCGCGGGACCACTAGCGATTTTTCCACTCCGGTTTGCGCTTCTCCACCAGAGCGCGCAAGCCCTCCTGCGAATCTTCCAGGCGATAGAGCTCGTTCAGAAAGATGTTCATGGAGTGCTTCAGCCCGTCTCGCAGGGACATCCCCATTCCGCCCAGGATGGCCTTTTTTGCCATCGTCAGGACGGGCCCGGAATGCGAAGAGATCCGCGCTATTAAGTCGTTCACTGTTTGCTCCAGCTTATCTTCCGGAACAAGCCGGTTCACCATTCCCAGCTCCAGTGCGCGTTCGGCGGAGACTGGCTCCCCGGTCAGGACGAGTTCGAGGGCGGTCTTCGGCCCCACGAGGAACGGAAGAATCGTTGAGGCGAGCGGCGGAAAAACACCAATGCTGATTTCCGGCTGCGCGAAACGCGCCTTGGGCGTAGCGACAACGAAGTCCCCGAACGCCGCCAGCTCTGCGCCGCCACCGATGGCGGGGCCGTTGACTACGCATAAGACCGGCTTGCCGACCTCCAGCATGGCCGAAAACGCCCCGTGAAACGCATCGAGCATCTGAAAAACGCGCTGCGAGGTATATTCGCCAATATCAATGCCGCCGCAGAATACCTTGCAGGCCGAATCGACCACAACCAGCTTGATCTCCACTTTTTCCCCGACCCAGCCGATGCCGTCTGCAATCTCCCGGAGCATCGCTTCATTGAGCAGATTGTGTTCCGGCCGGTTCAGGGTCATCCGCGCGACAGCTCCATCCACGCGAAATTTGATGTGCTGGAATTGATCCGGGGTTCGCCGTTCTGGCCGAGTCATGAATTCTTCAGACTGGACGGGCTCAATCATGATGATCCTCCTAACGCGCTCCTAGCAGGTTTCCAGTGCCAGCGCGACTCCCAGTCCACCGGAAACACAGAGCGTCGCCAAGCCACGGCGGCCAGGTTTCGCAGCGCCGCGGCGAAGTTCATGGACGAGGGTTGCGGCGATTCTCGCGCCCGTGCAGCCAATAGGATGACCCAGCGCGATCGCTCCGCCGTTGGGGTTTAGCCGCGCTCGATCAAAATGCAGCTCGCGATCGCAGGCGAGCACTTGCGCGGCAAACGCTTCGTTTAGCTCGATCGCGTCGTAGTCCGCCAACTTCCAGCCGGTGCGTTTTTCGAGTTTCTCCACGGCGGGAACCGGGCCAACGCCCATAATGCGTGGATCCACCGCAACCACCGCGGCGTCCACAATGCGCGCCAGAGGGGAGAGCTTCATCTCTCGGAGCTTTTTCTCGCTGATGAGGACGACGGCCGCAGCCCCATCCGTGATCCCGCTGGCATTGCCCGCAGTGACGCTGCCATCTTCCGCGAACACTGGTGGAAGCTTGCGGAGACTGTCGAGGGTAGTCTCCGGACGGACATGTTCGTCCAGCTCGATGCGCGTCCTTCTGCCTTTCCCGTCCACGCGCTCGACCGGAACGAGCTCTGCCTGGAAGCGGCCTTCGCTCGTCGCGCGCGCGGCGCGCCGCTGGCTCTCAAGCGCATAGGCATCCTGCTCGTCGCGGCTGATCTTGTACTGCCGTGCGAGCACTTCGGCTGTCTCGCCCATGATCATCCTCGAAATCTGGCAAAACAGGCCGTCGCGGTACATCGAATCCACAAGCGGCTGGTGCCCCATCTTGTAGCCCCAGCGCGTCTCAGCCAGGTACGGGACACGGCTCATGGATTCGGCGCCGGCCGCAACGACGATGTCTGCTTCGCCCAGGAGAATCTGCTGCCAGCCGAGTAAAACCGCGCGCAGCCCGGAGGCGCACGCCGCGTTGACCGTAAACGCGGGAACATCGTCGCCTAGGCCCGTCCGCCAGGCGATCTGGCGGCCAACGTTTGGCCCTATGCCGGCTGGCCGCGCGTTTCCGACGATCACTTCATCTACACGATATTGTGTCTTTCGAGCAGCGGAGGCCGCGCTGCGAGAGAACGGAGGAATTGTGTTCCAGTCGGGTTTGTCGACCGGCACGCGTTCGAGCGGCAATTCCCCAAGCGCCCTTTCGAGCGCAGCGCGAACCGCAATGACGCCCATGTCCGCGGCGGTCAGATCTGCCAGCGCACCGCCGAACTTTCCGATGGGAGTGCGCACGGCGCTGAGAAGGTATGCGGAATTCATCTGCGTTCTATCCGATGCTAACACAGCGCTTGTGGCTCTACGCCTGCCTCCGCCGACGCCGTGCGCAAAGGGTGCAAGCCCATCAACATCTGGCAATTCAGCCGCAACCCGGTTGTCTGTTGTAATCTCCCAACGACAGGAGAACCGTGCAGGATGACGAAGGACTTGGCAGTCGCAACATCGCTCCAGAGCAGCTTGGGCCGGGACGATTTTCCCGCCGCCGCAGAATGGCGGACGGGATCACCAATTGTTTTCTACGCAGACTGGCAGGGCAAGAACGCCGATCCGCAACGCGAAACACAGGTCCGGTTGTTGTGGACCCGCGAAAACCTCTACGTTCATTTTCAGGTGCGCTACCGGGCGATCACCGTTTTCCCGGATGCTGAACCGAGCGGACGGCGAGATCAACTCTGGGACCGCGACGTCGCCGAGGTTTTCCTTCAACCCAATCCCGCAGTTCCGCGCCGTTACAAAGAATTCGAAGTCAGTCCAAACGGTTTTTGGATTGATCTGGCCATTGATCTGGATACTCCGGAGCGCAAGCGTGATCTGCAGAGCGGACTCCGGCGCCGGGTCCGCGTCGAGGAAGCAAAAAGAATCTGGACGGCAGAGCTTGTGATCCCCATGAAAGCGCTTTTGACGCAGTTCGATCCAAACAGTGCGTGGAAGGTGAATTTCTTTCGCGTAGAAGGCCCACGCGAGCCGCGCTTTTACTCATCCTGGAGGCCCACCGGCACGCCAGAGCCCAATTTTCATGTTCCGGAAGCCTTCGGCAATCTCGTTTTCGCCTGAGGGAGCCAGTTCCTGAGCCGGGAGAAGCGAAAATGATCCTCTCGCCGCGCTCGGGTACTTCAGGAACCTGCGTAGAGCTGAAAAGGAGCCCCAGCAGGCTCCCCTGCTCACTCTTATACGCCGGAATAGGTTTGCCGGCGCAAAAACTTTCCTGCGCCGGGACGCCCTACGAATTTCTCTGCGTCGACCACGGCACGCCCGCGCGAAAGCACAGTCTTCGGCACACCTTTGATGGGAATGCCCTCGAACATCGAATAGTCCACCCGCATGTGGTGCGTTTTCGCGCTGATGACCTGCTCCTGGTTCGGGTCGAAGACGACCAGGTCGGCATCGGAGCCCACGGCAATCGTGCCCTTCCGCGGATAAAGACCAAAAAGCTTTGCAGGAGCCGTGGAGACCAGTTCAACAAACCGGCTGGGCGAGAAGCGCTTTCCGTTGACACCCCCCGTGTAGATCAGGCTCAAGCGATGCTCAACGCCCGGTCCGCCATTGGGAATCTTGGTGAAATCGTCTTTCCCGAGCTCCTTCTGCTCCTTGAAGCAAAACGGGCAGTGGTCGGTGGAAACAATCTGCAACGTGTCCCGAGCCAGTCCCTGCCAGAGTTTTTCCTGGTGCCATTTTTCACGCAGCGGCGGCGTAAAAACGTACTTGGCGCCCTCAAACCCCGGAACATCGAAATTCTCCAGCGAGAGAAACAGATACTGCGGGCAGGTCTCGGCGTAGACCGGAAGACCGCGATCGCGGGCTTCGCGGACTCTCTCCAGGGCTTCGTTGCAGGATAGATGCACGATGTAAACGGGTGCTCCCGCCATTTCCGCCAGGGCAATCGCCCGCCCCGTGGCTTCACCTTCCGCCGTGGTAGGCCGCGTCAGGGCGTGATATTTCGGCGCGCGCTTCCCTTCGGCCAGCGCGCGCTGCACAAGCACGTCTATCGCACCGCCGTTTTCCGCGTGCATGCAGATGAGACCGCCATGCTTCGCCGCCTGGCTCATCGCGCGGAAGATCGTGGCATCGTCCAGCATGAAAACACCCGGATAGGCCATGAACAGCTTGAAGCTGCTCACGCCTTCTTGGACGAGCTGGCCCATCTCCTCGAGCTGCGCCGCGCCCAGGTCCGTGATGATGCAGTGGAACGCGTAGTCAGCCACCGCCCTCCCTTCGGCCTTTTTCATCCAGGTGTCGAAGGCCTGCCGCAACGTCTGCCCCTTGTACTGGATGGCAAAGTCAATCAGCGTCGTCGTGCCGCCAAAGGCCGCGGCAATCGTGCCCGATTCGAAGTCGTCGGCGCTCGTCGTGCCGCCAAATGGCATGTCCAGATGCGTGTGGACATCAATCCCGCCCGGCATGACATAGCAGCCGCCTGCATCAATGGTCTTTCCGGCGTTCTCGAGAGGGAGAGCTCCGGCAATCGCCGAAATCGTGTCCCCGCGGATGCCGATATCCGCGGCGTAAGAGTCCGTTGCCGTGATGATCGTGCCGTTTCGGATCACCGTATCAAATTGCATCTCGAGCCCTCCGGCAAACTTGCGTGATTCAGCCGCTAGGATTTCCGCGCGTACTGCGGAAGAATCTCACGTCCATAAATGTCCAGGGTTTTCTCTTCTTCGCCGCACATGAGATAAATGTTGAACTGGGTGACACCCAGCCTTCTTAGCGCTTCCAATTTCTTTACGTGCGCCTCGATTGGCCCGACCAGGCAAAAGCGATCCACGATTTCGTCGGTCACAAACGAGGCATTGTCGCTTCCCACTTCGCAGTGGTGCAGGTAATCATATCCACCCCGATTTCGAACATACGATACCAGCGCCGGCGGCAGCTCTTCCGGCTTATACCGGGAGATCAGGTCCATCACGTGATTCGAAACCAGCGCCGGAAACCATCGCACCCGGTCGCGAGCCAGCTTCAAATCATCGGAGACCCACACCGGGGCTGCCGACATGACTTCAATCTTGTTCGGATCGCGCCCCGCTTCGCGTGCACCCTCGCGCACAAATCCGAGACACCATTCGATCAGGTCCGGATCGGCAAATTGCAGAATCACACCGTCTCCGATTCGCCCTGCGCAGCGGAGCGCCTTCGGGCCATACCCGGCGACCCAGACGCGGGGCACGGTGCCCGAGGTCCACGGAAAACGTGTCGCCACTCCTTCGTACTGAACCGTCTTCCCCGCATTTAGCTCGCGGAAATCGCGCACAAATCCCTCGAGGTACTCCAGGGTCGTGGGCTTCTTGCCGAGAACGCGCCGCGAACTGTCTCCTCGTCCGATTCCCATCTCCATGCGTCCGCCGGAAGCGAGATTCAGCGTGGCAAACAAGCTGGACGCCACGGTAACGTCGCGCACCGCAGGATTCGTCACGCACGTCCCCAGTCGCATGGTGCGTGTATTCGCCGCCATCAGGGCCAACAGCGGAAATGGCTCCATCCAGAGCACGTGTGAATCGAACATCCAGATGTAGCCGAAACCCGCAGCCTCGGACTGCCGTGTGAGCTTCAGGATTCGCTCGATGGTCATGTCGGGCTTGAACGTGATTCCGAATTCCATGCCGCTCTTTCCTTTCTCCTCAGTCTGCTGCTTCCGGAACAGGCTGAGACGTACCCGTGAACACGAGATAGATGGCGAAGCTGACAGCAAAACCCACGAACCAGGCATAGTCGTAGAGGATCCGCAAGGGCGGAAGCACCAAGCCGACAAACGCGACAGTTGCGCCACCCGCCAGCGCTCCGATGGCAATCCAGTTGAACCCGCCCGAATATTCGTACCGGCCGCCCCGCTGGTAGAGTTCTTCCACTTGGATCATTTTCTTGCGGACCACAAAATAGTCGCAGATCAGAACGCCGGCGATCGGGCCCAGGAACCCGGAGTAGCCCACGAGCCAGCCGAAAATGTAGCTCCCGTAATTCGCCATCAGCTTCCAGGGCTGCATGGCGATTCCCAGGGCGCAGGTGATCAGCCCTCCAGATCGGAAGCTGATGCGCCGGGGAGAAAGGTTGGAGAAATCGTTTGCGGGTGAAACGACGTTTGCGGCTACGTTTACGTTCAGCGTCGCGACCAGGAGCGCGATCATCGCGACGATCACCGCCAGCGGATGGCCGAGGCGGGCCAGAACGGCAACCGGATCCCACAACGCTTCACCAAAGATAATCAACGTCGCGGAAGTCACCGCAATTCCGATGAAGGAATAAAAGGTCATCGTCGCTGGCAGCCCCAGCGCCTGCCCGACGACTTGATCCCGCTGGCTGCGGGCATAACGCGTGAAATCGGGGATGTTCAGTGAAACCGTGGCCCAGAATCCAACGACGCCCGTGAGCGACGGGATGAAAAATGAAAAAAACTCTCCAAAACCGTGAAACTTGGAGGGAGTTGACAACATGGGCCCGAAACCGCCGGCCTTCCGGCCCGCCCAGAGGAGCAGTGCCAACCCAATCAGCAGGAGAAATGGCGCGGAGATTCCCTGCAGAAAACGGATGGTTTCGATTCCGCGCAGGATGACGATCACATTGAGCAGCCAGAAGGCAGCGAAGCAAACCGCCGCGCCATAAGCAAAGTTTTTCCATGCCGGCGCAAGCGCCACGAGCATCGCGTTGATTGCCTCACCGCCAATCCAGGTCTGGATCCCGAACCAGCCGCAGGCGACGAGCGCGCGCAGAATCGCCGGCACATTGGCGCCCAGCACGCCAAAAGACGACCGGGCAAAGATCGGGAAAGGAATCCCGTACTGCGCCCCGGCATGAGCATTCAGAAGCATCGGGATGAGCACGAGAACGTTGCCGAGAAATACCGTGAAGAGAGCCTGTTTCCAATTCATCCCTCCGGCGATCATTCCGCTCGCGAGCATGTACGTGGGAATGTTCACACTCATCGAGATCCAGAGCGCCGCGTAGTTGTATGTAGTCCACGTCCGGGACCCAGCGGCGACCGGCGCCAGGTCTTTGTTGTAAAGCGAACTGTCACGTATGGTCTCAAGCGCAAGAGAGTCCGAGCGGCTGTCGTTCATGGTGGAATCAGAACCCGTCTCAGTAGATGTTGGATTCGCGCTTGCGTCCCGTATAGTCGATGTAAACCGTCTTCAACTCCGTATAGAAATCGATGGCTACGCGGCCCATCTCGCGCAACCCGATCCCCGTGGCCTTCATGCCCCCGAACGGAAGCTGGGCCTCCCCGCCGACGGTCGGCGAATTCACGTGCGTGATTCCGGTTTCGATGCGGTCGATGAATTCAAAAATCTTGACGGCATCGTTCGAGTAGAGAGAACTCGAGAGGCCGTAGCGCACCGAATTGGCAACCTTCAGAGCCTCTTCGAAACCGCGCACGCGAATCACCGAAAGGACGGGACCAAAGATTTCGTCCTGCGCGATGACGCTCTCCGAGGTGACATGATCGAAGAGGGTCGGGGCGACAAAATAGCCGCGGTCGTACGCGCCTCCGGCCAGTCGCTGCCCGCCAAGGACCAGCTTTGCTTCCTTCTTCCCGACCTCGATATAGCGCAGGTCGGTTTTCAACTGTGCTTCGTCCACGGCCGGCCCCATGTCCACACCGGGTTCGAGCCCGTTGCCAACTTTGAGCTGGCTGGCGCGCTCGGCCAGCAGGCTGACAAAGCGGTCGGCCACCGACTCTTCGATGACGACGCGGCTCGTGGCCGTGCAGCGCTGCCCGGTGGATGCGAAGGCCCCCATGAGCGCCGATTCCACCGCCAATGGCAGATCGGCGTCGGCGAGGATCACCAGGGGATTCTTACCTCCCATCTCACACTGGCACTTTTTCATCCTGCGCGCGCCCTGCGCATACAGTTCGCTGCCAACTTCGTTGGATCCGGTGAAGGAAACCGCGCGGACATCGGGGTGCTGGAGAAGTTCGTCGCCCACTTCGCTTCCCGAGCCAGCCACCATGTTCAACACACCTGCGGGAATTCCGGCCCGCTCGAAGATTTCGACAACTTTGGCGCCGGTGAACGGCGTCAACGTCGCCGGCTTGAAGACGACCGTATTCCCCGCGACAAGCGCCGGCGCCATCTTCCACGCCGGAATCGACACGGGAAAATTCCACGGCGTAATGGCCGCGACCACCCCGAGCGGCTGCTTCAGGGTATAGGAAAAGTTCTTAGGCAATTCGCTCGGGAGCGTTTCTCCGCCAATCCGCCGCGATTCGCCCGCCATGAATTCCAGAATGTTGATCGTCTTCTGGACTTCGCCGAGAGAATCCCGCAGCGTTTTCCCTTCTTCGCGTGTGAGGAGGCGCGCGAGATCGTCCTTTTCCTGCTCCATCAGCAGCGCGGCTTTGGCGATCACGCGCCCGCGAACCGGCGCCGGAGTATCGCGCCAGGCACGGAACGCACTACCCGCAGCGGCGATAGCCTCGCGCGCTTCTTCGCGCGTGGAGAGAGGAACAAGACCAATCACCTCTTCGAGATTCGCCGGGTTGCGCCGCTCCACCGTGCGCGTTGAGCCCGACTTGACCCAGCGGCCGTTGATGAAATTGCGGCAGACCTGTGTGGTGGACGTAGCTGTCGCCATGATGCGCTCCCCGTTTTAGTTCGCTGCTTCAGCGTGGTCGGCGGCGCGAGTGCGCGTGATTTCGCCGTAGGACTCCGGGCGGCGGTCGCGGAAGAACTGCCACGTCGCCCGTACCTGCTGGATTTCATCGAGGTTCAGGTCGGCGACCAGCAATTCGTCCTTGTCGCGGCTGGCCTGCGCCACAATCTTTCCCCGCGGGTTGCAGAAGTAGCTCTTCCCGTAAAACTCGCCAATTTGCCAGGGATGTTCCGTGCCAACGCGGTTGATGGCCGCCACGAAATACGCGTTCGCAACGGCCTGAGCCGGCTGTTCCAGCTCCCATAGATACTCCGAGAGCCCCGCCACGGTTGCCGACGGGTTGTACACAATCTCGGCGCCGTTCAGCCCGAGGATTCTCGCCCCCTCCGGGAAATGCCGGTCGTAACAGATGTAAACGCCGACGCGGCCGTAGCGCGTCTCGAACACCGGATAGCCTGCGTTGCCAGGCGTGAAATAGAATTTCTCCCAAAAGCCCGGGTGGCAGTGCGGAATGTGGTGTTTGCGGTACTTGCCCAAATAGCGCCCATCGGCATCAATCACTGCGGCGGTATTGAAGAACACGCCGGCCATCTCCACCTCATAGACCGGCACCACCAGCACCATTCGGTAGCGCTTGGCAAGCTTCTGCATCCTGGAAACGGTCGGGCCGCCGGGCACCTTTTCCGTCAGGTCGTACCAGCGCGCCTGCTGCTCCGCACAGAAGTAGGGGCCGTAGAACAGCTCCTGAAGGCCCAGGATCTGCACCTTGCGCTTCGCCGCGCCGGCAATCATTCGCTCGTGCTTGGCGATCATCTTTCGTTTGATTTCGGAGATAGAGTACTTCTCGGGAGACCATTCGCAGCGAGCCTGGATGAGACCGCAGCGGACCATTCGTGCCATGCCACACCCCCCACAGCATCGGCGCAAGTTTACTCTCCGCCACAGAGTGCCACAAGGTCGCAGCCCCTCTTTCGTGGTTGCGGCGCGTGCCCGGACGCCACACACCCGGGCCTCTTGGTGTATTGCCACTGCTGCTAGAATGGAGCGTCCTTTGACGTTTCATGGGGACGAAATCAGGTTCGCGACGAGGGTCACTATGCGCACTTCCCTCACAACTGCGGCGTTGCGGAGCGTGGCAACGCGTCTCTCAAAAGCAAATCGAGCCATCGCCGCGCAGTACCCCGGCGAGACAGGCCGCCGCCAGCCCGTCCACACCGTTTACGGCGGCGCTCACCTTTTCAAAGCCGACATTGCTTCCCGGCTGGGTTCCCGCGCTTTGCATGCCCTCGAGAAATTCGCTCCGGACTGCTTCACCTTTGCGAAGGCGATCGGATTGCCCGGCTCGGGCAGCTTGCCGGCCGCTCCGGCGCAGATCGAAGCTCTGAGGTCGCGCCTCGCCTTGGACCCCCAATCGGTGCGCCGCGAAAACCGTCCCGCTTGGCTCGCACATGCAATCTATGCGGGCGTAAAGAGCAAGCTCGAGCGCGAACCGGTGGAGGATTTTCGGATTGATTTCGAGGACGGCTACGGAAACCGGTCCAATGCCGAAGAAGACGGTCACGCCCAGGCAGCCGCCGAAGAGGTGGCGCGTGGACTGGCTCTTGGTCTGCTTCCGCCCTTTATCGGGATTCGCATCAAGCCGCTTTCTGAAGAACTGCGCAGCCGCAGCATCCGGACGCTCGATTTGTTCGTGACCACGCTCCTCGGCCAAACGCGCGGGAAGCTCCCCGGCAATTTCATGGTTACGCTTCCCAAGATCACAACACGCGAACAGGTGGCGGCGCTAGCCCGGATTTTCGAACTGCTCGAAGCGCGCACGCGCCTTCGCCGCAGCTCCTTGAGAATGGAGCTGATGATCGAGACGACGCAATCCATTCTGAATCACCGCGGCGAGTGCAACCTGCCCCGCATGGTCGAAGCGGCGAGGGGCCGCTGCGTTGCAGCTCATTTCGGTACGTATGACTACACGGCAAGCTGCAGCATCACTGCCGCGCACCAGCATATGACCCATCCCGCGTGCGACTTCGCAAGAAACATGATGCAGGTCTCTCTGGCCGGAACCGGGGTCTGGCTTTCGGACGGCGCGACAAATATCCTGCCCGTCCCGCCGCACCGCGCCACGAAAGACGGCCCGGCACTCACGGCGAAACAACTGGAAGAAAATCGCGCCGTCGTGCACCAGGCGTGGAAACTCCACTACGACCACATCCAACATTCCCTGACCACGGCGTTCTACCAGGGATGGGACCTGCATCCGGCGCAGTTCCCCACCCGCTACGCCGCCGTATACTCGTTTTTCCTGGAAGGACTCGATGCGGCGTCCGAACGGCTCCGTAATTTTGTCGGCAAGGCAGGGCAGGCGACTGTCGTCGGCGATGTTTTGGATGACGCAGCCACCGGTCAGGGCCTGCTGAACTATTTCCTCCGCGCCGTCAATTGCGGCGCGCTCCAGGAGGAAGAAGCGCAGCAACTTTCGGGTCTGACTCTCGCCGAACTCAGGTCAGCATCGTTCGTAAAGATTCTCAAGAATCGCAGGCGAAATAGTTAAGGCCCCGCGCCTAGGCTCGGCGGACCAGCTTCGCGGCTCCCCAGCCCACCAGCACCAGAATCGCAAGAACGGCCCAGTTATACCGGTTTCCGTAGGTCGCGCCCGGGAAGTGATTGCTGATCATGAGGAATACGAGGGGCACGACGATAAACGTATTGTGCTTCGAGCGCAGCTTTGCGCGCGCGGCCAGCTCGGCGTCCGGCTTTTCGCCGGCCTTTAGAGCCGCAACCATTCTCCGCTGCGCCGGCAAGATTCGCATCCAAACATTTGCCGTCATGATTGTTCCAAACATCGCACCGATGTGCACAAACGCCGCGCGCCCACTCAACAAATGAGTGAGCCCATACGTCACTCCCACCACGAGCAGAAAGCAGACTGTTGCGAACGCCGTCTCCGATTTGCCGAGCGGCGACTGTCCCAGCAGGTCGTACACGGCCCAGCTCACGATCAGTAGGGCGATACCGATCCCGATCGCCGCCCCAACGGAGATCGTGGAAATGCTGTCGTCCACCATCACGCCGCCCATGTAATAGACCAGCGTGAGCAGGATCATTCCGGTGATCCATGTGAATGCCGCTTCCCACCGAAACCAGTGCAGCGTTTTCGGCATCAGGCTCGGAACCTTCTGCTTCTCGACCACGTAGAACCCGCCGCTGTGCACCATCCACACCCGGCCCGCGTCGTCTGAAAACCGTCCGTCCAGCCACGTGAAAAAGTACGTTTGGCCGACCCAGAGGATGCCCGCGAAGATGTGCGCCCAGCGGATAATCAGGTTCAGCCATTCACTGACGTTTGGATCGAGTATCACAAGCTAGCTCCCCCGGTAGGTCGAGTACCCGTAAGAACTGAGCAGCAGGGGCACGTGGTAGTGTCGCCGGGTGTTCTTGACAGTGAAGATCACCGAGGCTTCGGGGAAAAAACTCTCTCTTCTCTGCGCGCGGAAATAGGCGGCAACGTCAAAGTGCAGGCGGTATGTGCCCGCTTCCAAACGATACCGGTCGGGCAGCAAATTCTTCAGCCTGCCGTGCGCATCCGTCTTACCCTTGCCCAGCAATTTCCAGGCTTGCTTTCGGGTGCGGAACTCGAGCGTTACCGGCACTCCCCTCGCCGGCCGCCCGCTCGAAAGATCCAGGATGTGTGTCGTGATGGGACTCATGGTGTCCTTCGGCGTCATTCGCCCCGCAGGAGTTTCTCGATCCGGAGCCGCGTAATCTTTCTCTGCTCTTCCGCGGCAACCCGTATCTCGGCGCCGGCGTCATTTTGGAGGCGCTGCCGGAGGAGCGCAAGCATCTCCTCCGTGCTCTTCCCCGTGGCACAGACGATGAAGATATACCCAAAGCGAGCTTCGTAGGCGTGGTTTCCTGTGGCCAGGGCTTCCAGCAATTCGGGGCGGGCATCACGCGTGCCCGCCTGCTCATTGCTTGCCCACCGCTGCGCTGCCGTCGAATTCCTCACCACCGCTTTCTTCTTGCCGATTTTCGGGTGATGGCGGAACGCTTCCAGC
The DNA here is from genome assembly GCA_041497835.1 of Terriglobia bacterium. Taxonomy (GTDB): domain Bacteria; phylum Acidobacteriota; class Terriglobia; order Acidiferrales; family UBA7541; genus Acidiferrum. The sequence continues at coordinate 14,171 of JBGQHF010000015.1, forward strand.
CAATCGGCCGGGCTCAGCTCCCTCCATACGCGGTCGGCCGCCTCGCAGAACTGCTCCACGGTCGTGAAGGGGCGCTCTTGCACCATCCGGCGGATCCAATTCGCCGAGCCGCAGCACTTCCGGAGCTCCAGTTCCGCTGTTTCGACCGGCAGCGCATTGAAGCGATTAAGACCTGCGTTCAGTGCATTCACCTTGAAATGGATCCGAAAATGCGCAGCCGGCTCACTCCTCCGTCCGGATAAATGTTGAAGCGAACGTGCGTCGCCTCTCCGGCCGGGGCGCCTTCCAATTCATAGAAGTGCCGCATGTCAGCCTGCAATTTCGTCCGCGCAATCACTCCCTTCCACTGGACAGAAGCCGCGAGAGGGTTTTCCGTCTCCGCCTGAGCGATGCAGCAGGTCTCCAGAGAAAAGCTCTCTGGAAAATTCCCCTTAAAATGCGCCGTATCCACTTCCACGCGGTGGATCGCGCCCCGCGTCCCCAGCCGGAGAATGACCCAGTCATGCCCGGGCCCTCGCCGCCGGCGCGTTTCCCAACCGTCGCTCATGTCGGCGCCGCGACCGGGCATGATCAGGTTCTGCCGGGTGCCAAAAAACATGTCGCTGCAGGACAGCACCCGTCCGCCGTGTTCGACGGCGGCTAGATCGATGTCGCCGCCTTGCTTCACCAAACGGTTCCAGTCCGGCGCCGCTTCTCCGTACACCCGCAGGCGCGCTACTCCTCCGTCCGGAAAAATCTTGAAGCGAAGGTGCGTCGCGCGCCCGCGGTGATCAATCACGAAGCGATTCTCCGAATCACCCTGCAAGTCTGACTTGGGCAGAATTTCAACCCACTTCATCGCGGCACTCGTCAGCCTTTCGACATCCGGCTGCCCGTCCAGCGAGCATGCTTCCAGGGAACACTGCTCCGGATAGTTCCCTTTGAAGTGGCTGGTATCTACCACTATCCCGCAGAGAATTCCCGGCATTCCCAGACGGAGGATGCACCAGTCATATCCCGGAGTGCGGCGCCGCCGCGTTTCCCATCCGTCCATCCACTTCCCAACGTCCGTGTACTTGCCTTCGATGAATACCGGCTTGCTCGGCTTGAGCAGATTATCCTTGGTCGCGAAAAAATCATCGTTGGCGTACAGCACTTCCCCGCCCAGGCGTTCCGACGCCAGATCAATCCATTCCGAAAAATCCATCAAAGTGATCCTCGCATGAGCATGATCCCTTGAGGGCGAGCCCCGAAACCTCCGTTTTCGTAAATTTTTTCCCCGCGCAGAAACGTCGCTTTGACCACACCGCGCAATCTAGAGCCAGAATACGGCGTCAGCTTGTGCCGGTGATAGAGATTCTCGGGCTCTACGCGAAAAGCCGCCTCCGAATCCCAGATGACAAGGTCCGCATCGTAGCCTACACGAATTGCGCCTTTTCGCCGCTGGAGGCCCGCCAGCTGCGCGGGGCCGCCGCAGAGCCACCTGGCCAAATTCTGCAACGAATGTCCGCGGCGCTCCGCCGCGGTCCACATCAGAGGAAGCCGGAGTTGCAGAGATGCGATTCCTCCCCACGCCCGCAAGAAATCACCCGATTCCCTCAGCTTCATTTCCGGCGGGCACGGCGAATGGTCGGAAACGACCATCTCGATAAGCCCTTCCCCCAATGCCGCCCAGAGCTTTTCGCAATTCTCGCGCTCGCGAACCGGAGGGCAGCACTTGAACTGCGTCGCGCCGTCCGGAATCTCTTCCGCCGAAAGACACAAATAGTGAGGGCAGGTTTCGGCCGTGACAGAAACGCCTTCCGCTATGGCGGCCCGCAACAGCGGCAGCGCTTCGCACGAAGACAAATGAACAATGTGCGTTCTGCAGCCCGCCTCCCGGCTCATTCGAAGAATCAGCGCAACGGCATCGTTTTCCGCTTTGCGGGGCCGCGACCTCAAAAACGTGGAATAACTGCGCGGATTGGAAGTATGACTCGCCTCGATCGCGCGCTGAGCTTCCTCAACCGGCTCGGGCAGTTCCGCATGAACAAGAAGGGCGGCTCCGAGCGCCGCCAGCTCGGGAAGAGCCGCGCGGAGATCGGTCTCCCTCACGTGGCGGAACTCCTCCACACCGGAAGCGATGAGGAAACACTTGAAACCCAGCACGCCCGCGTCGAAAAGCGGCCGAATCTGCGCGGCATTTCCGGGTACAACCCCGCCCCAGAAACCCACGTCCACCCAGCAGTTCCCCTGCGCGGCCGCCAGCTTCGCCCGAAAAGCGTCCAAAGTCGTCGTCGCCGGAATTGAATTCAGCGGCATGTCCACGAGCGTTGTTACTCCTCCGGCAGCCGCGGCGCGGGTGGCTGTTGCAAATCCTTCCCAATCCGTGCGGCCGGGATCGTTGATGTGCACATGCGCGTCCACGAGTCCCGGCATCACAATGGAACGCCCGGCGTCAAATACAGAAGTACCTCGTGGAAACTCACCGCCGCCCGCGATGGCCGCAATGCGGCCCTCTTGAATGTGAATGGAAGCCGACCGGACACCCTCTGGTGTCACAACCTTTTCTCCGCGAATGACAAGGTCGGTCAAAAAAGTATTCACTGCTCGATCTTTAATTTATCGCCGTCATCATCGCAGAGCCGAAAGAAACTCTGCGAGTAGATTCTCCGCGACGCGAAGACGGTACTCGGCGGTCGAACGCATGTCGTCAATCGGCGCGATTTCGCGTGAAAGTGCCAGTTTCGCTGCAGCCACTACGGCAGGCTCCACCCTCTGCTTCCGCACCGCGTCCTCCGTTTTCACGCACCGCACGACCGTGGGCGCGACGCTCCCCAACGCAATCCGAACGTCGCGAATCACTCCACCTTCCAGGCTCGCTGCTCCCGCAAAACAGACCTTGGAAATCGCCTGCGCCTTGCGCGAGCCCACTTTCCGATAGTACTGGCGCCAGTTTTTCTTCGACCGCGGCAGTCGAATCGCCCGCAATAGCTCGTCCGGACGCAGATTCATCTGTTTGTAGCCGCCATGAAAGCCGTCATAGGATACCCACCGCGATCCGCGGGCCGACACCAGCTCGATTTCTGCGTCATAGACCAGCAGGGCGGGCGGGGAATCGGCCGCCGGGGATGCGTTCACGATGTTGCCGCCCAGCGTTCCCCGGTTTTGCGTGGCGATGCCTCCGGTCTCTCTCGCAGCCCGGCACAGCAAGGGAAACTCTTCCTGCAGCACGGGATGCCTCTGTACTTGCGTGTAGGTCGTGAGCGCACCGATGGTGACATGCGAAGGAGACACTTCCATGCATTTGAGCTCACCAAGATGCCAGATGCTGAAGAATTTCGTGTGCGAGAGTTTGCCGCTCTCGAACAACACCATCAAGTCCGTCCCGCCCGCCAGCGGCTTCCACGCACCCGGCTCGCGCTCGAGTAGCGCAAGCGCCGCCTGCAAGGTTTCCGGTGCTCGCAATTCGTACGCGGGCACGAAGGACTTCACGCCTTACCCTCCATCGCTTGACAGGCCCGCACAACGGCCTCGAAGATTTTCACGTAGCCCGTGCACCGGCAGAGGTTTCCGGCCAGCCCGGTTCGAATCTCCTCTTCGCTCGGCGACGGGATACGCTCGAGCAAATTCACCGCCGACATCACCATTCCCGGCGTGCAAATGCCGCATTGCGCGCCACCGCAATCGATAAAAGCCTGCTGAACAGCATGTAGCTGCTTTCCACTCGCGATACCTTCAATCGTCGTGATTTCGCTTTTCTGTGCCTGCATCACGGGGACAAGGCAACTATTGACGAGTTCGCCGTCCAGCAGAACCGTGCACGCTCCGCATTCACCCTCCCCGCAGCCCTCTTTCGTGCCGGTGAGCGCGAGCTCATCTCGCAACACATCGAGAAGCCGCGCCATCGGGTATGCACGAAAGGTCTTTTTTTCGCCGTTCACGACGCAGGTGATCGCTATCTTTTGCACGGACTCAGGCACGCTTTCCCACCTCTTCCGCAACTCCCAGCGCTTCCATCAACACTTCCGGCGTGACCGGCACCTGTCGAATGCACACCCCCGTGGCGTTCTCGATGGCATTGACAATGGCGGGAGCCGTTCCGTCTAGCGGCAATTCTCCAATTCCCTTCGCTCCGGAAGGCCCGTAGGGATACGGCTGCTCCTCGAAAAAGGCACGGATCGGCGGCACATCCACGGCAGTCGGAATGATGTAGTTCGTCAGTTGCCCGTTGCTCATGCGTCCGTTGTTCCACACCACGTTCTCATACAGCGCAAACCCGATCCCCTGCGCCACGCCGCCTTCGATCTGCCCTGCCGCAAGCACGGGATGGAGCACCTTGCCCACTTCCTGCAATGCAACGAAGTCCTTCACTTGCACTTCGTACGTGACGAGATCGACGGACACATCCGCGACGTACACCGCCCAGGCGTACGCGCCGTACGCATCGCCCTGATACTTCGCGTCGTCCCAGTGAATCCCGGGCGGCGGCTGGTAGCGGCTCGTGGATTTGAGCGGCCCACGTTTCTTGACGTAGGCGCGGCAAGCTCGCTCGAAATCTGCCGCCGAATATCCCTGTTTCAGCAGCCCGCTCGCGATCAGCGTCTGTTTCAAACCGTGAGCTGCCGATTCCACCAGTTTTCCGACGATCATGCAGGTTCGCGAAGCGACCGTAGGACCGCTATTCGGAACTCTGCTCGTATCCGGCGGAACAATCTCGATCCGGTCAAACCCCAATCCCAAAGCGTCCGCCGCAATTTGCGAGAAAACCGTATTTGTTCCCTGTCCGATTTCCGTGCTCGCCGCCATTACGCGCACGATGCCCTCGGGCGTTGCCTCCAGTTCGACGACCGACGCCAGATGTTCCTCGCCGGATCCGGTAAAACCCGCTCCGTGGAAAAACGCCGCAAAACCCATTCCGCGCTTGATGGACGAGCCATGGTTCTCTCGCGCGTAGCGTTCTGTCTTGGCGTGATAGTCGCTCAGCATGAGCGCCCGCTCCAGTAGGTGGTTCATGTTCACGTTCTCGTGAATCACCTGACCCGTCGCAGTCGTCTCTCCCGGCTGAATGAAATTGCGGCGGCGAAACTCCTCGGGCGCCAGACCAATCGCGCGCGCCACGTGGTCCATATGGCGCTCGAGCGCGAAGACGCTTTGCGGCGCGCCAAACCCGCGGAACGCTCCTTGAGGCGGAGTGTTCGAGGCCACGGCGCAGCTGCGGATTCGAACGTTGGAGCAGAAATACGGCCCCGCCGCGTGAATTGTTCCTCGAGAGAGCACGACCGGAGACAGCGTCGTATACGCTCCACCGTCAATCACGAAGTCGATCTCCATGCCCAGTAACTTTCCGTCCTTTGTCACCGCCGTGCGATGCCTTGTTCGGGAAGGATGCCGCTTCGTCGTGGCGGCCATGTCTTCCGCGCGGTCGTAAACCATCTTCACCGGTATGCCGGATTTCCATGCGAGCAACGCCGCGTGTCCCGCAATCACCGAAGGATATTCTTCCTTCCCGCCGAAGCCCCCGCCGGTCTCCGCCTGAACGACACGCACTTTTTCGGGGGCCAATCCGAACAAGAACATCAACGCCTTTTGTACGTAGTAAGGACACTGCAAGGAACCCCAAATGGTCACGCCATCCTGAGGGTTTGCCACAGCAATCACACCATTGTTCTCGATATAGAGCTGTTCTTGCGCGCCGGTCCGGTACTCCCCCTCGACCACGAAATCGGCGCGCGTCCAAACTTCGTCCACGTTGCCCTTTTCGACGAGATATGCTTTTAGAACATTGTCCTCACCCCAGATCACTTCCTTTCGGTCAAGGGAATCATCCAGGGTGAAAACCGGAGGGAGCGGCTCGTACTCAATGGAAACCGAGCGGCGCGCCTCTTCCACCAGATACTTGTCCGGATGAGCGAGCAAGAGAATTGCTTCTTCTGGATGGTTGACCACGCCTTCGGCAAGATACGGCTGGTCGTTGACCAGCAGCGATACGCAGTTTTCGCCGGGGATATCCTTCGCAGTGACAATCGTGAACTCGTCCCACCGAATTCGTGGATCGAACGTGATTTTGCTGATCTTTCCGTGCGGGCAGGAGCTGCGAACCGTTGCGCCTTGCAGCATGCCGGGGAAGCGAAGGTCATCCACATAGCGCGCCCGGCCCGTCACCTTCTCGCGCCCTTCTTTGCGCGGAACCGCCTGGCCTACAATCGCGCTTTCCATCCGTTCCATCCTCGTATCCCGCTCGAAGTTCCTTCGGACACGCTGCGAATCGGTCGTCCGCCGATTCCATCGGGCACTCCCAGTTGCGCAAGAGAAATCCGGTATGCCATTTCAGTGGCCGTTACAATATCTCCGTCTCCGGCCGGCTGCAACCTGCCCGCGACTCACGCAGAATGCTTGGCCTGGTGGATGCAGAGAGAACGATTCTTCTGTCACCAGGAGAAAAAGATGGAGATCTTGTTTCTGACCAAGAAGTTCGGAGACACGGCGCGCACCTTGCCTGCGGATTCCCTGCTTTCCTCCATCTTCTCGTGACCGCTGTCACAGAGTCGCGTGACTGTCCTCACGGTATTTCGCGACGAGAAAACGGATACTCGTACATGGAAACTACAGCAGGGTCTCTGTGCTATACTAAGGATTCGTGCGACATACGCTCATTTTCGCTATCGTGTTTGGCCTGACCGGGTTGGGCCCGGCGCCACTCTCTGCTTGCGCTCTGTTTTCGTCGAAGCTCGTCGAATGCGAGAATCCGAAAACTCAATCCCTCTGCAACCAAATGAACATGGACGCGGGCGGAACCCTACTTACGGCGGCGCCGGAAACGTCCTGCTGCTTCTTCTCTAAAGCCCCAATCCCTGAATCACAAAACAGAGCATCTGGTCATTCTCTCAGTGCCGGATCCGCAGTGGCTCCCGGCCCGACGGGTGACACTCCTCTGGTTCATTCAGCGCCGCCTGTCATAGTCAAACAATCCCTTTCACCTCCCCCCCTGCAATCTGTTCTCTGCACATTCCTAATTTAAGACCGTCCTGATCGGCCCTCGCAGCGCGCACGTGTGTCTTGTTGTGCGCAGGTTCAACCAGGCCGTGGGCTCAGGCTTTCGAGCAAAGCTCGGACGTAAGCCCCGGACCGTGAAAGGACATCGTATGAAGTTCAGATCCAGATGGATTTTGGCGAGTCTTCTACTCTTGTCGGCGGCTTCGCCTGATCGGGCACAGGAAGCACCGTCCCGAGATGAGCCGGCGAAGCTCGCCGACCTGCTGGCCGAAGCCGAGCGTAATAATCCTCAGATACAGGCGGCTCGACACGGCTGGCAATCGGCGCTGCAAATTCCGACGCAAGTTTCGACGCTTCCCGACCCCCAAATTGTCCTGCAGCACGTGAGCGTCGGCAGTCCCCGCCCGTTCGCTGGCTATAGCAACAGCGATTTCGCTTACGTCGGCCTCGGTTTTTCCCAGGACATTCCCTATCCGGGAAAACTCCGCCTTCGCGGTGAAATTGCCAGGAAGGATGCCGATGTGACGCAACAGCGATACGAATCTGTCCGCCGGGCGGTTCTGGCCACACTGAAGCTGTCTTACTTCCAATTGGCCTATCTCGTCAAGCGGCAGGCGATTCTGGAAGGAAACGGGCAACTACTCCATCAAGTCGAACAGGCCGCCGAAGCCCGCTATCGAAGTGGAATGGGAAACCAGCAAGACGTTTTGCAGGCGCAGCTCGAACGCACCAAACTGCTGAGAGTAATCACGATGAACCAGCTCGAAGCGGGGAAAGTTCAGGCGGTGATCAATCAACTGCTCAATCGCACGCAGTCATCGCCCGGCATCGCGACCACAGAACTTTCGGAAAGCACAGCTGCCTACACCTATGACCAATTGCTTGCTGCGGCGAAGGCCAACAACCCCGACATCGCTGGCGCGCAAAAAATGGTCGAAAGACAGGGGCTGCAGGTGGACCTCGCCAAGAAGGATTTCTACCCGGACTTCAACTTTCAATACATGTGGCAACGCACCGATCCTACTCAGTTTCGCTCCTACTACGTTGTCACGCTCGGCGTTCGGCTTCCGATCTATCGGGGGCGGCGCCAACAGCCCGAACTTGCCCAGGCCGAAGCGGACCAGAATCGCGCGAAAAGCGAATACGAAATGCAATCGCAACAGATTGCTTTCCAGCTTCGCCAACAATTCTTGGGTGCGGAAAAGTCGGCAGAACTACTCAAGATCTACCGCGAAGGGCTAATCCCTCAGGCTCGTGCAGAGCTACAAGCGGGTTTGGCTGCTTATCAATCGAACCGCCAGGACTTTCAGGCTCTTCTAGCTTCATTCCTCGACGTGCTAAAGCTCGACGAGGAGCACTCGCAGACACTTTCGGAACACGAGACGTCATTGGCCCAGATTGAAGAATTAACGGGATTATCGCTGCGCTGAATGCTGCGCCATCGGAGCAAGGTCATGCGGAACTATCGAAACGCGTTCTTACTCGCACTAATTGGAAACCTGATATTCATTGGCGCACTTGCCGGGATGTGGTGGTACTCCCGGAGGTCGGCCACCACGCACCAGCCGCCCAGCCCGGCCACGAAAGCTGCGCCGCAACCGGTTCAAAGCAGTTCTGCAGGTTCGCCACCGCCACCGGCGGAGACTCCTCATGCGCCAATTCAGCTCTCATCCGAGCGGCTGCAATCCATTGGCGTGAGATTCGGCGAGGTCGAACGCAAGCTTGTGCAAGATGAGATCCGAACGACTGGAACCGTCGCCGTCGATGAAACGCGGATTTCCTATGTTCAGACGCGATTCTCGGGCCACATCGAAAGGGTTTTTGCTGGCGCAACGTATCAGTACGTACGTAAAGGCCAGCCCCTGTTCACAGTTCATAGTCCTGAACTCGTGGTAGCCGAACGTGAATACCTTCTCTCAAAACAGAACGAAAAAGAGTTATCGCAGAGCACCGTTCCAGGGGTCGCCGCAGGCGTCGCATCTTTGCTCAATTCCTCGAAAGAACGCTTGGAGCAATGGAACGTCCCTCAGAGGGAGATTGCGCGGCTCGAATCCACCGGTCAGGTCGCGGAGGCCCTGGAGATCGACTCGCCCGTTTTCGGCTACATCACTGAACGCAATGCTCTGCCAAATCTGACTGTGCAGCCGGACACTCGTCTCTATACGATCGCGGATCTCTCGACCGTATGGGTGCTCGCTCAGGTCTTTCAGAACGACCTCGCGCGCATCAGAGTGGGAGAACAAGCTGCCCTAACGGTAGATTCCTATCCGGGCAGAACATTTCGGGGAAGAGTTGATTTCATCTACCCCGACGTGGACATGACGACGCGGACGGCACGAGTGCGGCTGATCTTCTCGAACTCCAACCTCACCCTCACTCCGGGAATGTATGTAAACGTCGTTTTACAAGTGCCGCTCGGGAACCAACTTGTCATCCCCGTCAATGGAGTCCTGCAGTCCGGAACGCGGCAGATTGTTTTCGTGGATCGAGGCGGGGGCTACCTGGAACCGCGCGACGTGCAACTGGGACGGCAAGCAGGCGATCAGTTCATTGTTCTGAAAGGCTTGAAGGCCGGCGAGCGTATCGTCACCTCGGCCAACTTTCTGATTGATTCGGAGAGCCAACTGCAAGCCGCCATCGGTTCGTTTATCCCTCCACCGCCTGGAGCAGGCGTCGCTACAGCGGGGAACGGCCCCGCTACGCAGACTACAGCCAGAATCGAATTCTCGACGGACCCGGCGACGCCCCGTAAGGGAACAAACCTGTATCGCGTGAAACTCACGGCCGCGGATGGTTCGCCGGTCACTGGCGCGCAGGTGAGCGCCCGCAGTTTTATGCCTGCCATGTCACAGATGGGCATGGCCGCCCTAATCGTAGTCACCACTCTTATCGAGAAAGGCGGGGGCGTTTACGAAGGTCAGACAAATCTTGAGAGCGGCGGCACCTGGCAAATCACCATCACGGCAACCAAGAACGGGACTGTCGTGGCAACCAAACAACTCAGCATCAACTCAGAAGGGGGAAAGTAGCCATGATCTCCCGAGTGATTGATTGGTGCACGAGCAACCGGTTCCTCGTATTCACAGGAACATTGCTGCTCGTTCTCGCCGGGATCTGGTCACTCAAGAATATTCCGCTGGATGCCCTGCCGGATATCTCCGATGTGCAGGTGATTGTGCATATCCCCTGGGAAGGTGAGCCGCCGAATATCATCGAAGACCAGGTCACCTATCCGATCGTCACCACGCTTCTCGCTGCCCCTCACGTGAAGGCGGTTCGCGCGCAGACGATGTTCGGTGATTCCTACGTGTTCGTCGTTTTCGAAGATGGCACCGACCTCTATTGGGCTCGTTCGCGCGTTCTCGAATACATCCAGCAACTCCAGGGAGTCCTGCCGAAAAACGTTTCCCCGATGATCGGCCCCGATGCGACGGGAGCAGGCTGGGTGTATGAGTACGCAGTCATTGACCGCTCGCACCAGCACAGCCTCGCAGACTTGCGAGGTCTTCAGGACTGGTATCTCCGTTACCAACTGGAAACGGTACCGGGCGTCGCCGAAGTTGCTTCGATCGGAGGATTTGTTCGCCAATACCAGGTGAACCTGGACCCGAACAAGCTCCGCGCATACAACATCCCGCTTTCGACGGTGATCGACCGTGTGCGCGACAGCACCAACGAAGTCGGCGGCCGAGTCCTTGAAATGGGCGGCGCGCAATACATGATTCGCGGTCTCGGGTACCTCCGCTCCCTGCAAGACCTCGAAACCGTCCCCGTAGCCACGAAGAACGGCACACCCGTGCTCATTCGTGAACTTGGAACCGTTACGTTTGGCCCCGATATACGCCAGGGAGTCGTCGAGTGGAATGGCGAAGGGGAAACCGTGGGCGGAATCATTGTCATGCGCTACGGCATGAACGCTCTCCATGTGATCGACGGTGTGAAGAAAAAGCTTGCCGAAATCAAACCGTCGCTTCCGCCGGGTGTCGAAATCGTTTCCGGCTACGACCGTTCCGGATTGATTCAGGCATCCATTGATACCCTGCAACGAGATCTCCTCGAAGAAGCCATCATCGTGAGTTTCGTGACCATTGCCTTCCTATTCCACTTTCGTTCCGCGCTTATTCCGATTTTGACTCTGCCCATTGCTGTCGTAGGGTCCTTTATTCCCATGTACTTCCTGCATGTCAGTTCAAACATCATGTCGCTAGGTGGCCTGGCACTCGCCATCGGCGTGCTCATCGATGCAGCCATTGTCATGGTCGAAAACGGCTATCGCCACTTGTCGGAACACAGTGTCTCATCCGGAACATCGGGAGCCGCGCTGACAGAGAAAGAAAGGCGGCGCATTCTGATCGGCGCAGCGAAGCAGGTTGGACCCGCCATCTTCGTTTCCTTGCTCGTTATCCTCGTGTCCTTCCTGCCTGTATTTCTTCTGGAAGCACAGGAAGGGCGCATGTTTCAGCCATTGGCCTGGACCAAGACGCTTTCCGTGGCGCTCTCTTCCATTCTTGCCATCACGCTCGTTCCGGTATTGATGGTCCTCTTCATCCGTGGCCATCTCCGGCCGGAATCGGAAAACCCTTTCTCGCGTTGGACACAGGCCTTGTATCTGCCTGTCCTCCGGCTCTGTCTGCGATACCGGAAAACTACGCTACTTCTCAATGTCATCTTTCTGGTTGTGACTGCGCCGCTCGCGTGGCGCATTGGCAGCCAGTTCATGCCGCCCCTCTACGAAGGATCCGCGCTCTACATGCCGACGGCTCTTCCCGGCATATCGATCACCCAGGCCTCTCAGCTTCTCCAGGAACAGGACCGCATCATCAAGTCCTTCCCGGAAGTTGAAAGTGTCTTCGGCGCAGTTGGTCGGTCCAACAGTCCGACCGACAACGCCCCGCTGGATATGTACGACACGACGATCATGCTCAAGCCGCGCGAGCAGTGGCGTGCCGGCATGACCTACGAAAAGCTTGTTCGCGAGTTGGACGAAAAGCTTCAGTTTCCTGGCCTGACGAATACCTGGACCATGCCTGTCCGAAATCGGCTCGATATGGAACTAACTGGCATCAAGACGCCTGTTGGCCTCAAGATTCAAGGCCCGAATGTCGAAGGCATTCAGCGAGTGGGCACTCAGTTGCAGCAGGTCCTCGGCGGAATTCCTGAGCTCCGCTCTATCTTCGCCGAACGCGTCGCGGAAGGCTTTTACATAAACGTCGAAGTCAACCGCCCCGAAGCAGCACGGTATGGACTTAACGTGGCCGACGTTCAGCGTGCAGTTACCTCTGGTATCGGCGGTGAAAACATCGCTGAAAATGTCGAGGGTCGTGAGCGCTATCCCATCAATGTGCGCTACAGCCGGGATTTTCGCGATGACATCGAGAAGTTGCAGCGCGTCATTCTGGCTACGCCCACCGGGGCGCAAGTTCCCATCTCGGAAGTGGCCAAGGTCTATTTCAGCCGTGGCCCGGCAATGATTCGCGACGAGGATGGGCTGCTCACGGGGTATGTGTATCTCGACCTTGCAACGAAAGACTTCGGCGGATTCGTGACCACGGCAGACCGACTGTTGCGTGACAAGCTGAAGCTGCCGGCGGGATACACCTACAAATGGTCCGGCGAATATGAATTCGAGCTTCGAGCCAAGGAAAGGCTCAAGATCATCCTGCCTATCGTGTTTTTCTTGATCTTCCTCCTTCTCTATCTGGTCTTCCACTCAGCTACCGAAGCCGGTGTCCTGATCTTCCCCACGTTCTACGCGATGACCGGCGGGCTGATCCTGCAGTGGTTACTGGGTTACAACTTCAGCGTGGCCGTCTGGGTGGGCTACATCGCGCTGTTTGGAATTGCCGTCGAGACCGGCGTCGTCATGGTGGTCTATCTGCATGAGTCGCTTGACAAGCGACTCGCCTCGGGCATACCGCTCAAACACGAAGATATCGAAGCGGCCACGATCGAAGGTGCTGTGCAGCGTTTACGTCCCAAGCTCATGACCGTGACAGCCGTTCTCGCGAGCCTGATTCCGATCCTTTGGGAGAGCGGGATCGGCGCGGATGTGATGAAGCCCATCGCTGCGCCCATCGTGGGCGGCATGATCACCTCGACCATCCATGTGCTGATTCTTGTGCCCGTCTTCTTTGCCGTCATGAAGGAGCGTGCGCTCCGCCGTGGAACTTTGGGCTTGTCCTCGAGGTAACGGCGGGGAGGCTCATTGGCGCGGGAAGGCTATTCGACCTGTTGCAGATTGATTGCGATGCGTACACCGTTTACGAGGATGACGCTATGGTTGATGAGTTCCTGATTCGTGATTTCAGCATCCACGAACTGTCGGAGCAACGGCAGCGGCAGGACGAACTCCAGGGCTTCGGACGAGGAAGACTTCGGCCCCAGTTGATTGAGCACGGTGATATCCAACCCTTCGCATTCCAAATCTGGCGGCAGTTTCTCCACCATCGCCCTCAATTGCGGGGCGAGGAAAAGATCAAAGCTTCGAGCGGCACGTTTGTAGATCGAGGTCGTTTCCGGATCAAACGGTTTCGGATTCCGCAGAGTCATCTGGAGAATAATCTGCCTGCGGAAGAGCGCAATCGAAGGAGGAGCGTACTCGACAAAATGGAACTTATTCACCCCCTCCTTGCCTAACGCATCGAGTTGCGGCTGAAACTTGGTTTGGAGCCGTTCGACATCCTTCTGCGTCGCGCCGGGCCCCGGACCACCGGGCGCATCACTCTTATCCGGCGGCCCTGAAGAACCCGGAGCCACTATCGCGTTCGCTGGAACATGCTCCACTGTTCCCCCGGGGCGCGTTGCGCCGAGATTGAGATTCCCTCTCGATGCAAGCAATGGCGATGAGGAAGCGCTTGACGGAGAAGCCGATGGAGCGGATGGAGGCGCAGCGGGGCTGGAAGACTTGTTCAGTGCCTCCAACTCGATCGGCTCTTCCTGGTTCACCGCGAGACCAAACTCTTTTCCGTTTACATAAACCATTGATTGGTTCAATACATCCTGCTGTTGCTCTCCCTCCGCGAGGCCAGCCAGCTGGAAAGCCTTTTCCCTGTCAAAAACAACGACCAGGATCTCTTTTCCCTCGTAGTCGGAACTCTTCGTCATGCGGCGGACATGGTGCGAAATCTCAAACCCGATCCCGTCACAGGCCATTTCCGGCGGGAGTGCTCTGGTCACGAGCCGCAAAACGGGCAGAACCACCTCGCGATAGGTCCGGCTTGCGCGCTGATTCTGCGTCAGTTTCTCGGCATTGTAGGCAGCATTGTAGTTTCCCGTGATCTTCAGAATGATCCTGTCACGGAATTTCACGAATTCCAGGCCGCGCGTGTCGGTTTCTTTTTGTTTGTCGGGGTCTAGACCAACGTAACGGCTCAGGTTGAATTCAAAAGGAAACTTCGTCGCTGCGATGATGCGGTTCAATGCGATAAGCTGCTGGAAATACTCCGTCTCGGGCGCCTTGAGTTGTGGATTTGCGATCTCCGCCGGATTGACCTGTGCAGCGGCGGAAAGCGCCGTCATCGAGCAGAGCGCGAGAAGCAGAGCAGTACGCGGCCTTGGTTTGCGATGATTCCAGATCTGAAAAGGCAGTTTCATTTCGAACTTGCACCAGGGGTTGCCTCCCGCTTATACGGCGATGCGAGCCGGCCAGGAGGCTGATACGGAGGTTGCGCGATGGCACGCATATAGGCAATCACCGCTTTGATTTCATCTTGTGAGAGCGTCTGGCCCCATGGCGGCATCATAGCAGACTTGCCCATGGCGCTCCCGCCCAGAATGATGATGTTCTGAAGGAATTCCTCGCTCACACCATTCAACGTTGCGCCATCGTTCATCAGCAAAGGCGCCGGAGTAAGATTGCTGCGGTTCGATGGTCCAGCCGGTGTGGCATCCGCATGGCACCACACGCAGTTCGTATAGAAGACGCGCTTACCCTGCGCCTGCTGATAGTTGAGCGGTATCAGGCGCTGTGGATCGTTCCAGTCAGTTTCGGTGTCGTAGGCGTTGCGCAGCGGATCCGCCTTCGTCGCCATCTCCGATTTGCGGCAACTCGTCGCCGCAGTGAGGATCGCGAGCAGCAGGCCAAGCAGTAACGCGCGCACTCTCATTGCCCCGCCACCGCGTTTCCGCCTGTTTCCACCGCGTGTGCGGCTGCTCGTTTCACCGTGGGCTTGACGGTCTGCCGGAGCGTCATCAGATAAGCCGTGATCGCTTTGATCTCATCCGGCGTCATGGAGCGGCGCGGCTCGATCGTTCCCGGCGCGAGCGCCTGCGGATTGCTGAGCCACGCCGCGATCCACGCGGGTCGGAGCCAATTCCCGGCGTTGTTGAGATTCGGCCCCACGTAGCCGCCGCTGGATCCGATCGTATGGCAGGACTGGCACTGATACTTCACCTCATAGAGTTGCTTGCCGGTGGCTGCGCTCACGGGCGTCAACTCTTTCCGATCAATCGCGTCCTCCTTCACGCTCGGGCTCTGCAGCACCATGCTCAAATAATCGGCGAGGACGGAGGCTTCGCGTTCAGTCATATTGAACTGCGGCATGCGAAAAATCAGAGTCGGGCGCAGCGTCTGGGGATTTTTCAGGAAGCTGATGATCCACTGTTTTTGCGCGCGGCTTCCCTCGTAAGTCAGATCGGGTGCCAGGGCGCCGCCGTATCCGTTGAATCTGTGGCAGGCCGAGCACTGGTACCGCTCGTATATTGCAGCAAATTCTCCTGCCGGTTGAAATTGCGGATTCGCGCGAGGGATGACCAGCTTCTGGAGCCCGCTCGTAGCGGGTGGTCCGGTCATACTGAGAAGAGCGGTTGTGATGGCGTCCAGATCCGCCGGGCTGAAGTTATATTGCGGCATCCGTGCAACCGGATTCACAGAACCCGGATTGGTAATTTTTGCCTGGATGTAGGAGATCAGATTCCGCGGGATTTTCGACTGGCCGAACTCCAGTTGTGAAACGTTTTTGCTGCCTATCGCGGAAAGATCTGGACCAAAGTCCTTCTGTAGAGTGATCCCCTCCATGGCGTGGCAGCTCGTGCAGCCTTTCTCCAGAAATGTTCTCTTGCCGCGCTGAATCTCCTCGCTCGTTGCGGCGCCGAGTTGCGGCACATCGCTGAATAGGTCGCTGTCTGTGAGCTTTGCCTCGATAAATCGCGTGACCATGTAGAGATCCTCGTCACTCCATTCGTAGCGTGGCATTTTGCTATGGGGGAGATACGCCTGCGGGCTCTTTAGCCAGGCGACCAGCCAGTCCCGGTTCACCTTGCTTCCCACCTTTGTCAGCTCGGGGCCGATTTCACCGCCGATCAGTTTGGTTTCCCCGGCGCGTGTCACTGCCAGCGCGTGGCAGGTAGTACAGAACATCTGGCGGAAGCGCACTTCTCCCTGCTCGACAAGATCCGGCTTCTTCTCCCACGCGGCCACTACCGCTGCACTGAACTTATAGGGAGCAACCGGCGGGCCGCGCAGCGAACTGAGATAGGCGGAGAGATCACGCAGTTCCTGCTCGCTCAGGCGGAACTGCGGCATCCGAGGAGATATTTCCGTTTCGTAGCCGTTCACCTTGACGTTGCCGGAGCCATCCAGCACGGTACGGGGCGCTTTCAGCCACTTATAGATCCATTCGCGGCTTACTTTCGTGCCCACGGTCGTCAGGTCCGGCCCCGGCATAACACCACGATCGATATCCTGCAGGCGATGGCACCCCGCGCAGTTGTGGTCAGCCAGCAGTTGCCGGCCACGGTTCAGTTTGGGCATTTCCGGCCGCGTATCGTGGTGACACGAGCCACACGCTCCTTCAATGTAGCGGCCCGGAAGGATCGGTTGCTCCCAAGCGAGGGTCGTCTCATGTGCTTCAGCAACTTCAGTGGCCGCGCCTTGTCCGCGATGGCAGATCATGCAACCCCACTCCCGCACGCGATGAGGAATCGAAGGATGCGCTCGGTAAGGTTGCCCAACGCTCGCGTCTGCAAGCGTCGGCTGGGTGATCCCCTGATGACAAGTGGTGCAGCGGTCCACCACGTTCAGCTCGGGAATCCAGATTTGGTCCAGATCCGGGCGATAGTCCGCTGTCAGCCGCTTGGTATCGGGCCGCGTCCGCGCAAACTGGAGGTATCCCCGTTTGTACTGCTTCCATTCAAGGCGCAGATCTTTGACCGGGGAAACCGCAAGCACAGCCACAAAAATCAGGCTCATCACCGCAAAGGTGAGCCGCAGGCGGTACGACATTCTTCCCATTTCCTCAGGAGCCATATGGTCTCCACGGCCAAACCCAGGACCACCCCGGGCCGCGGAAGAATGTGCCCACGAGCGTGAGGACAACTGCCACGCCGATGAACCAGGTCATCACCCACCAGGAAAGAGGCTTCGTTCGCAAAGAATCCATCCACGCCCGCTTTCCCGGCGTCGCCAAATAGGAAAGAAAGAGCAAGGCGACAATTACCGCTGTGGGGACAATAACCGTCCACGCCTGGAACAGACCGAGAATTACAAGCAGTCCAGCCGCGATAACCAGGAAAAGCCGAAAGTGCTGCGCCGGACGGCGCGCCCAGATTGCTTCGCCTTCGACGTTTACGTTGAAGTAGGGGATCACAATGAGCGCAATCACCACCAGAGTCGGGATGAGGACTCCCGCAACGAAGGGCGGGAAATAATGCAACAACTCCTGCAAACCGAGGAAATACCAGGGCGCCTTGGCCGGATTCGGCGTCAGCAGCGGGTTGGCCAGTTGCTCGAGCGGCGCGTCCCAGAAAAGAGCCGCCACGACCAGCGCGATCACGAGCGCCTGAAACACGATGGCTTCCCGGACCAGCAGGTGGGGATAAGTCATCAGTCTCGGGCCGGGGTCGCCCACGACCTTCGCGGACGTCTTCTTCGTCAGGAAGACGATGCGCTGCGGATCCTTGCGCGCGTCGGAACCGAAACCGGTTTCGGTCTTATTCTTTTCCGCCATCTGTAGACTTCTCTGGGGCCACACTCGACTCGGTCCGCACTGTCAGGCCGCCGTCCTTTTGCACTCGCCAGAAATGAATCCCGATAAACAAAATTGCGATCAGCGGAAGCACCACGACGTGCAAAACGTAAAACCGCAGAAGCGCATTTTCTCCCACGAGGTTTCCACCCAACACGAGAAAACGAATCTTTGGCCCCACGACCGGCATCGCAGAGATGATGTTGCTGCCCACCGTGATGGCCCAAAACGCGAGTTGATCCCACGGCAGGAGGTACCCCGTGTAGCTCAGGAATAACGTGAGCAGAAGCAGGATCACGCCGACCACCCAGTTGAACTCATGGGGAGGTTTGTATCCGCCCCGGTAGAACACGTGGAACATGTGCCAGAACACGGCCAGCACCATCAGATGCGCGCCCAGCCGGTGCAGATTGCGCAGAAAGACCCCGTTGGAAACGACGAATCGCAGGTCTTTCATGTCCCGGTACGCGTTCGGCGCGGCCGGATGGTAGTAGAACATCAGCAGAACGCCCGTGACGACGAGCACGATAAACAGAAGGAATGTGATCGAACCGAGGTAGTACGAGGCGCGCACGCGGAGCGACTTCTCCCGGACCTTCACCGGCAGCCAGTGCAGGAAGAGGTTGCCAAATACGGCCAGGCTGCGCGTGCGGTTCGTGAGCGCCGGACCGCGGCGGAAGATCGATTTCCACACGCGCGTCGCGCGAAGCTGCTCCAGCGCCGCATGAAACGTCGTCGCCATCGTCTCCCTCAGACTTTCAAGACCCGGTCAGGCTTCACCGTTTGTAGCTTGTCAACGAGCAATTCCCCATCGGGCGCGAGTGAAACCGAAAAATGCGGCAGCGGGCGCGGCGCGGGTCCTTCAATCTTTGCGCCGTCCACTTTGAACTTGCTTCCATGGCAAGGGCAGGCGATTTGATCTGCCTCGGGCTTCCACTGGGTGATGCAACCCAAGTGCGTGCACACTGCCGAGACAACATAAAACCCTTCCGGCATCCGCACAATGTATACCTGCTGATCCTGAAGAAACGTGACGGAATGCACCGGATAAAGGTCCGGGCTCCCGGCGCGAAACGTAGTTGACGGTTCGAACAGGACATCCGGTGAAAAGAACTGATACGTGACAGCCACCGATCCCAAACCCGCTACGCCCAGGGCGCCGATGGTGATTTCATTCAGGAAATCGCGCCGCGTGACACCGCTGCCTGGCTGCTTCTTCCGGGCTTCTCCGGCAGAGGGATGGTTTTTTACGTCACTCATTGGCGAAGAAGGATCTCCTCAATGGGGATCAGATCCGGATCGTGGTCCAACACCTCGTAGGCTTCCATCGTAATCGTGCGAACCGGGCAGCGCTCTGCGCAAAGGCCGCAGCGGATGCAGATGGTCTCGTCCTTGACCATCACGGAGCCGTCGGCCGCCGACAATTCCTCCGGTGCGAGGTGCTGGAGATCAAGCGCATGAAATCCTGAATCCGCCGCCAGCCGCTCCTTCGTTTCGTCAGAAAACTCGAACTGGCTCAGCGGCACCAGTCGCAGGCAATTCTCGGGGCACACATCCACACACCCGCCGCAGAGGATGCACTCGGTTCCGTCGACCTCGGTTCCTTCGAAAATCGTGTTGATCCAGCAACGCAGGCATCGCGATGCTTCCATGCGCGCCTGCTCCTCTGTAAAGCCCGTTTCGACTTCGGCCACGCCAGTCCGTCGTTCGATGGGAATCACAGGCACGGCAAGGCGGGAATACTCGTCATATTGCTCTGCCATCTGATGATGATCGAGGATCGTCACGCGCACATACTTGGGTTTCGGCTTCCACCCCGGTCCGCGGAGATACTTGTCGATCTGCTCTGCAGCTTTCTTTCCATCCGCCACTGCGCTGATAATCAGCCGCGGCCCGAAGGCGATGTCGCCAGCCGCGAAGATGCTGGGTGCCGTGGTCATCAGCGTTTCCGTGTCAATTCTCACGGTTCCCTGCCGCGTGGCTTCGATCCCGTCCGAAGGCGAGAGGAACGAGAGATCGGAAGCCTGGCCGATCGCGAGAATCACGGTGTCGCACGGGATGACTGTCTCCGTTCCCGCCGCGAAGGTCGGACTGAATCGTCGTTGCTCATCGAACACGGACGTGCAGCGAATCACTTCCAGGCCTGTCAATTTCCCGTTCTTCCCGATGAACTGCTTCGGACCAAGCGAAGGACGGACCTTGATTCCCTCTTCCAAACCTTCCGCAATTTCTTCCTCGGACGCGGGCATCTCTTCACGCGATTCTAGACACACCAGATGAACTTCGCGGGCGCCCATCCGGAGAGCCGCTCGCGTCACGTCCATCATCTCTTTCATCGCAACGTCCGACTCACTCGGAGTAAGACGATCAGGGAGAGCCGCATCGTCCGGCGCCCCGACAGCGAGTTTCTGCTGCTCGCGCATCGCGGTTCGCGCCACGTCGATCGCTACGTTGCCGCCCCCGATGACGACCACCTGCTTTCCGATGGAAAAGCGGTACCCGAGATTGACGTTTAGGAGAAAATCGATGCCCTTTACCACTCCGTCTAGCTCGTGCCCGGGGAGGTTCAAATCGCGGCTTTTGTGCAGCCCGAACGCAAGCAGCACCGCCTTGTAGCCCTGCTGCCGGAGGTCGGCGAGCGAAAAGTCCCGGCCCAGACGCGTGTTCAATCGAAGCTCGGGTCCTAGGTCGAGAATTTCGCGAATCTGTGCCTGGAGGACGTCGCGAGGCAGCCGATATTCGGGAATGCCCAGGTGCATCATACCTCCCGGCACCGCCGCCCCCTCGAAGATGGTCACGGAATAGCCCAGCAGCGCCAGGTCATGTGCCGCAGACATGCCCGCCGGGCCGGAGCCGATGATCGCCACCTTCTCCGGATGCAGGACTTTGGGTTTCTCGGGGAATACATCAATTGGATTTCGCGATTCCGGACCGTAGCGTTCGGTTAGAAACCGCTTGAGAGCCCGGATCGAGATGGGCGCGTCGAATTGGCCGCGCCGGCACGCCGGCTCGCACGGATGGCCGCAAACGCGGCCGCATACCGACGCGAACGGATTCGGCGACCTGGCATAGCGGTATGCCTCCTCGTAGCGTCCTTCCGCGATGAGGGCAACGTACCGCCCGGCCTGTGTATGGACCGGACAGGCCTGCATGCAAGGGAAATTCGACTCCAGCCAGTCCAAATCCACGAGTTTGGAGCGAGCTGCGATGGCCTTTCTCCGTGGAACGTTTTTTTCTTTACTTCTTTACGAGCAAATCGACCTTCGTGGCCGTTGCGCCGACGGTGACACTCTGGGTCGTAACTTTTCCGTCCTCGCTCCAGGTCTTGAGCGTATATTGTCCGGCCGGCACATCCTTGATTTCGAAAGTGCCGTCTTTTTCGGATACCGCGAAATAGGGTGTGGGCACGACGACGACGTAGCCGGACATCTCCGGGTGAACGTTGCACAACAAAGGTGCCGCGCCGAGATCATTGAATTGGAACGGTTTTTTTTCGCCCTTCGGCCAGGTTCCCAGGTTGTGTGCCAGTTTTTTGTTCCCGCTGATGGACGGCCAGTACACGTTGTGCCCCACCGGGTCGCTGTTCAGGAAATCGACCGTGGTGCCCTTTAGGACCGCAGCCACAGGAGGGGTAAACGCCATTTTCTTCTGATCGATCACGACGTGTTGCGCCGGCGGAGTAAACGTCTTGCCCGCAATCTCATCCACATAAACAACGATATTGGCCGCCGACTTCAGACCCTGCACACTCACCTTGCCTTTGATCTCTTCGGCGCGCACCGGGCTTGCGAGGCCTATTATTGCCAGGGCTGCTGCGATAAGAATAGTGAGTCTCTTCATCGATTTCATGGTTTAGTCCCTTTCGTCGGAGTGAACTTCCCCCGGCCCGAGGGAAAACACCCTGGCCGGGGGATTTTGGAGAACTTAGAAGGAATAGTCAATTCCGGAGACAAAGCTGTTTGCCCGGAAGAAGAGGCTTGGAGTGGGCGTCGGTTGCTCCCAACGGCGCTGATATTCAAACACCAGTTTGATATTGCTGCGAACCAGCATCTGGAGACCAGGGCTGAAGCGGTTTCGAGTGTCGTTCCGTGACACTCCATTCTGGAAGTCCGCCGGTGAATTTACGAAGTCGTACTTCATCGTCGCGATCATCCACGGATAGAGCCAGTAGTTCGCCCCGAGGAAACCGCCTGTAAACGTTACCGCGGGCGCCCCGGTGATCGTTTCGGCTTCTTCATCCACGAAATGATTCCTGTCGTGTCCGTACATCCCCAGTCCGAACAGTTCCAGGTGACGATACTTGAAGCGGATATCGCCTCCGGCGCGGTAGAACGGCTCGCGAATCGTCCCCAGAAAGGAAAATTGTGTGCCACCGATATTCTGAGCATTCCGGCCATAGTAGTAGAACGCGCCGAAACGGATCGAAGTATGGTCTCGCGGCCCCGTTGGGCCTGCTGCCTGCACTTCCTTCCGAACCGCGGGATCGCGCTCCAGATTGAACCGCTGCGAGACACGGGCATAGACGTCCTTCGAGTTCCGCGCTGCTGGGGCATCGTTGTTCCCGTTGACGACGGAAATGGACCAGGCGAAATTCCCGTCGTGCGGATAGCCACCGAACTCTATGCCGCGCTGCGAAGCCCCCAGCGTGAACGGGTTATTGGTCGTGCCCAGGCTCCCCGCAATGCTCGGCTGATTGTAAATATCGTATTCGGATGCATAGATCGATCTTGCCTGACTGAAGGGCAGATCCAACTCAAACTGGCCGAATCGGACGTTCAGCGCATTCCTCGGCAATTTGAAATAGTGGCCCAAGTCATTGAACTTGAGGTACCCGTCGCCCAATCCGCCGTCAGCCCCCGATCCGCCGGCAGAGACATCGTCGTCAATCCAGAAAGAGATGTTGGGACCAAAACTCCCAGCGGCGATAATCGCGAATGTGTCCGGCGTAAAGAGATCCGTTCGCGGCACGAAGCCCAGCGAAGCGGGCTGTTTGCTGTTCATATTGAAAAAGCCCGAATAGCGGAAGCCGATTGGAACGTTTCCGGGGATCTCGCCCGGATAGATGGCGCTGGGAAAGGCTTCTTTCTGTGCTTTGGCGCCAAGCATCACGGGAGGCTCTTTCACAAAAGTTTCGTCGTCCTTCGGAAACTTGAAGCCGTTCTTCTTGAATGCTTCTCCGAAGTCGTTCAACTCGGGAAAATTGCTATGGCAGGTCGTGCACGATGTCTGGTATTTCCGCGCAAACGCCGGAATCGCGGAACTCTTTGGTGCGGATGCAAGCGTGACCCAAACTATGATGATCATTGCAGTCAGAATGGCCAGAATACTTGTATCTGCGACGCGGCTCTTCATGATTAACCCTCCAAGTCTCAACGTTTCTATAGCAAGCTGTTTCCGGTATCGTGCGTACTAGGCCCGTTGGACCAGTATTCTCTTCCGATGGATTGCCCTCATGCGGTGATGGCTGTCACAGAGAATTGTATCAACGTCACAGGCAGCGTTCCAAGGAGGAATCGTTCGGGAAGGGGGCCATCGGCGGGGCTAGGAACTTATGAGGTTCTCCAACCCGGCTTTGCTCCGGATTATGAGTGCCGATCCTTTGACTTGCAACAGCTGCTTTTTCTTGAAGTCAGCAAAAAGCCGCGTCACCGTCTCGCGTGACGCGCCGATCATCTGGGCAATCTCTTCGTGCGTCATGGTCATTCTAAGCTTGATCGGACCCTTATCCGCCGGCTGGTCCGCGCACCAATCCAGAAGAAAGCGTGCCAGCTTTTCCGTGGCGGAATGAGAAAGCCCAATCGTCCGCATTTCGCTAATGGCGGAATTATAGGTCTCGCCCAATTGCTGGGCTACGCGAACCGCCGCTTCGCCATGCGCGCGGAGGAAGCTTAGGAAGTCCGCTTGAGAGATGAAATTTGCCTGGGTTGGCTCGATCACGTCCGCGGAAACTTCATAAGTCCTTCCGGTCATAGTCGCCGATAATCCGAGGACCTCTCCTGGCTCCGCGATTCTTAGAATCAGAGTCTTCCCGTCGGCCGAGGACGTCGAAAGCTTGACCCTTCCGGCGCAAAGGATGAAGACGCCGCGAGCCGACTGCCCTTCCACGAATAGGGTTGCGCCTTTCGGATAGGAAGCCGAAGAGATAATTGCCGTCAATGCTTGGACCGCAGCAGGGGGGAGGTTACAGAACAGCCGATCCTCGCGGTGAGGACAAGCTAGACAGTTCTCGATGATCTCCAGACCGTAAGGGGCGCGCATGAATGTTTCGCTTCGGAGTATACCTCCCTCTGCGCGCGGCACAAACCGAAACCGGATCGTCATGCATGCTCTCCCGGTCCAGGGCGTCCAACATCGCCGGAACATTTTTCTACCCGCATTCAATGTCCCTGAGCCGTGATGGCCATCACGTAACGCCGTGACACCTGTCACATCCTCCGGCATTCCATCGCGCTCTCAAGGTCTTCTTGCGCTACGAAGTTCATCCCGATGGTGCGTTGACCAATGGCCAGCTTTTCTTCGACGCAACGAACCCGGCGAAAACGCCTAGGTCGGCACAAAGGTCGACCAGTGGGGCAATTTGTACCTCTCGGTTCTGGGAGGACCATGGATGATCTCGCCCGAAGGAAAACACCTCGGCGCGATGGTTGGGCCTGAGCATCCTCACAAGGTCGCCTGGGGTGGCGAAGACCACTTACTCATCTTCCCGAAAGACGCTCTATCTTGCAGCACAGACGGGCCTGTATCGTATGAGTATCAACATCACCGGGACAGGGCTTACAAAGTGAGGAACACAACACTTCGGATGAATAGCTCCGAACGCGGCATGACCAAGACAATGGTAATGGCGTCGAAGAAAATGAGCACAATCCAAGATTCCGAGACAACGCCCTTGGCGAAGAAGGCCGCGGTCGAGTGTGGACGTGAAATCTGCGGGGTGCTCGAACTTGCTGAACAGCGCGAGTGGCTCGTGACCAATGGTATCGGAGGCTTTGCATCAGGGACAGTGGGCGGGAATTTGACGCGACGGTATCACGGCCTCTTGCTTGCAGCTCTCAACCCGCCAGTGGGCCGGACCCAGCTTGTGGCGAAACTGGACGAGACGGCTCGGTATGACGGCGCCGACTACGCTCTGGCCACGAACCGCTGGGCAAGTGGAGTCGTCGAGCCCAAGGGCTACCTGAACATCGAAAGTTTCCGTCTCGAGAGTACGACCCCGGCTTGGTCTTTTGCTCTTGCGGGTGCGCTTCTCGAAAAGCGAATCTGGATGCGGCATGGCGAAAATACGACCTACGTGCAGTACACGCTGACACGAGGAAGCGGATTTGTCGATTTGGAACTCAAGGCGCTGATCAACTACCGCGATTTCCATTCGAGCACGCACGCAGGCGATTGGAAGATGAAGATCGAGGCTGTGCCCGGCGGCGTGAAGGTGACCGCGTTTGAGGGGGCGACGCCGTTTTTTCTCCTTTGCGCGGAAGCAGAATGCGAGCCGCGGCACGATTGGCATCGGGATTGTTTTTTGCCGCAGGAGAGGGAGCGTGGGCTGGACGATCACGAGGACCACCTCTTTGCGGCGCTTTTCCGAACGCGAGTGAACGCCGGGCAAAGTGTCATGTTTGTCCTGACGACGGAAACAAATACCAATCTTGACGGGGAACGCGCGCGGGCGGAGCGCGCGGCACACGAGAAAGAACTGTTTGCGGATTGGGTCGGACACGATGCTCAGGCTGCGTCGCGCGCGCCGATGTGGGTGCGCCAGCTCGTCCTGGCGGCAGATCAGTTTGTGGTGAAGCGGGCCTTGCCGGAGGAGCCCGATGGGCGATCGCTGATCGCGGGCTATCACTGGTTTGCCGACTGGGGGCGCGACACAATGATTGCCCTGCCGGGACTTACGCTGACGACAGGCCGGGCAGACATCGCGCGGAGAATCTTACTCGCGTTTGCGCGGTATGTGGAAGGCGGGATGCTGCCAAACAATTTTCCGGACGCGGGGGGACAGCCGGAGTACAACACCGTGGATGCCGCCCTCTGGTTTTTCGAGGCGGTCAGGCAGTATTTCGCCTCGACGCAGGATACGACGACGTTAACGAAACTCTTCCCCGTGCTGGCGCAAATAATCAATTCCCATCGCAAGGGCACCCGTTACCAGATTCATGTGGACGAGGCAGACGGCCTCCTCTATGCAGGGAAGCCCGGTTTGCAACTGACCTGGATGGACGCCAAGCAGGGCAATTGGGTAGTGACGCCGAGGATTGGTAAGCCCGTAGAAGTAAACGCACTCTGGTACAACGCCCTGGAGACGATGGCAGCCCTTGCACCAGCGGCAGGGAAGCCGGCGGAAACATTCGCGTCCATGGCAGCGATGGTCAAACAGAGTTTTGGCAAATTCTGGATCGGAGCCTCGGGCTATTGCTATGACGTGATCGACGTCCCGGGCATCGGGAATGATGCATCCCTGCGACCCAATCAGATTTTTGCCGTTTCGTTACCACAGAGCCCTCTCTCCCCCGCGCAGCAAAAGGCAGTTGTAGACGTCTGCGCGCGCCGGCTGCTGGCCTCGCACGGGCTCCGCAGCCTCGCGCAAGGTGAGTCGGGCTATCAGGGCCACTATGGCGGGAGTCCGTGGCAGCGCGATGGTGCGTATCACCAGGGGACGGTGTGGGGTTGGCTTCTGGGTCCCTTTGTCCTCGCGCACTTGCGGGTGTACGGTGACCGCGAGGCAGCTATGAGCTTCCTTGAGCCATTGGGAAAGCAGATCTCTTCGCATGGCCTCGGAACATTAAGTGAGATTTTCGATGGTGATGCCCCGTTTACACCGCGGGGCTGTATCGCGCAGGCGTGGACCGTTGGGGAAGTCCTCCGTGCCTGGCGCGCAGCGCTGGGCTAGGGGAACCCCCCTTCCGTGACGTACACGGGCCGTGAGCACTGCCGAGTTTCTTCCGAAGCACGTCCCCCCTCTCCCAGGGTAGCACTGGGCCACGGCCTTCTTGGGGTTCACGTCAAAGATGTCGGGCCGCGCGAATTGGCCGGTCACATCTAGCGGCAGATTTTCACTGGTGATCGGAGAGAGATCTCGATCACATACCAAAATAGACTCTTCATCAAGAACGGGGAGTCTGAAAACCAAGCGGCACGACTAATCCGGGATGGCCGGATGGGTGCGCGAAGGTTGGCTCCCCGGGCTAGATTCGAACTAGCAACCCTTCGGTTAACAGCCGAGGCAGTCAAAAATCTAAGTGCCCTATCTGGTGTCGCTTACAAGAAATTGGGAGTCATTTTTCCTTCTCTAGTTGCACCCAATCCTGCACCCAAATACGTGCGCTCCCGCGCATCGCATTCAGAACGTTTCATTTTCGCGTCCCACGCAAATTCACTTCTGCAAGCCAACCCGCCTCTCGACTTCCTGAAACCGGGGATCGTCTCTAAACTTGTCGAATTGGGGCCATACCTTGATGAAAATGAGATGGGTATCGCGATTTTCACAGGCCTTCTGAAGAGACTCGATCGCAGGCTCCTTCTCTCCAAGACCGTCATAAACGATGTAAAAATTGAATGAGGGAACGTAGCTGGTCTTCGAAAGCTCCTGCAACTGGTGGAGGATCTTCCAGGCTCTTGCGTGATCGCCGGAAGTGCCATAAACATGACCCATGAATGCTTTTTGAATCGCGACGGCGCCGCCCAAAGCCATGCCTTTCTCATAGGCCGCGATAGCTTCCGCGTACATTCCCTTCAGTTCATAGGCCGTGCCCAGGGTCAAATAAGACAGCGTCATCTGAGGATCAACCTCGATCGCGGTTAGGGACTGCTCGATACACCAATTGAGCTTTCGCGCGTGTAACAGGACGAAAGCCAGACCTGAGTTCATGATGCCGGACATGGGATCGCGGCTCAGGGCTTCCGTCGCTTCACGAATCCCTTCTTCAAATCGCCCCAGCAGAGAGAGGTGGTACGAGTAATGGTAGTGGGCAATGGCATAGTTTGGATTGAGCTCAAGGGCGCGCTTGTATTCTCTCTCCGCGCCCGCCCAATCCCAGTCATAGTTCTGGAGGACAGTGGCCAGAACCTCATGGCCTTCGGCTAGATTGGCATCGAGTTCTAATGCCCCGAGCGCGGCCGCCCTGGCTTTCGGATAGGCAATATGAGGGTCAACTGCACCGTAGTAGCAAGGCACTGATATGCATTGCGCGAGTTCAGCATAAGCCAGAGCATAACCAGGATCCATCTGGATTGCCCGATTGAGGTACTCTATCCCTCGCTTGAACCCTTCCGTGCTTCTTGTCTCGCACAGACGCCGCGCTCGCACGTAAAGTTGATAAGCTTCGATATTCTCCGTGTACCGCTTTGTGAGCCGGCTCTCGGCTTCTCCCGTCATCTTTAGTCGAAGCCTCTGCGAGACTTCGTGAGAAATCTCGTCCTGCACCGAAAACAATTCGGTAAGGTCTCGGTCGTACTGGTCTCCCCAAAGCTCTTCCCCGTTTGTTGTATCCAGCAAATCAACATGCAGCCGCAATTTGTTTGTGCGCTGCCAGACCCTCCCGACCAGCACCGCTTTCACACCGAGTTTGCGGCCGATTGCCAACGGATCACTTTGCTGATTTTCGCCACTGGAGGCACTCCTCCACGAAATTACACGCAGCCTGGGTATCCGAGAAAGACTGTGAATAATGCTCCCCGGGATCCCGACGGCAAGGTACTCCGTATCGGGATCGGTGCTGTCGCTCTCCAGCGGGAATACTGCAATAGAGTCGATCGGGCCACCACGGGTGGGGAGGTCCTCGCGCATGCCGTCGAGAGGTGCGAGGAAACGATAGCCACGGCGCTTGAGGGTTTCGATGAAACGGGGGTTTTCGGCGGAATCGCCGACGGCTTCACGAAGCTTGTTGATGGATTTATTGAGGCCGTGATCAAAATCAACAAACGTGTCCGCCGGCCAAAGTTTATTGCGAAGCTCCTCGCGCGTGACCACTTGCCCGGGATGCTCAAGGAGCATCGCGAGAATCTGCAAGGGCTGTTCCTGAAGCTTGATCTTGACGCCTTGCTTGCGTAATTCGCCGGCGCGGAGATCTACCTCAAATAAGCCGAAGCGAACGGGCTGTGAAAGGGAAGGGTTCTTTTCCATCCTGGCCTCGCCGAGGCCCCAAAGACAGGCTGGCGGAGTTTACCACTGCAGAGATTACCTCTCAATTGCCCTTCCGGGCGGGGACCATCCGCTCTAACTGATTGACCTGAGGGGTAGTTATCAGGGGAGAGACGAATGACTGCAAGGGGAGCCGCAGGGCATTGTGCTCCGTTTGCTTTTGCGCGAACGTGTCGCCCAGAAATCGCGCCTCTGCTTTGCAACGCAGGGGGACGTCAGGAGGACAGTAATGAAACTAAACATGGAACAAACTTTCTTCGGGATCATTTTCTTGGCTGCGCTGATAGGCACGCCGGCGGCCGCGAATGCGCGGTCGTGCTCACAGGAGGGTGTAGCAGGAAAGTGGGGATACACCTACACAGGAACGATCATCCTTTCCACAGGCGCAATTCCAACGGCTTCGGTGGGCAGATTCACCTTGGACGCAGAGGGAAATATCTCCGGGACGCAGACCAGAAACGTGGGCGGCAGCGTTGCGGAGGAAACAATTAAGGGAACCGGCACGGTCAATCACGACTGTACCGCGACGTATAAGGTCGACGTCTACGACGGGGCGGGAAACCTGCTTCGCACGGCGGTCTTGGCTAGCGTGTTTGTCGATAACGCGACGGAGCTTCGCGCGATGTTTGCGTCGCTCGTTTTGCCCAATGGCGCAAGTATCCCGACAGTGATCACCGTGAATGCCAAGAAGTTGCGTTCGGAAGAACAAGACTGAGCCATCGCAACACACCGCTCCGGCGGATTTCCCCCGGGGCGGTGCTGATGTCGTGCGAGTTGTCCAAGTGAAAAGCAGATCCGTCATGCATGGAATTCCCCGGTCTCTCAGTGTTGCTTCGGTTCTTGTGATTGCACTCGGCTGCGCTGCAAACAGCCGCGGGGTCGATTTCGCGCCGCCAAAAACTTATCAAGTAGGAACGAATCCGAAGCATCGGTTCGGTCACCGTAGAGGGGGAGGCGGGTAGCAGTCCTGAGGGAACGCCGAGGTTTGGCTGAAGTTTCGTCAAGGCGGAACTGACGCGGCTCTGGTACCAGATGGGTATATAATCCCCCCCCTGGTTCCCTCGAGAGAGGAAGTTGTGGTAAACGCCTTCCAAATTGGGTCCGAGCCGGTAAAACCCAGTCTGAATACTGTCCCCCAAAACGGCGGGACCATTCGAATTGAGCCCGAGTTGATGGAGGTCTTGGTCCGGCTGGCCGCCACCTTTCCTTTCACGTAACCCGGAACGGTGTTGCTGGCTCTTGGAGCCGCAGACCGAGAATGGATTTTCGCCATGCGAGGATTAAATAAGATTTCTTGGATTGCTTTGCTGGCCTCTGTACATCTCAGCGTGGCGATTCTCTCCGGCTGTGGCTCCGATACGAGCGTGCCACCGCCGGCGATTTCGGTCACGCTTTCCGCGGCTTCCGCCTCTATTCAAGTAGGCACGGCGAAGCAGTTCACTGCCAACCTGCAAAATGACTCGCAAAACATGGGGGTCACGTGGAGCGTGACGGGATCCGGTTGCAACGGTGCGGCCTGCGGCACGGTCTCGCCGGCGAGCACATTGAGCGGCGCCGCCACAACTTATACGGCGCCGGCAAATGTTCCCACTCCCGCAACGCTAACGCTCACGGCGACCTCTGCGGCCGATAGCAGCAAGTCCGCCTCGGCGACGATTACGCTCATCCCGGCTCCGACCGGGGTGTCTGTTTCGCCAACCGCCGCCACGCTCCAGATCACGGGTGCGCAACAATTCACTGCGACGGTGAGTCCGGCTGCGGCCAACCAGGCCGTTACTTGGAGCCTCTCGGGCGCGGGCTGCACCGGGGTGGCATGCGGCACCCTGAGCAGCACCACGGGCAATCCGGTGACTTATGCGGTGCCTACGGCGGTGCCAAATCCAGCGACGGTGAGTATTACCGCGACTGCGGTGGGCGGCCCAACCCA
Source organism: Terriglobia bacterium (assembly GCA_041497835.1). GTDB lineage: Bacteria > Acidobacteriota > Terriglobia > Acidiferrales > UBA7541 > Acidiferrum. The sequence continues at coordinate 45,153 of JBGQHF010000015.1, forward strand.
ACTGGCCTCGGCTACAATCACGATTACGCCGCCCCCAATCGTTGTGGACGCCAGGCCGCCCGTCATCGATGTTCCGGTCAATGCCACGCAACTGTTTTTCGCCGGCGTGACCAACGACCCGTTGAACCAGGGAGTCACGTGGACGCTCACGGGGGCAGGCTGCAGCGGCGCAACCTGCGGCACGCTCTCAACGACACAGACAGCGAGGCTCGGCAATACCTTTTACACTGCGCCCCCGTCCATTCCGTCCCCTGCCACGATAACGGTCAGAGCGACGTCGGTGACGTACCCGGGGAGTTCTGGTTCCGCCACCATCACCATCATTCCCACCAACAACGCGTTGATGACTGGAAGGTACGCGTTCCTGTTCCATGGGTTTGATTCCGACGGCCAGATGGCCATGGCCGGGAGTTTCAATGCCGACGGCGCGGGCAATATCACCGGGGGCGTCGAAGACATCAACCGCACGACCTTCACCACCGGCGCCACCCCTTTGAGTTTCACCGGAACCTACATCATCGGCACCAACAACAAGGGCCAGATGACGCTGACCAGTTCAGAGGGAAGCGCGACCTTCCATTTCGTGATTGATTCCACCGGCAGCAATGCACCCTTCATCGAGTTCGACGACATAACCGGCACGGGCACACGCGGTTCGGGCTCCATGCAGAAACAAGTTCCTACCGCCTTCTCGCTCGCCCAGACCAACGGTGATTTCGTCATGGGCCTGTTCGGCGACCTCGCTGGGGCCGGCCGCACGGGTATCGTGGGACGGTTCAACTCCAGTTCGACAGGAGCCGTGAGTGGCGCGGTGATGGACTTCAGCATCCCCGGCACAAGCTCTCCGAACGTGGCCTGGAGCGGCTCGATTGCGGCGCCGGATTCGACGACGGGTCGCGGGACGATGACGCTCAACGTCACCATTCCGGCGCCTGGGCCCGGCGCGATCACCCTGAACTTCGCGTATTACATCCTCGCGACGAACAAACTCTTCGTGGCCGGCACGGACGCCCGCAGCAGCTCGCTTCCTCTCCTCAGCGGTCAGGTCCATCGTCAGATCATTCCCAGCGGCGGGTTCACGAATGCCTCACTCAGAGGCAACATCATCTTCGCCCTGGAGGGAGTTGTAGGGGGAACCGGAAGTATCGCCGTTGGTCAAGCTACACTCGACGGTTCGGGGAGCCTGACCGGCATCCTGGACGAGAACGATGGCGGGACATACATCCTGAACACCGCGTTCACCGGGACCTACATCGTCTCCTCCAATGGCCGCACCACGATTCCAAATCCCACGATCATCAGTCCGCAGGTGCTTTACCTGGAGGACACCAACCGAGGTTTCATCCTGGAGGCCGCCGGAAGCGAGGTCACTTTCGGGGAAATCCAGCCCCAGGCCGCAGGACCATTCAGCGCGGCCAGCCTTTCGGGCACGTTCGGCGAGAACACAGAGCCGCCGCCGGTCTCCATCTACCAGGACATCAATGGCTTGTCCGTGTCGGACGGCATCAGCAGCGGAACCTCCACCGTAGACTTGAGCGACCCGGGGCGGTTGCGTACCAAGTTCTCCAGCGGCGGAACCTATACGGTGGACTCGAATGGCCGGGGAACTTCGTTGGTCCTCCCGGACGACCCGCTTGTCTTCTGGATCGTCTCGCCAAATGATTTCCTCTGCATCGCCACGGTGAGGCAGGCTCCGCTGGACACAAATCCCGCCTTGCTAAAGTACTTCAGGGTGAGGTTCGGCCCTTGATTGCGGCTTACGTACGAGGTACGGCGTTGGAAATGAGCTGTTACCCATTCTGCCACTCTGTCGGAGAGCGCAGGAGTCGCCTCGCCCGCCGAATCACTTGTGCATGGAGAGCAAGAGACTCGCGGCTCTAATGCCAGCCGGTACGTATCTCATTAAGTTGAGTTCGGAAGAACCGGCCCCCCAAATTGGCCAGCAAAAACCACCCTTCGGCTTACTACCGAATGTTAAGCGGCCAAAATTCGCGCCTGAAAAAATCTTAACTCATTGGAAAAGAAAGTTTTGGCTCCCCGGGCTAGATTCGAACTAGCAACCCTTCGGTTAACAGCCGAA
>JBGQHF010000016.1:0-41392 GCA_041497835.1 Terriglobia bacterium
AAAAAGCAATCCGGAGAGAATTCTTTCGTGAATTGGAGAAGGTCGACACCGCTGGCACCGGGCATCCGGATATCCGAGATCACGATATCGAAGATCTGGGACTCCAGCTTGCGCCGTGCCGCTTCCACGGTCGACGCGACTTCAACCTTGTGGCCTTCCTTGCGAAACGTGATTTCGAGCAGCTCGCAGATCGAGCGCTCGTCATCCACCACGAGAATGAGTGCCATACGCTATTCCGTTCCCCGAGTTCGGACCTCGCACCAGCCCTACCTAAGCAACCCTCGGCAATTCGACAATAAATTCGGCGCCATGATCCTTTTCCGATATGACGCTGAGCTTCCCGCTGTGTGCCTGCACGATCTGATACACAATAGAGAGACCAAGACCCGTTCCTCCCTCGAACCCGGACTGCAACGGCTCGAAGATCTTTTCCCGGCGCTTTGCGTCCAGCCCGACGCCCGTATCGCGAAAGGCGATGCGCAGCCAGAAGGCCAGCGGTTCGAGACGCACCGTCAATGTTCCACCGCCCGGCATGGCGCGCAGCGCGTTGTCACACAAGTTCCAAAAAACCTGCTTGATTCGGTTTACGTCAACCCGCGCTTTAATCGGCTGACCGTTGAACGCGCGAATGATTCTATATTTCGCCTGAAGCTCGGGTTTCTTTTCAATCAGGGTAAGCGTTTCTTGCAGCAGGGCGCTGACGTCCGCTTCTTCGAATTCATACGTCTTTTCGCGTGAGTAGTTGAGGAAATCGGTGATGATGTGATTCAGCCGCTCCGATTCGCGGCTTACGATGTCCACCAGGTGTTTCTCGTCTTCCTCCAGCGGCACTAGCCTCGCCAGTTCCTTCACGGCGCCGGCCATGGCCGTCAGCGGCTGACGGATCTCGTGCGCGATTGCGGCGGACAGCCGCCCCAGGGCCGCCATCCGATCCTTGGTCGCTACTTCCTGTTCGAGGCGCCGCAATTCCGTGAGGTCCTGGAAGTTGAAAACATACCCGCTCTGGAGCGGACCGCGGGAGCGAAACGGCGAGACGGAAATTCCTAAATAGCGCCGCTCGCCATTCGCCGTCCGGAAATCAATTTCCCGGCGCGGCGGCATTTTTCCATCTCCGTCCAACTGCCCGGGCAACCAGAAATCCCGGCACCACTCGAGCAGGCTCTTTCCCCGAATCTCTTGAAAGCTGGAGCCGAGAATTTCCTCACCGGCTCTGTTCAGCAGCAGAATCCGTCCGTCCTGATCAGTAGTAATCAGGCCGCCCCGCATCGAATGAATGATATCTTCCGTGAAAGCACGCAGATCAAGGAGTTCTTCCCGCTTCTCTTCGAGCTCCTGCCCCTTCCGATAGAGCGACTGCGCGAGCAGTCCGGAAAGATAGGCGACCGCAAAGAACGCAAAAATGTGGCTCAGGAACCAGAGCCGAAGGCCTGTGGAAGTAGGCGTAGCGGTATAGGTCCGGGGGATAGTGCCCATGTGGGCCAGAAGGCTCGCGGACGCCAGCAGGAGCAGGCACATCGCGGCCGTCAGAAAGGCCATCCGCCTGCTAAAAAGGATACTGGCTACGATGATGACAAGGAGATACAGCGAGAGGAAGTGGCTTTCGTGCAATCCGGTGACATACACGACCGCGGTGATGACCAGGATGTCGGAAGCCACTTGCAGCGGGCCATGCCAGCGCGCCGCCGGCATCCATCGCACCAGCACCGCATGCACGATAGCCAGAGTTATCCAGAATCCGATGAGCGGCAGGATGAAGCGGGTCAAAGCAGAGGAGACAGCGTACTCCGGCCAGAGGAAAGTCACGCACAGAATGAGCGCGATCATCAGGAGCCGGACTCGCGTCAGCCAGTCCAGCCATTCCCGCATTACGTTCGACTGCTCCATACGGTTAGGCAACTGACGACACCCCCCGCGCCGGCCGTTCGGAATCTGCGATGGAGTCCAAAGGGGGACCGGATCGCCAGCCGTTCCCTGCCGGCCCTCCCGGAGGACCGGAACCTCCGGGTGCGGTCCAGTTTCCTGCTAGTGCGTGGTGCTCAGCTTGCCGATCAGCGTGAAGAGCGGCAAGTACATGGAAATTACGACGCCGCCGACGACCGTACCCAAAAACACGATCATGACCGGTTCGAGGGCAGTCAAGAGGTCCTTCACCGCCGCGTCTACTTCTTCTTCGTAAAAGTCGGCGATCTTCTGCAGCATGGCATCCATGGCGCCGGTTTGTTCGCCGACGCCGATCATCTGCGTCACCATGCCGGGGAACACATTCGTCTCTTTCAGTGGATCGGTGAGAGATTTGCCTTCTTCCAGGGACTTGCGAACTTTCTGGAGCGCTCTCTCGATGACCGCATTTCCCGCAGTGCGCGCCGTGATGTCCAAGCCTTCCAGAATCGGCACACCGCTCGAAATCAAGGTTCCCAGGGTCCGTGTGAAACGCGCGACAGCAATCTTGCGAAGCAGGATGCCGAGGACCGGCAGTTTCAGCAGCGTCGAGTCGATGGCGTACCGGCCTTGCGGGGTTCCGTACCAAACCTTGATGCCGACACCGAGAGCTATGGCAAAAACGACGATCAACAAACCGAAAATACTCCCGACGAAATTGCTCATGAGAATGACGATTCGAGTCGGAAGCGGCAAATCCACCCCCAAGCCCACGAATAGGGTGGCAAATACCGGCACGACCTTCCACAGCAGCAGAATGATGACGCCTACGGCGACCGACAATACCCCGACCGGATACACCAGCGCCGACTTCACGGCGCGCTTCAGTTTGACGTTCTTCTCAATGTAACTCGCCAGGCGTTGCAGAATCGTGTCCAGAATACCGCCCGTCTCTCCTGCCTCCACCATGTTGACGAAGAGCGCGTCGAAAACCTTTGGATACTGTTTCATGGCGCCAGAAAGAGTCGTGCCGCCTTCCACGGAAGCGCGCGTGCCCGTCAACACCTTCTGAAAGGTCTGGTTCTCCTGCTGGCCGGCCAGGATTTCCAGGCACTGCACCAAGGGAAGACCGGCGTCAATCATCACCGAGAACTGGCGCGTGAATACCGCCAACTCCTTGGCGTTCACTCCGGCGCCGAAGGTCGGCAGACTGAATTCCTTGCCCTTCTCCGCCATCTTTGTCGGAGTGATTTGCTGGCGCCGCAACAGATTGGCAAGTTCATTCTTGTTCGCTGCCGCCAGCTCTCCGCTTACGCTGCCGCCAGCCCTATTTGTGCCTCGATACGTAAATACCGGCATGTGAGTGCCCCTCCTAAAGAATTCCGAACTGCCTGCCCTGATCGCTCAGGGCTCAAGACCAAACTACTTCCGACCCGCAGAAATCCTTACTGCCCCGGACGGGGAACTCGTAACACCACGATTGATCATGTCCTGCAGCTCGTCCTGATTCGACGAACGCGACAACGCGATATCCAGGGTGATCAGTTTCTGAAAATAAATATTCGCCAAGCCCTGGTTGAATGTCTGCATCCCGGACTGGCCGGTACCCGTTTGCATGGCCGAGTAAATCTGGTGGATCTTGTCCTCACGGATGAGATTGCGGATGGCCGGGTTTGGAATCATGATCTCCATCACCATGACGCGACTCCGTCCGTCGGCGCGCGGAAGAAGCGCCTGACAGAGAATTCCTTCGAGCACCATCGAGAGCTGCGCGCGAATCTGCGGCTGCTGATGCGCCGGAAAAACATCGATGATTCGGTTGATGGTGGAAACGGCGGAATTCGTATGCAGGGTCGCAAAGGTCAAGTGGCCTGTTTCGGCGATGCGCAGCGCCGACTCGATCGTTTCGAGATCGCGCATTTCACCGATGAGGACCACGTCGGGATCTTCGCGAAGCGCGGCCCGAAGCGAGTTGGAGAACGAGTGGGTGTCCGAATGCACCTCACGTTGGTTCACCAGACATTTCTTGTGGTTGTGCAAGAACTCGATCGGATCCTCGATCGTGATCATGTGTTCTTCGCGCTCGCTGTTGATTTTGTCCAGCATCGCGGCGAGAGTTGTTGATTTTCCGGAACCCGTTGGCCCGGTCACCAAGACGAGCCCTCGGGGCTTGTCACAAAGAGTCTTCACCACCTGCGGCAGACCGAGCGCTTCAAAGCCCTTGATTTCCCAAGGAATGGTCCGGAAAACGGAACCAACCGCGCCGCGCTGATTGAAGATATTCCCGCGGAAGCGGGCGAGGTTTTTCAATCCAAAGGAAAAGTCCAGCTCGAGGTTTTCTTCGAAGCGGTGCTTTTGTGCGTCCGTCAGAACGCTGTATGCCAGCGATTTCGTATCCGCTGCGGTCAGAGGCGGCATATCGAGCGCGCGGAGCCGCCCGTGCACGCGCACCCTCGGCGCGCTGTTGGTGGTAATGTGCAGGTCGCTCCCGCCCATCTCGATCATCTTTTTGAGCAATTCGCTCAGGGTGATTCCAGGCATATCGTTTCCGCCCTTCCTTTACAGGAGCGTCTCGCGCAATACCTCTTCAAGAGTTGTCTGTCCCGCCGCCACCTTGATCAAACCGCTCCGGCGCAGGGTGATCATGCCCTGCTCCATGGCTTTCTTCCTCAGTTCCAGCGCTGACGCGCCAACCAGGATCAATTCCCGGACCTCGTCATTGATCTCCATGACTTCGTACAAGCCCGTGCGTCCTTTATAGCCACCCTTGTTGCAGGTTCCACACCCTCTGCCGTGGTAAATCTTCGTCGTTTTCGCTTCGTCCGGCGTGAAACCCGCGTCAATCAGCGCCTGCTCGGGCACGTCCAGAGCTTCCTTGCAGTTGGTGCAGATCCGCCGCACAAGGCGCTGCGCGCAGATAAGATTCACCGAAGTCGCCACCAGGAACGGCTCGATGCCCATGTTCATGAGGCGGCTGATCGTCGATGGAGCATCATTGGTGTGAAGCGTTGAGAGGACCAGGTGGCCCGTTAAGGCGGCTTTGACCGCAATTTCCGCCGTCTCGAAGTCGCGCACCTCGCCGACGAGAATGATATTCGGGTCCTGCCGGAGGAAGGCGCGCAGGGCGGCCGCGAAGTTCAGCCCGATTTGCTCCTTCATCTGTACCTGATTGATGCCCTGCAACTGGAACTCGACCGGGTCTTCGGCGGTCATGATATTGGTTTCGACCGTATTGAGCCGGGCCACCGACGAATAGAGCGTGTTCGTCTTGCCTGAACCGGTCGGACCCGTGACCAGCACCATGCCGTACGGCTTCAAGATGTTCCGCTCGAATTTCTTCAACGACTCCGCCTCGAATCCGAGCTTGGTCATGTCCAGGCGCAGGTTCTCTTTATCGAGCAACCGGAGAACGATCTTTTCGCCATACAGCGTCGGGACCGTGGAGACGCGGAAGTCCAACTCCTTCTTCTTTCCATCCGCCTTGTACTTGATCATGATGCGGCCGTCTTGCGGCAGCCGCTTTTCCGCGATGTCCAACTTGGCCATGATCTTCATGCGGCTGGTGATCGCGTCCTTGAGCCGAAACGGCGGATTCATCACCGTCTGGAGCACGCCGTCAACCCGGAAGCGCACGCGCATTTCCAGCTCATACGGCTCGACGTGGATGTCGCTGGCGCCCCTCTTGACCGCGTCGGTCAGAATCAGGTTGACCAGCTTGATGATGGGAGCTTCTTCGGCGGCCTTCTCGAGCGCCGCGGCGTCCAACTCCTGTTCTTCCGCCGCCAACTCGAGGTCCTGCTCCTCATCCACCAGGTCCTTCATCATCTTGCTGAGTTCTTCGTGATTGGTGCTCCCGCCATAGAATCGGGTGATAGCCTCGGCGATCGCGGATTCCGAAGCCACCACCGGCTCCACGTTGAAGCCGGTCATGAACTTGATGTCATCCATCGCGAAGACGTTTGTCGGGTCGGTCATCGCGATGGTCAGCACGGAACCTACTCGCGAAAGGGGGATCACCTGATAGCGGGCCGCGGTGTCCTGGGGGATCAGCTTGATGACGGTCGGATCGATCTCATAATACTTCAGGTTGATCGAGGGAACTCCATACTGGCGGGACAATACGCCGGTGATGTCGTCGTCGGTGATGTAGCCAAGCTTCGCCAGGCAGCTTCCCAGCTTGCCGCCATTCGAGCGCTGAAACTCCAGGGCCTTTTGAAGCTGGTCCTGAGTAATCAGGCTTTCTTTAATCAATATTTCGCCGAGACGGACCGACATCCGTGCACTCCCGGGATAGAACACCCGAACCTAACCTTAACAGAGGGGGCTTGCGGCTGAGCGGACAAATTCTACTGTCGTTTTTAAATGGCTAATACCTGTCCGGAAGAACAGGCTCCAACCTCCCAGGCGCGGTTCGAATCTTGACTTGCTTCCATGTGGCGGCTATCTTGCGAACAGATGGTTCATTCTGCATCAATGCCGGAATGCGACACTGCTTTGACGAAAAGTGTCCGTACACCGGTTCGTTCCGCAGGACCTCTCCACCCTCTCGCGCAATATTACGACGCCCTCCAAGCCGCGTTGGGCCCCCAGCACTGGTGGCCTGCCCGAGCACCGTTTGAAGTGATTATCGGCGCGATTCTGACGCAGAATACCGCCTGGACAAACGTGGAACGTGCCATCGCAAACCTGCGCCGCGAAAAGCTGTTAAACCCCCGCGGCATCGAGCGCATCCCGGCGGCAAAGCTGGCGAAACTCATCCGCTCCTCAGGGTACTTCCGGCAGAAAGCAAGAACGCTGAAATCTTTCGTCTATTTCTTGCGCACTGAGTACGGCGGGGCTCTCTCTCGGATGTTTCGAACGCCCACCGCCGAGCTCCGCAAGAAGCTCCTCGCAGTGCACGGGATCGGGCCTGAGACGACCGACTCGATTCTGCTCTACGCCGGCGGGCACCCTATCTTCGTCGTGGACGCATATACTCGGCGCATCCTCGAACGCCACGGACATGCCCATCCACGCGAGCGTTACGACGACATCCGCGAGCGTTTTGAGCGCAACCTTCCGCCAAAGACAGCGCTTTTCAACGAGTATCACGCGCTCCTTGTCCGGACCGGCAAGCTATGGTGCCGGACACGCGAGCCGCGCTGCAACGAGTGTCCCCTGCAATCGTTCCTGCCGGACATAATGCGCACCGGGTTCGCCCTCCAGCAGAAATCTCTGGTCCGCAGATCGGCTGCTCCATGAGCCCGATGAAGTCCAGTTCTCGGTGGCGGCTGATTATCGGCGGCGTGTTGTTGACTCTTCTTCTGGCCGCGGTGTTCACCCTCGGCTCACTCGACGTGCCCTTTGAACCCAGAAATTGGCGCGAAGTCTTAGCACTCTACAGCGTCTCCACGTTTCTGACTGCTGCTCTGCTTGTCTTCGGCCTGATCCTGACGCGCAACGTCTTGCGGCTCTGGGCCGAGAGGAGCAAGCAACAGCTTGGCGCGCGATTCAAAACAAAAATGGTCATTGGCGCTATGGCCATTTCTCTCCTTCCTATCCTTTTTATGTTCTTTGTCAGCTACTCGCTCCTCAACCGCACCCTGGCGCGCTGGTTTCCCCGTCCGCTGGAGATGGCGGCTCAGGAGACAAGAGGACTTCTCATCGATTTCGGAAAAGTCCAATTGCTGAGAATGAATGAGCTTCGTGATGCGGCCTCCGCCGCGCAGATTCTTCCGGGCTCGCACGTGGCGGCTTCCCGGCCGCAAGAGTGGCCGGGGCGTGCAATGTCCTTGGGGGCGGATGCAGCATGGCTGCTCCATGAAGACGGCTCAATTTCGGATGTCGTTCGCCGTGGCCAACCCTCGTCGGGCGGTCTGCCAACGGCTCTAACGTTGGCCACGGTTCCGCAGCGCGCCAGGTCGCTTCCCAGTGGCGCCGATGTGTGGGTGCTTGGCGAGGAAAACTACATCGCAAACAAACCTCTGCCGGACCATAGTGTCCCTGTCTTGGTCGTGGCGCGCCGGCTTCCACAGAACTTTCTCGAGCGATTCGCGGATGTGGAAAAGCAATCTGCCGCCTACGAGCAGGAGAAGCAGCACCTTCGCGCACTGAAGACCCAAATGCTCCTCATCCTCCTCCTGTTCACCATCCTGCTCCTCTTCGCGGTCCTCTGGGTGGCGCTCTTCCTGTCGAAGCAAGTTACCGTGCCGATTCAAGCGCTCGCCGAAGGCACGCGCGAAGTCTCTGCGGGTAACTTCGCCTACCAGGTGCCGGAGCAGCCCCAGGACGAACTCGGAATCCTCGTGCGTTCGTTCAATACCATGACCACGCAGTTAAGGGACAACCGCCGGCAGATTGACGAATTCACGCGCAGCCTCCAGCAGGCCGTCCAGGAGCTCGAGCGACGGCGCCAGTTGATGGAAACCATCCTCGAAAACATTCCCACCGGTGTTGTGTCCCTCGATGCAGCGGGCGCCGTCCTCCGCGCAAACCCTGCGATGACGAACATCGTCGGCGATGTGGCACGAGATGCGCAGACCTTGCAGGAGATGCTCGGACCGGACGCCGCGCGACAGGTGCAAGACCTGATGCGGCGGGCGCTGCGCATGGGCGTGGTCACGCGCGAAATCGAACTCATTGTCCAAGGCCGCGTCCTGCACGCTGCCGTGACCGTCAGTTCGCTCGGACCGCGCCGCGCCAACGCCGGCTATGTCGTGGTCCTCGACGACCTGACCGAAGTCCTCCGCGCTCAGAAGTCCGCCGCCTGGCAGGAGGTGGCCAAGCGCATCGCCCACGAGATCAAAAACCCGCTGACTCCGATCCAATTGTCCGCAGAGCGCCTGACCCTTTTCCTGAAGCGCCGCCAGGAGCAGCCCGACGCCGCCGCAGGAGCCGATTCCCATCTGGCCGAACTCGTGCAAGAATGTGCGCAACTCATCGAGCGCGAGGTATCAACTCTTTCTTCGCTCGTCAACGAGTTCACGCAATTTGTCCGATTCCCCACGGCAAGACTGGCTCCCACGGACGCGAACCAGGTCGTTCGTGAGGCGCTGGAGGTCTTCGCAGACCGGCTCGATGGCATCACGATTCAGGCGCACTTGGATGCCAAACTTCCACTCGTCAGGGGCGATGGCGCGTTGCTGCGAAGCGTGATCGTCAATCTGATCGACAATGCCGCAGAGGCCCTGGAAGACGCGAACAGCAAGGAGATTCACGTGCACACCCGCTCGCACCCCGACACGGAGCTCGTCGAGATTTGCGTCGAAGATACGGGGCACGGTATTTCTCCGGAAGACAAAGACAGGCTCTTCCTGCCCACTTTTTCGACCAAGGACCGCGGAACCGGGCTCGGCCTGGCGATCGCCGCACGCATCATTGCCGAGCACCACGGTACCATTCGCGTGGAAGACAACCGGCCGACGGGCTCGCGTTTTCTTCTCGAACTGCCGGTCAGCGAACACGCCGTGACGCAATCCGAGGAACGCGCGTAGAGAGAGCTCGCCCCAGAAAATGACGACGCATTCGCGCATCTTAATCGTGGACGATGAGGCCGGCATCCGCGAGTCCCTTTCTTCGATTCTGCGGGATGAGGGATATCGCGTCGAAGCTCTCGCTTCCGGAGAAGAGGCGCTGCAGCGTGCAGCGGATGGCGACATCGACGTCGTGCTTCTCGACATCTGGCTCGAAGGCATGGACGGTCTCGAAACTCTCAGCCGCCTGCAGGCCATGCCCCGGCCGCCGGCCGTGATTATCATTTCAGGTCACGGGAATATTGAGACCGCCGTGCGCGCTACAAAGCTGGGCGCCTTCGATTTCGTGGAAAAGCCGCCTTCCCTGGAAAAGATCATCGTCCTCGTGCGCAACGCGCTCCAGCAGCGGCACCTGGAAGAAGAAAACCAGCTTCTCCGGGCCGAATTGGGGCACCGCTACCAGGTTCTCGGCGAAAGCGTTCCGATGAAGGCATTGCGCCAGCAGATCGCCGTCACCGCGCCGACCAACGGCCGTGTGCTCATCTACGGAGAAAGCGGCACCGGAAAGGAGCTTGTGGCGCGCTCCCTCCACGCCGCCAGCCTGCGCAATAAAGGTCCATTTGTCGAAGTAAACTGCGCGGCGATTCCCGAGGAGCTGATCGAGTCGGAGCTTTTTGGCCACGTCAAGGGCAGCTTCACCGGCGCGACCGAGGACAAGACCGGCAAATTTCAGAAGGCCGACGGCGGCACTCTTTTCCTCGATGAAGTCGGCGACATGAGCCTGCGAACCCAGTCAAAGGTGCTGCGCGTACTGGAGCAGCAGCGCTTTGAGCCTGTCGGATCCAATCAAACCCTGTCCGTGGACGTCCGCGTGATTGCCGCCACAAACAAGAACCTCGAGCAGGAGATTGCGCGCGGCGCCTTTCGCCAGGATCTCTTCTACCGTCTGAACGTGATTCCCTTCTGCGTGCCGCCCTTGCGCGACCGCAGGGAAGACATCCCCACGCTGACACGCTATTTCCTGGCGGAATTCAGCTCTGCCTACGGCCGCCGCAGCAAAGAACTGAGCGACACAGCGATGGAAATTCTGCTCCGCTATCCCTGGCCGGGAAACGTCCGCGAGCTTCGCAATCTCGTGGAGCGCCTCGTCATCGTGTGTCCCCAGCAGCGCATTGAGCCACACCATCTCCCGCCCGAGCTGTTTCGAGGTGTCTCAGAAAGCCCTCACCAGCCCTATTCGACGCTCCACGAAGCGCGCAGCGCCTACGAGCGCGAATTTATTCTGCGCAAGCTGCAGGAAAACCGCTGGAACATGACACAAACCGCCACTGCGCTGGGTCTCGAACGCAGTCATCTTTACCGCAAGATGAAGTCTCTCGGGATTGCTCCTCCGGAGTAGGGCTACTCCGTTTCTTCCCCGCCGCTCATCTCTTCAAGCTGCGCGTGCCAATCGAGCTCCCGCACCTGTTGGGGATTGTCGCGCCACCCGGGAACGACCTTTACATACAGTTCCAGGAAAATCCTGGAGCCCAGCAGCGATTCCAGCTCTTTCCGCGCCTCCGTGCCGATGCGTTTCAGCATCGAGCCCTTGCTGCCGATCAAGATCTTCTTCTGCGAATCGCGCTCCACCTGCAGAGTCGCATGAATGCGCAGGAGTTTCGGCGTCTCCTCGAATCGATCCACGATTACTCCCAGGGCGTGCGGCACTTCGTGATACGTGATCTGGATCGCTTTCTCGCGAACCAGCTCGGCGGCGAGAAACCGTTCGGGCTGATCCGTCACCTGATCTTCCGGGAAGTATGGCTCGCCCGCGGGAAGCCGCTCCACGATTTCCCGCAGCAATTCCTCGCAGCCGTCGCCTTTCAGGGCCGAAATCGGCACAATCGCGGCAAATTCGCGCGCCTTCTGATGCACATCGATCAACGGCAGCAGCTTCGACTTTGCCAGGCGGTCAATCTTGTTCAACGCCAGAATCACCGGGCCGCCGAATGTCTTCGCGCGCTGCAGCAACAATTCATCGGCCCCCGGAAACGTGCCGCTCGCGTCCACCACCAGGAGAAGCACGTCTATCCCTTCGAGCGCCGCGGCAACTTCACGCATCATCTGCCGCCCCAGCGCGCTGTCGGCCGAATGTACGCCCGGCGTATCGATGAATACGATCTGCCCGCCGGGCCGGTTGACAATTCCCTGAATTCGGTTCCGCGTCGTCTGCGGCTTGGCGGATACGATGGCGATCTTCTGCCCGACATAGCGGTTCAGCAGCGTGGACTTTCCCGCATTCGGCCTGCCGAGAATGGTCACGAAGCCGGACCGAAACACTCTTTCTTCCCCGATGGAATCCTCATGCATACACTTGTTCAAGAAGCCGTGACGGCCGACGTGATCTCTGCCTGCTTCCGGATTCGCACCCGCAACACCTTTCTCTGATTGGCCTCCAGCACTTCGAAACGGTAGCCTTCCAGATCGATGTGATCCTCCGGTGATGGGACTCTGCTGAGCACGTGGCTCAAAAGCCCCGCAATCGTCGTGACCGCTTCGTCCGCGCGCTCGCCGAAACGAACTCCCAGCAGCTCTTCAATGCTGGAGATGGAGACGCTTCCGCGAACCACGTAGGCCCCATCCGGCTCGCGCACGACGTCCGCCCGCGGTGGGCGGCCCTCCCCTCCGGCTCCGCCGCCTAGTTCTCCGACGATTTCCTCGACCAGGTCTTCGACCGTCACGATGCCCGCCACAGACCCGTGCTCATCGATGACGACCGCCATCGGCTGGCCCTTTTGCCGCATCTCCCGCAGCAGGTCGGAGCCGCTTTTTGTCTCCGGGACGAGAAGAACATGCCGCACAAGTTCGCGGACCCGGCGCCCGGACATCTCCTGCTCCGGAACCTGAAGCAGGTCCTGCGCGAAAACAACGCCAAAGATATCGTCCAGCGTCTTCTCAAAGACCGGCAGCCGCGAGAACCGCGTTTCCACAAAGCGCCGCCGCAGCTCGACGAGCGTCGCGTCCGCGGAAACAGCCACGATATCGGGCCGCGGCGTCATCACCTCGCGGACGCGCTTGTCGCTGAACTCGACAACCTGTTCGATCAGCGCCGCCTCATCGTGCTCCAGGATTCCCTCTTCCTCGGCGGCCTCAACGAGTGCCTCCATCGCCTCGCTGTCCGCGCGCTCCTTTGCCACGCTGCCGGGCTCTTGTTCGGAAATCCGCGCCAGGGATTCCGCTCCATCCAAGAAAACCCTCACCGGCCACACCAGCCAGGCGAACACGCGAAGCAGCGGCACCAGCGGGGTCAGCCAGCGCCCTGTTGTTCGGTACAGCAGCATGTCCGGCAGGAAATGCATTCCCCCGATGACGGACATTCCCAGGAACACGAGGAACTCAAGGAAAGCCTCCCAGGTTCCGGGAACGAAATAGACAACGCCGCGAGTCATCTCCACGATGAGAAATGCCAGCCAGAAATGCATCAGCAGGCGGAACGTCCTTGCGGCGTGGCGCCGCTGCATATGCAGCCGCGGCTCGATTTCCGCTTCAAAAATCTCCAGGTGTTCGTGGACTCGCCCGGTAGTTACCCGGCTAAGCTCGCGATAAACAATGGCCAGGTAGGCAAAAACGGGCAGCCCGCTTGCCACCAGGACGACGCTCAATACGTAGAGCCAGGACTCCAGTGTCACTTCAGCCCCAATCGCCGGCGCAGTTTACTTTCGATACGTTGCATCTGGCCGCGATCTGTCTCGTGATCATATCCGAGCAGGTGCAGAACACCGTGGAGAATCAGAATGCGCAGCTCCGTGGCAACCGTCCGGCCAATTCGCGCCGCATTCCGCCGCGCCGTTGCCGCCGAGATGGCGATGTCCCCGAGATAGCCGCTTACAGGGAGCGGCTTCCGCTTCCGGCGCAGCGGCCGCGGCTTTCTTCGCGTCTCCGCGGGAAACGATAGCACATCCGTGGGCCCGCCCTTCTTGCGGAAGGCTTTGTTCATCCGGGCGATTTCCGCATCGCTCACGAAACAGACGGTCACGCTGGTGGACGCCACGCCCAGTTCCGTCTGAACTCTTCGGAGAAACAACTCGAGGGACCGGCGCGGGACGCGCGCCGATCGCTGGCGGTTCAGGATCATCCCCGCGGTTCTTCTTTTTTCCCGGACGCGTCCGTCTTGGCGTTTTCACCGGACCCGTTCCGCCCGCCGGACTGTCCTTCGTATTCTTCGTACGCGCGGATGATCTGCTGCACCAGGTTGTGGCGGACGACATCCTTCTCGGTGAACTGCACTACCGCGATGCCTTCGATCTTCCCGCAGATTTCCAGCGCCTCGACCAAACCGGAGCGCTTTCCCGTCGGCAGGTCAATCTGCGTAACGTCGCCGGTGATCACGGCTTTGGAGTTGAATCCCAGGCGCGTGAGAAACATCTTCATCTGTTCGCTGGTCGTGTTCTGGGCTTCGTCGAGAATCACGAACGAATCGTTCAGCGTGCGCCCGCGCATGAACGCCAGCGGCGCCACCTCGATGATTCCCTTTTCCAGGAACCGGTCGAGCTTGTCCGCGTCCAGCATGTCGTAGAGCGCGTCGTACAGCGGACGCATGTACGGGTCAATCTTCTGTTGCAGCGTGCCGGGTAGAAAGCCCAGCCGCTCGCCCGCCTCCACCGCTGGCCGCGCCAGAATGATGCGGTTGAGCTGCTTGGTCAGCAGCGCGGAAACGGCCATGGCCACGGCGAGATATGTCTTCCCCGTTCCGCCCGGCCCGATGCCGAACGTCATATCGTGCCGCTCGATGTCTTCCATGTAGCGGTGCTGGTTCGCGCTCTTCGGCGTGACGTTTTTCTTCCCGAACGCGCGCGTCCGGCCCGATTCCAGCACGCGGCGCGGCTCGATTTGCCGGTCTTCCGTCGCCACGCGGATCAGCGACTTCACCTCGCTGCCGGAAAGCGTGCGCCCGCCGCGCGAGAGATGGTTATATTCCTCGATGATCCGCGCGGCTCGCTCCACCTGCTCGTGCTGCCCTTCGATTGTGAGATCGCGGTCTTGCAGCGAAGCCTGCACCTCAAGCGTGTCCTCGAGCAGGCGCAGATTTTCATCCAGCGTGCCGAAAAACGGTTCGATTTTCCCGGAAATGTGAACGGTGCGTCGCATCCAGTTGCTGGGTCTGCTGACGGAAGCCGGTGAGCCGATGGGTGATTCCTTCCCTGCAAACTCTACCAAGGAGAAGCTCTTTTTCGAGCCTAACCCACTCCCGCCCATGGGTCAAGCTTGCCAAAAGTGCTGCCCGCATGCAGCGTGTGCCTCATGCGCCGTGTTCGCGCGCGGGACCCTCAGTAGCACCGACACTCTTGCCTGTGCGCTCCAGTTGGCGCCGCCTGCCCTTCTTCCAATGTAGGGCCGGGCTTCAGCCCCGGCATCTTTCGTATTCCGCACCGATCCGCCCACCGGCCCGTCATTTCGACTGCCCGCCGCTTTCTGGCGGGAGCGCAGCCAGACCTCTTCCTCTCCGCACGCTTTTCGTGCGGAGAAATCTCTCCGCTCTCTTCCCCACGCCACCAGCATCGTCTTACTTATTCGCAAGAGTAATACGCTCGCCACTTTGACCTACTTGCGCGAGTATGGTACTCTCAGGCCGGAGGAAGTATGAAACAGGAAGTCTCGAAGGTCACCACGAAAGGCCAGCTCGTGATCCCTTCCCGTCTCCGCCGCAAGTATTCCATCCGCAAGGGAACCCGGGTCGCCTTTCTCGAAGAGGAGGACAGGCTCGTCCTCCAGCCCCTAACGCCGGGCTTCATCCGCGGCCTGCGCGGCTCGCTTGCCGGCGCGCCCTCCGTCTCCGAAGTCATGCTTCGTGAACGCAAACGCGCACGGCGCCCGTGAAGCGCCGATGAAACGCTTTGTCCTCGACACCAGCGCCTTGATGGGCTTTTTCGAAAATCGCCCCGGCGCCCACATTACCGAGGAATTGCTGAAGCTTGCCGCGGACGGCAAACGGCATCTTTTCATGAGCGCGGTGAACTGGGGTGAGATCCATTATTCCGTTTGGCACTCCCGCGGCCCCGGCGTCGCTTACAAAATTCTTCAGGACGTCGCCCAGTTACCCATCCAGGTCGTTGCCGCCGATCAGGTCCTCGCCCTCGCCGCCGCCGAGCTTCGCGCCCAGTTCAAGCTTCCTTACATTGACTGCTTTGCTGCTGCTCTCGCCGCCCAGTGTAAAGCCACTCTCCTCACCTCCGACTCCGACTTCGCCAAACTCCCCCGCCGCTTTCCCATCCTCTGGTCCCGCTGACCGCCCGACGAGGGTGGTCATCCCGAGCGGAGCGGCCCGACATCTACTCCACCTTCGTGAAACGAAGGTCGGGCCGCGCAGTCGAGGGACCCTGGCTAGGCTCCCACTCCACATCCGTCGATGAGATGAAATCCCATCCACCCCAGCCGCCCTCCCCGTGTAGCGGCTATTTTACGTAGCCATCTTTCGCCGCGCTTGTCTTTTGCTGTCATCCCGAGCGAAGCCGAGGGATCCTGGCATGATTTCCATCTCCCACAAAACGATGTGAACATCGCGACCGTGCCGTGCGGCGGCCTCCGGAATTCATCTCCGGTTTCGGGAGTCCGGTGGACTCCACCGGAGTCCTGACACCGGACCCGCCTGCCCGCCGCTTTCTGGCGGGACCTGTCCGACTTTGTCCGCGCGGAGAATCTCTCTTCGTTGTTCAGTCTCAACTCACTTATCCAAACAGCTCCTTCGCCAGTTCTTCCCTGGTGATCTCCAGATAATGGGCGACATCACCCAAAATCTCGGCCAGCGTCCCGACCTTGAGCTGCTTGTGCGCGGGAATCGTGACGTGGTGCTCGCGGCTCTTTAGTTGGGAGGTTACTCGGATATGGCTCCCCGTCTGCCGGGTCACTTCATAGCCATAGCGCCGGAGTAGTTTGGCTAGTTCGTTCCCGCTCAAGTCGCGCGGGAGTTTCAAGCGGAGATGACCTCGTCCTTGACGAGGTGTAGGCGGATCACGCGCGGTTTGTCCTCGTCGGTGAAGTGGCAGGCCACTGCATCTCGAATCATGGCCTTCAGTTCATCGAGAGTCTCGGCCTGCGTGAAAATGGAGTAATCCAGCGCACGCGCTTCGTAGCCCCCTTCGGGGGACTCTCTGACGGAAAAGATGATTTCGCTTTCGGTCATTCTGTTCTACCTTGCCTGATTATACGTACTTGTGCTCTGCTCCGGCGACACGAATTTCATCACCGTCGCCCCCCTGTACCGCCGGGCTTTTGCGGGTGCCCCATGCGCCGGGGGAGTTCACCCCGACCCGGTCGGGGCGCGTGGGACCCTTAGTGGCACAGGCATTCCTGCCTGTGCGCCCTCGCCTCTTTGTAGAGGCCGGGCTTGGGCCCGGCTCTTTCGCTGGTCAATGTAGGGCCGGGCTTCAGCCCCGGCATCTTCCGTACTCCGCGCCGATCCGCCCGCCGACCCGTCATTTCGCCTGCCCGCCGCCTGCCCCGTGTAGCGGCTACTTTAGGTAGCCATCTTTCGCCGCGCTGTGCCGATCATCCGATTCCCGAGTGAGCCCGTCGCGGACAGCCTTATCCACGCGCCGAGGCCCTATCCGACTATCATGACGTTTGTCGGAGGAAGGATTTCACCCGCCTCTTGACACTGTCTAGATCGGCCAATTGGCACTCCCATACCGTCAGCGAGCGCCATCCGAGAGCCCGCAGCCGTGCCCGGTTCTTGCTGTCCCGCTGTTTGTTGCCCTCTAACTTCGGTTTCCAATAGCTCCGGCGAGATTTTGGGATTCGCGAAATCTTGCACCGCCCGTGGAGATGCCAAAAGCAACCATGAAGAAACAGCACTTTGTGCCTAGCCGGGAACACAAAGTCCGGACGGCCGGGTAAATTCCTCGCGTGCCGCTTGTAGCGGTACAGAAGTGAACGAAGAAGTTTTCGCAGGAGAAGTTCGGGCGCGGTATTCTTGCTGCGGATGCGCCGCATGTTCTCACTTCTCTCTGTTGGAGAGAGCTTGTCCATGTTGCTGAATCAGACCGCGAGATCAAGCGGAAGGTCTGATATATCGCGCAGCCGCTTGCCTGCAACAAGCGTTTTCAGGAGATCCTGGGCATCAGGGTATTTCAGCTCTGCAAGTGTTTCCACCAACTCATGGAGGGCGAAGTGATATACGCAGTCGATGTCACCGGTCCCGAGACAAATCGAAGCAAGTCGCGCCGGAAGAGGCTCCCCAGTGACGACAACCACGTGGGGCGTATGACCTTTTCGATTCCTGATGAGATTCAGAGCCTCGGAGCGGGAATTCTGCGTTCGATCGCTGCGGATTGTCCATTTGCATGAAACGCTGGCATGGAGGATTGGCAACTTGTTGTTTATCTCCCTGAGCGGGGCGAAGCGAGTGCAGGAGTCGTCTACGAGAAGGCCAGTCTTGTTAATTTCTTTGTCCTCCTCTGGCGACCTGAAGACTACGATGTCGGGCTTTATGAAATAGTCGCTACCCAGGACGGTTCTTAACTCAGGGTGCTTTTCAGCTAATTGCTCAATTTCCTTCAGATGAGAGTATTGTTCAAAGCCTGCTATTTCCAGGTCTTTTCCTGAAGCTTGGGCTACCTTCCATTTACCCGGACGAAGGTGGCTTAGACTTTCAAACGTCGTTCCGAGGAACTCTAGACACGCTTGCTCAAATCGCCCTCCGGATGTCTGCCCCGCGAGCCTACTTCCAGACGCGGCCCCTAGTTTCTTAGCTAGGACAAGTGCGATCTCTTTGCTCGCTTCATTAGCGCTGTCAGCGTTTGTCGCTATGTGGTCGCTGTCAATAAGCAAGACTTCTTTGCACAGGCGCACGTGGTACTCGCAGCGCGCTTGCTGGAACTTGGCAGTCTTCTTCATTGTATCGCCCAGGTCATGAAGCAACTTTGGCTAGTTTGCGCACGGCTAGACACTTGCTGATCTGTCTGCCCAAGGCGGCTGCAACAGATGGCGGAAACGCATTTCCTACCTGCCGGTAAGCGCTGGTCTTTCCGCCGCAAAAGTGCCAATCATTTGGAAACCCCTGAAGCAACGCGACCATCCTAACGGTCAGTTTGGGCATGCCTTTGAAATCTCGGGCGGGGGGTTCATCTGCGATACCTAGTCCGTCAACCCCGAGAGCCGCCCACGCTTTCCGGGCTCTTGTGGGACCGAGGTCGGGCCCGCCGTGTTTCTTAGACCCTCCGACAATTGTGGGGGCTATCGCATTTGCCAGTTTTCTCCATTCCTGATATCCGCGCCATCCCCGGACCGTCATGAGGTCCCTTAAAACTTCGCAAACAGGTAGAGGAGGTGCGAAAGAACGTCTTGGCCAGCGAAATTCGTCTGCGTGCTCGCGTCTCAGCGCCACTAATACTGCCCTCGGCCGTAGCTGAGACACTCCGTAGTCACAAGCATTCAACAGCTTCCAACTGGACTTGTAGCCTAGGCTGATGAGCTTCTCTCTCAGACTGGCGCGAAAATTGTCGAAGACCCCGTCGAGGATGCCACGAACGTTCTCGATCATCAGTGCACGGGGTCGACACTCAGCTAAGATTCTAAGAGCATCTGGAAAGAGATTCCTCTCATCTGCGTGTCCTAACTGCTTCCCCGCCCGGGAAAAAGGTGGACACGGTAAACCAGCGGAGAGTAGGTCGACTCCTGCGAATGGTCTTGCGTCAAAGCGCATGATGTCGGCCTGGATCACATTCCAGTTTGGCCGGTTGTGTCTCATCGTGGCGCATGCATCGGGATCAATCTCCGCCAGCGCAAGATGCTCGAAACCGGCTCTCTCGAGACCGATCGACTGGCCGCCACCACCAGCACATAACTCCAGACATGTTAAGCCGTTCATTGATCTAGTGATGTGTACTCCACCTGTTTTCGAGTGCGAAGTATACCACTATGAGCCGAGTGGCCCATCCCCCGGGCTCGTGCGCGGGACCCTTCGACCACCTTTCTGACCATCCGACGAGGAGGAGCGAATCGATCGCAGATTTCGATCTATCGGAAAGAACGCCAAGATTTCTACACCCCGCTCCTCTCAGTCATCAGCAACCGTCTTCAAATCGCCTTGTCTTGCTCCGGATTCCCTGCCTGCCACAAACATCTCATTCCGTTCCGTTTAATTTTCCTCTTGACTTACGATAACGAATAAGCTATCATATCTCTTCTATTTCGGCGGGGAGAAGAAAGAAGGTCGTGCAAGAGAGTATGCCCCGCCGCCCCGCCAGCATTCCCCGCAACCCCTTTCGATTCACCAGCTCCAGAAATACTCGGGGAGGCGTGTCCGACTTTCCAGTTTCGACTTTCGATTTTCCAATTTCCAAATTCCACTCCAGAGGACTCCATGACCACAAAACGTCTCACAAAGAAGCCTGTTGCCCCCTTCAAGAAACTCGGCCGCTGCCAGTTCTTTTCCGGCGACGATCGCCGCTGCCGCATGCCCCGCTGGCATGCCCACCCCGTCTATTGCCTCCACCATGCCCGGCACGAACAGCAACTCCTTGAAACCGAGCGCGTTGCGGCCGAGCTCACCAGCCTCACCGGCACCTTCAAGACCGCCAACGACGTCAACCACGCCCTCGGCAAACTCTTCTCCGCTGTCTCCCAGAACCGCATCCCGCCCCGCAACGCCGCCATCCTCGCCTACACTGGCGCCCTGCTCCTCCACTCTCTCCCCCGCGTCGCCCGGGAAGTGAACGACGCCTTCGGCTTCCAGGCCTGGGACCGCAAGCTTCGCGAGCTCTTCGGCGTCTCGCCCGTGCCCAGTCCTGCGCCGCGCACGCCGCCCGCACCACCTGCTCCCTCGCAAACCCCGTCGAATCAACAAATGTGTGCCGAGCCGAGTCGAGACGCACGGGAAATCTCGCCCGTAACTCGCGCAGAATGAACAGATGCACAACGATGCGCCAGAAGTCGTTTGGAATGAACAGATGCACAAAACTACGGGGGGTAGGGGGTGGTTCTGGTCTCTCTGACCAAATCTTTTTCAGTTTCTCAATCTGCACTCACGGCCCGAGCTTTGGCCCATTCCCGGATCGCCGCCACGTCTTCCGCCCGCGTCGCGCTCAGCGGCTGTGTTCCTTTCAACTCTCCCAGGAGGATCTCGGTCGTGAGCTGCTGCTTCGCGTTGAACGCGGTGTACATCCCCGCGACGATGGCCTGCTCAATCTCCGCCCCGCTGTATCCATCACTCGCCGCCGCGAGTCTCTGCACGTCGAATCCTGCCGCGTCCCGCCCGCGCTTCTTCAGTTGCAGCGCAAACAGCATCGCCCTCACTGGCGCGTTCGGCAAGTCCACGAAAAAAATCTCGTCGAATCTTCCCTTCCTCAGCATTTCCGGCGGCAGCGCGGAAATATTGTTCGACGTCGCCGCCAGGAACACGCCGCTCTCCCGGTCCTGCATCCACGTCAGCATCGTCGCCAGCAACCGTTGCGAAAGCCCCGCGTCCGCATCCGATCCCGCGCTCGTCGAGGCGAACGCCTTCTCGATCTCGTCAATCCACAGCACCACGGGAGAAAGCCGTTGAGCCAGCTCCAGCGCTTTCCGCAAGTTCCGTTCCGATTCGCCGATGAACTTGTCGTAGAGCGCCCCAGCATCCAGCCGCGCCAGCTCGAAGCCCCACTCCCCCGCAATCGCCCGCGCCGCCAGACTCTTGCCGCATCCCTGCACGCCGGTGATGAGTACGCCCTTCGGCGCCTCCAAACCAAACGCGCGGCCCTCCGCCGTGAGCGCGCTCTTCCGCTTCCCAATCCACTCCCGCAGCCGTGCCAGCCCCGCGATGTCGTTGAACGACGCGTCGCGCCGCACGCTTTCGAGCAGGCCGTCCCGCCGCAGCACCTTGCGCTTCGCTTCCAGCACGTCCGCCAGCAAACCCGCATCGGCCTTGCCGCGCGCCAGCAAACACATCCGCAGCATCCGCAGCGCCTCATCCCGCGGCAGTCCAACCAGATTCTGCGCAAGCTGCGCGACTGCCGGCGCGTCCAACGCGCTCGCAATCCGCTCCTCCCGCGAGGCCTCCGCCAGGGCCTCCTGGATCGCCGGCAGGAGCTCGTCCGCATGCGGCAACGACAATTGATACCGCACCGCCTCGCCTGCCAGTTCTTCCGGCAAGTGCAGCGACGCGCCGGAGATCACAATCGACCGCCGCGCCGCGCGGAATCCTTCCGCCATCTCGCGCAGCCGCCGGCAGGTGCGGTCCTGCTCGCAGTAACGCGCAAAATCCTTCAGCAGAAAAATCGCGTCGCCCTGCACGAAAGCGACATTCGCCAGCGCCTGTTCCGGACTCTCCGAGTTGTAGATGGGCTGGCCGCCCTTGCGCGCAAGGCCCGTCGTCACGCTCCAGACGTAAAACGCCACGCCCAGCTCGGCGGCCACGTCCCGCAACAATTCTTCGACGCGCACCTCCTCGGACGTTTCGATGGTGATCAGCGGGTGATGCGAATTGACGAGCAGCCGCAGCTCATCCTTCTTATCTCGCTGGGCTGCGCCTCCCGCGGCTCCGGCGCGCGAGATCGTTCCGGCGCTCGCCTGCCGGAGAGATTGCGGTGGCGTGACTGGAGACTGGTTTGACAAAGAAGAACGCCTCGGCTACTGTCAGAAACTTGAGCAAACGCCAAAAGGAGCAATAGATGGCCCAAGGACAGGCTACCAAAGTTAAGAAGCGCAAGAAATCAGTCCTGAAGCGCGCGCGCCAATCTGGTCAACGGGCGGCGGTCAACCGCGCCAACCGCACTCGCGTCCGGACCATGATCAAGCGGATGCGCGCCGCCATCGAAGCCGGCGAAAAATCCGCCGCTTCAAATCTCCTGCGCATCACGATGTCCGCCATCGACAAAGCAATTTCCAAAAACGTGCTCCACGAAAATACCGCCAATCGATACAAGTCGCGTATCACCGCCGCATTCAACGGAATGAAAGCGAAGTAGTTTTGGATTTTCTCGCGGCGAGGACGTCATTCTATGCCGCCGATTCTCTCCGGTTCGTCAGCCGTGTAATCAAGAAATCCAGCAGTGCGCGTGGCTCGCGGCCGCCTCCCCTCAATCGGTCGTCACATTCCTGCAGGACGCGCAGCCCGGCCAATAACTGCTCGCGCGGAATGCGCCGCGCGCTTTGCAGTGCCAGCTCCGCCGTCTCCGGGCGCATTCCGAACTGCCGCGCCGCTTGCCATCCGCTCACCGGCCCCTTCAGCTCCTGCGCCTCGATCAGCTTGCGGTACATCCAGGCCATGGCTCCGACCAGCGCCACCGGCTCGTCTCCATCCCGCAATAACCTGTCGAGGAATTCGAGCGCGGTGGTGCGCTGCCCGGCGGCGATCATGTCCGCAAGCTGCCAGACGGTATTCTTCTTGTTCGAGACGACCAATGCCGCGACGTCTTCGCGGCGGATGCGCCGCCGATCCCCGGCAAAGGTCGCCAGTTTTTCGAGCTCCGTCTTCAGACGCAGGAGATCGTCCGCCACATAGTCGGCCAGTTCTTCCGCAACGTCTGCTTCCACCACGACACCGAGTTCATTCGCGATGCTTACTGCGTGCGCCACGGCGCTCGCGCGGCGCCGATTCTCGTCGTCGCCGAGGCTCACCGCGACGACGAGAGTCTTTTCCGCGAACAGCTTCCCCATCTTCATCCGCTGATCGAGCCCTCCCGCCTCCAGCACGAGCGTCGTGAACGGCGCCGGGTCCTTCAGATAAGCCTCGAATGCCTGCACCGCTACATCCCGCTTTTCGTCACCCAGTTTTTCGAGCGCATCGACTTCTTCCAAAAACACGACCTGCTGCGGCGAAAGCATGGGCAGGGTTTGCGCTTGATCGAGAGCCTCCTGCGTTTCCCCGCGCGCGGCAGAGTAGCGGGAAACCGCCCAGTCCCGCGCCGCTTCGGGGACGTAATTTTCAATGAGAAGCGCACGGCAGGAATCCCGGAGAAACAGCTCTTCCCCAAGCAGCAGAACGGCGGGGACCGGCTTACCCTTCGCAATCCGCGCGAGAAGCTCTCCGGCGGCAATTCGTGGCATCAGAAGTTCTCCACGATCGCGGCTACCAGGCGAGAGGCAAAATCCCGGGCCATGCGGTCGAGTGCGGGGTCCTGTTCCTCGAAAAAGCTTTTTACGTCGGCAGATATCTCGTACTCATTGCGGAACAGGAAGTTGCCATTGGAGTAGAGCTGCCGGTGCGTCGCGATTTCTTCCACCGAGACTTCGCAGCGCACCGTGACCAGCATGGTCGTGGCTCGGCCGGTGATCGTGTCAAATATCAGCGGCGTCACTTCGACGTTCAATACTTTACCGCGCACCACTGCGTCGGCGTTCGACGCGTTGGGGACAATGCGGTACCTCGCCCGCGCGAGAAATTCACGGACGGTGGCTTCGGTCAGCCGCTGTTCGATCCGGTAGCGCGTCGTCTTGTTCTCGAAGGCAGGAACGGCGATGGTATGGATGCTGGACGGGAGTGAGCTCGTCCGCCCCGCCACGCGGTAGCCGCACCCGGCCGAGGCCGCTGCACCGAGCCAGAGCACGCAGAATATCGTTCGCAATCCCCACCCGCTCAAAGCAGCTTCTCCGCCAGCCGTACGGCATTCGCCGCCGGCAGCTTCAGATTGTCCGAGGCGCCCCAGAACCACCACATGCCACGATGCGCCGGGTCGGCCCAGGGTTGACCCAATTGGATGCTGGTTTCGCCGGCCACGCTGAGGTTGCTCGGCCCCGCTTCCCCGCGTCCAACCAACGCGAAACCGGCCTCGCGACACGCTTTGCTAATCTCCTCGGCTGTAACTTCTGGACCAAGCTCAGCGCACGCAGCAAAGGTATACCCGTAGAATACGGGAGCGTGCAACACCTGAATCGCCGGCTGAATTGTGGACTTGCCAATCGCCGCGGCAGCTTCCCGCCGAATTCGCGCGCGATCCTCACCAATATTTTGCCCGCTAGTCTCTCCAAACGTGTCGAGGAGATTGAACGCGACTTGCGTGCCGAACACTGGATGTCCCGCCGCTTGAAATGACAGAAGCTGCGAGGCCTGGCTCTCCAGCTCTTCGATGCCGGCCCGGCCCGTTTCCGACACAGGGCGGAAAAAGATCACCATGAGCCGCTGAATACCAGACTGCTTTAACGCCAGAGACAGCAATGCCGCGATGGTTCCGGGCGCGGACGGCACGCAAAACACGCCCGCCCCCTCCCCCGGAGCAGTCCGGCGCAGCGGGTCGATCTGCGGAAACCAAACGATGCTTCCGTTTTCCGCGAGGAGTGCCCCCGAAAGATCGACGACCTTCGCGCCGGAGCGCTTCGCCAATTCCGCGTTGCGACGCGTGAAAGCGGCCGATCCCGTAAAGAAGACGCAGTGCGCCCGCGAAAAGCTGTCTTCTTCGACCGGCTGAATGACCGTTGGTTCGCCGCCCGCCTCGGTCAATGTACCGGCGGCACGCTCTTCATCGACCAGGCGGAAGTCCGCTCCTGCGAAGCGGCTTTCTTCCAGTAATTG
The DNA here is from genome assembly GCA_041497835.1 of Terriglobia bacterium. Taxonomy (GTDB): domain Bacteria; phylum Acidobacteriota; class Terriglobia; order Acidiferrales; family UBA7541; genus Acidiferrum. The sequence goes on from JBGQHF010000016.1 coordinate 24,793, forward strand.
TTTAAGTTCGGAACCCAGGAGCGAAGAGGCGCCGGCGATAGCGATTCGGGGACCGTTCAGGGCAGGCGCCATGAATCAAGCGGCCCGCGACACAACACGGTGGCGGACGAACCGAGCGAGATGCAGGCCGACTCCGGCCGCCGCATAGGTGCACCCCAGGATCACCAGGACGAATTCGGAGAATCTCCAGATCAAAGCGACGATCAGGCAAAGCAGAATAATACTCAGTGAAGGCTGCCTCCGCGTCCACGGCACGTCCTTGAAACTGTAGTAGCGAATTGTGCTGGTCATCAATGCGCCCAGCGCCGCCGCCAACAGCAGCCAGGCCAACGACCAGCGCCAATCGTGCAACGGCACTTTGAATCCATGCACCAGTGCGGCAATCACACCCGCCGCCGCCGGAGTGGGCATTCCCACGAAATTCTTCGAGCCTCCGGGGGCCATGCCTTGCACGTTGAACCGGGCCAGGCGCCACGCACAGCAAATCAAAAAAAACAGGCAGCACAACCATCCCACATCCGACAGCGGCAGCGCGGCGGGAACGCTCTGCGCCGGCAGGCTTCGCACTCCCCACGCGTAGGCCAGAACCGCGGGCGCGATGCCGAAGCTCACAACGTCCGCAAGCGAATCCAATTGCACGCCGAATGCCGTGCCGGTTCCCGTCAGCCGCGCGACCCGCCCGTCGAGGGAGTCGAACAAAATCGCAAATCCGATGGCCTTTGCCGCGTGATCAAAATCTTCCGGGGTCCCCTGCAAAGACGCGACAACGGCGTAGTATCCGCAGAGCAAGTTCGCCACAGTGAATATGCTCGGCAGAAGGTAAATCCCCCGCCGCAGCTTCGCACTTCGCAGCCGCCGCTCCTGAAACGGAATCTCTTGTTGCTCTAACTCAGACATGATTACGCCCGCTTCCGCGCTTCAGCCAGGGCAGCCTCCGCCAATTGCGCCTCACCTGCCCCGCTGGAAACATTCTGTGCTCGCCACGTCGCCAGGATGCTCGAACCGCCCTTGACGATTTCTCCGACTGCCACCCGGATTTCCGCATCCCTCGGCAGCCACAAGTCCACACGCGAACCGAACCGCACCAAACCGATCCTCTCGCCGCGCGCCACCCGTTCCCCCGCCTTCTTCCAACACACGACGCGGCGCGCGATCCATCCGGCGATCTGCTTGAACACCATCTCGCCCGCATCAGCCGACAAGTAGATGATGTTCTGCTCATTTTCAAGCGAGGCACGCTCGCGCATCGCCGCGTAGAACTTCCCCGGGCGATACTCCACGCGGGTAATCGTGCCCGCCGCAGGCGCCCGATTCACATGCACGTTCCACACGGCCAGAAATATGCTGATTCGCTTTCCCGGCTTTCCCTGGTGTTCCTCGTCCGTAACCACGACCACGCGCCCGTCCGCAGGCGCGACGACGGCGCCCGCTTCCGCGGGAATAGCCCGGTCCGGATCCCGGAAGAAGGAGAAAACGAACAGCGAGAGAGCGGCCAGCAGAGTTCCGGCCGCTGTCCAATGCAGAAGAAAAGCCGCGCCGCCCAGCGCCAGCAACGGTAAACCGAAATAATATCCTTCGCGGACCATGCATGATGCCGGGCACTGGCTGCAATGCCACACTTCGCGCCGGGCATCGTCATTCTACGACAGAATCGGCCACTGCGGGTTCCGCTTATTGCCCGGCGCGCGCGCTACGGCGCCGCAGGATCTTCTCCATCTCGTCCCGCACGTGAAGTTTCAGTTTTTTGAGTCTTGTTTCTTCCAGGAGGTCTTCTGCACTGAGGTACGCGGAGTGGGTGATTTTCTGGAGCTCTGCTTCGTATTGGGAGTGTTCCTGCAACAACTTTTGATATTCAGCGTCTGCATCCGACAAGAAATCCCCGGGATTCCGCTGCAGAATGGACATGCGTCCTCCTCCTATGTGCGCTGGTGACTACATGACTCGCGTAACTTAACACAAGGCGGGTTTCCCAACCAATAGGCAAACGGTCCTAGCCCTACAGGTCAAGTGTCATGCAGAGGGCGTCTTCGTTCGGGTTTTCGTAATAGGAAGCGCGCCGCCCGGCCGCCCGGAAACCAAGGCTTGCGTATAAGGCCACGGCTCCGCGGCTGGACTCGCGGACCTCGAGAAAAACGCGGTAAATACCTTTCACGCGAAATTCCTGCAAGGCTGCGCTCATCAGGCGCGTTGCGTAGCGGCGCCTCCGGTAAGCCGGGGCAACGGCGATGTTCAGAATCTCCGCTTCGTCCGCCGCGATTCGGGCCACCAGGAATCCGGCGCACCCCCCTTCCGCAAGCGCGACCCAGCCGCGGAAACCAAGGTCATGCAGTCTTGTGTAGGACTCTTCCGGCCATTGCGGAGCACCTGACGAGAGCCGCGCGATTTCTCCGATCGCCGCTGCGTCCGAAGGCTCCAGGGGACGCAGAATGGGTTCCGTGCAGGCGGGGCTGCGCTCGTCAGCGGGCATGGCCGTGCGAGCGAGCGCCCTTCCAGAATCGTTCCGCATCGGACCGCCGCACATAATTCGCATCCAGGGACAGGGCGTCCACGGTCTTTCCTTCCAACACCCGCGCGTAACCGATGCGTCCAATTGCGGGAGCGAGAACTGAACTCACTTCCTCCATCACATCTCCTCGCCGCTGCCTTTCCTGCCAGACGGGCTGAACGGTAATTCGGCTGGCGTCCGGCGAAAGCCAAAGAACGCCTCCCCCGGGAACCTCGCGGCCGACGAGTTCGGCAAATTCCCCAAGAGGCAGGACGCACTGCTCGCCATGCGGAGCGGGCACGCCATTTTCCAAATGATAGAGCCCCCCATAGAACTCATCTCGTCCGGCGTCAACAAGCGATGCAATCCAATCCCTGTCGAACGATCTTTGATTGGATATGGCTTCCAGCCTGGTGACGGGGACAATACAACTGCCGCAGATTTCCGCCAGCCCTTTCACTGTAGTCAAACCCACGCGCAACCCCGTAAAGGAGCCCGGCCCAGTGGCAACGGCAATCGCTTCCACACCATAGAGCCCGGATCCTGCCAAAGACAACACCCTCTCTATGGCCGGGAGAAGCCATGAAGAATAGTCCTGCTGAGTGTCGTGAATGACCGGCGCCTCCGGCAAACCGTCCCGGGCGACACAAACACTTCCTCGAGAATCACAGGTGTCCAAACTCAGAAGGATCACGGGATCATTCTAACCCAGAGGTATGCACGATCGGCCCCGCGGTAGGAATTCGTCGCCGAAAGGGCACAATAAATGGGTTTACAGAAGCCGGAAGTCAGCTTACGTTGCCTCCGGGAATCCCACTCGATGGGTAATCTGTCGCCCGCGCCGGCGCTCCAGATCTTCGAAGCTGGGAGCAATTTAGCAGCCAAATGCGCAGGTCTTTTTCGCTAACTCTCTGATTCCAGACCGAATATCTTGACTCTTGCCGCACATTTCCCTACACTAGATTAAGAATTCCAGGGGGGCATCCGAACCAATGGATTATAAAATCGGTGACAAGGTTGTCTATCCGAACCACGGCGTTGGTGCTGTAGAACAAATCAGCTACGGAGTTTTGAACGGACGTACCGAACGGTATTACATGATCCGCATCGTTTCGAGCGGCTTGCGCGTGATGGTTCCGCAGTCCAACGCGCCGGCAGTCGGCCTTCGTCCCGTGATTCGCTCGGGAGACGCGACCAAAGTTCTTGGTTTCCTCGAGAAAGGCAAACTCAATTCTCACCACGACTGGAAGCACCGTTTCAAAGAGAACTCCGAGCGTATGCGTACGGGTTCCCTCCTCGAAGTTGCCGTCGTGCTGAAAAGCCTCGTCTCCTTGAGCCGCAGCAAGCCGCTTTCCTTCCGCGAAAAAAAGATGCTCGAACGGGCCAAGTATTTGCTTGTCAGCGAGATGGCCACGTCCCGAAACACGAGCGCGGAATCGGCTGAAACGCTTGTTGTCAGATCGCTCGCAAAAGCGAAGCTGCAGTTCCCCGTGTTGCAGGAAAAATTCGAATAGACTGTTTTCAGGTCTTCGACCGGCACGCGATTCCGTCTGGGAGCGTGCCGGTTTCTATTTCCGAGCTCTTTTGGATTTCCCCCAGCCGCCGCCGCCCGGTGTTTCAATCCGCAATATGTCTCCGGCCCGGCCTTCGAAAACGCATTTTCCGGGGAGTGATTGCAGTCTGCCGTCCCGAATGTACAGATTCTTTCCAGGTGCACCGGACCGGCCGCCCCAAAGCCCGTAGGGCCCTCGCTTGCGCCGATCGCACAAGAATCCAACCTGAGCCGGGGCCAGCAGCTCCAGTTCGCGCACGATTCCGTCGCCCCCACGATACTTTCCTTCTCCACCCGATCCTCGGCGAATCCGGTAGGCACGCAGACGCACGGGGTAAGCCTGCTCGAGCACTTCGGTCGGCGTATTCCACGAATTGGTCATGTGGGTGTGGATCGCCGAGGCGCCGTCCAGGCCCGGTCGAGCGCCCATTCCGCCCGCAATTGTCTCGTAGTAGGCGAATGGCGCGTTGGCGTTGCGCGGGTCGAGGCCACCCAGCGTCAGATTGTTCATGGTGCCCTGACTCGCGGCGGGAATCCGGTCCGGGACAACCAGGGACAGCGCCTTCAGAAGCGTATCCACCATCCTCTGCGATGTTTCGACGTTTCCTCCGGCGACGGCTGCGGGTGGCCGCGCATTGACGATCGTTCCCGGCGGCGCGAACACCCGAACCGGGCGCAGCAGACCGGATGTGGCCGGGACTTCCTCGCTTAGCAGACAACGAAACACATAGTAAACCGAGGAAATCGCGATGGCCTCGACGGCGTTCACGTTACCCGCGCACTGCGGTGACGAACCGGAGAAATCCACTTCCGCGTTCCCTCCCCCGATGCGGATTCGGACCGCTATCCGCAAGGGCTTTCCACTCACCCCGTCGTCATCAAGAAAGTCCTCCGCTGAATATGAGCCGGCCGGGAGTTTCTTGAGCGCGGCCCTCATCATGTCCGCGGAATAGCGCAGGAGATGGGCCGCGTATCTTCCGGTCTCCCGAACACCGTAGCGGCGGACAATCTCCGCCAGCCTGCGCTCACCGATCCTGCATGCCGCGACCTGCGCGGAAAGATCGCCCTCGCGCTCCACCGGAGTCCTCACGTTTGCCAGCAACAGCGCGTGCACTCCTTCATTGCGCCGGCCGCGCTCGTACAATTTCACCGGTGGAATGCGCAGGCCTTCCTGGTAAATCTCGCGCGCTGGACCCATCGAACCTGCCAGCGCTCCGCCGATGTCCGCATGATGCGCGCGATTGGCCACATAGAATATCGGCATTCTTGCTCCCGGCAAATACACCGGCATGACCATAGTCACGTCCGGAAGGTGCGTTCCGCCGGCAAAGGGGTCATTGAGCACGGCGACATCTCCGCGTTGGAGCGGAAACGCCTTCCGCGCCGCCGCAACCGACGCGGGCATCGAACCAAGGTGCACGGGCATGTGGTCGCCCATAGCCAGCACCGCGCCGTCTCCGTCATAAACCGCGCAGGAATAGTCCCGCCGTTCCTTGATGTTGGGGGAAAACGCGGAACGGCGAAGGCCCGCCCCCATCTCTTCGGCAACAGAGTGGAAGAGGTTTTTGAAGATCTCGAGCCGCGTAGGATCGGGTTTAGTTGCTGGCCGCATCCCTCCCCCTCTTCCCTTTCCGGGCAATAAATATCTGCCCATAGTCGTCCACCCGGCCCTGCCAGCCGGGGGGCACGAGAGTTGTCGCGCTGTATTCGGTGATGACCGCCGCGCCGGTCACGAGGTGGCCCGCGCGGAGATCGTCCCGGTTGATCCACTGCGCCAGTTGGGCTCGCCCTGAGAAAATGCAGCGAATGCGCCCCGCGAGGGGAGGCCTTGCGCGTGTCGCGCGCGGAATCCGGGAAAGGGTTGGCTTGGAACCCTGGCCTTTTACGCGGCAACGCACATTCACAATTTCGATCCGGCGCTTGACGTCGGCGTAGCCGTAACGCTGCTCATGCGCGCGATGAAATGCCGTCACGAAATCGCCGCCTGCCGGCACACTCAGCTCATACGCCTGACCGACATAGCGCAGATCCAGCCACGGCTCGAGCCGGATCCGCGGCCGCCGAAACCCTTCCGCCAGCAGAGCACGAATCCCGTCCGCCTCCAGCGGACGGAAGCGCCGGCGAAGTTCGGCCCGCGCTTCCCGGAGTGAAGCAATGCGCAGGAGCACCGTCCGCGAGACATCCCTCACCACATCAGCCCGCAAGATTCCCAGCGCCGAGAGCCCTCCCGGAAAACACGGAATGAGCACGCCCTTCATTTCGAGTGATCCGGCCAGTTCGCAAGCGTGAAGCCCGCCCGCTCCACCGAAGGCAACCAGCGAGTAGTCCCGCGGGTCGTAGCCTCGTTCCACGGAGATCACGCGAATGGCCTTCTCCATCACGGAGTTGGCAACGCGCAGGATTCCCTCGGCAAACTCCTCAGCTCCCCGAAATGATCCGCGATGTCTCTCGAGTTGGCGCCTGGCGCGGGCGATGTCCAGCGGGAATTCTCCGCCCAGGAGACCAATCCGTCCGAAGTGCCCGAGAACGGCGTGGGCATCGGTCACGGTTGGTTTCTCTCCGCGGCCGTAACACACAGGACCCGGGTTGGCACCCGCGCTCTCTGGCCCGACGCGCAAAGCTCCACCCAGGTCGATTCGGGCAACAGAGCCGCCGCCGGCGCCGACGGTATGAATCTCCAGCATCGGCACGGCCACCGGAAGTCCCGCCACGATGGCCTCGGTCGTCGTGCCCAGCCCGCCTCCGAGCAGCGCCACGTCCGTGGAAGTTCCGCCCATGTCAAACGTGATGACCTTCGCAAGCCCCGCGAGTGACGCTGCATGCTGTGCGCCGATGACTCCTCCTGCCGGGCCCGACAAAATCGCCCGGACAGGCTCGCGTGCAGCGCGCTCCGCGGAAATGATTCCGCCGTTCGATTGCATCACACGAACGAAAGTGCGGCTTTCCGCGCCGGGGCCTTGCCGCGCGGCCCAAATCTTTTGCACGCTCCGCTGCGTCTGCGCGAGATATTGACTCATGACCGGAGCCAGGTAGGCATTGATGACCGTCGTCGAGGTGCGTTCGAATTCGCGGAACTCCGGCAAGATTTCGTGGGAAACGGAAACCAGGTAGCCCGCCCCACGCAATGCGCGCGCGAGCTGCTCTTCATGTTTCGAGTTCTGGAAAGAAAACAACAGGCAAATCGCCACGGCCTGCGGACGGGTTCGCCGCACCGCGCGGACGACGCGCCGCACTTCGGCGTCCGTCATCCGCGTGACGACTTCACCACTCGACCCGAGGCGTTCCTTTGCCCCAATGCGCCGTCTGTCAGGAACCAGCGGTTCCGGCTTCACCACAAAAAAGTCGTATAGCTTCGGACGCGCCTGCCGTCCGATTTCAAGAACATCCTCGAAGCCCGCGGTTGTGACGAGCGCAACCCGGCCGCCGCGCCGCTCCAACAGAGCGTTCGTGCCGACCGTAGTGCCGCAGACCAGATCGAGAGCCTCACCCTTCGGCAGGCCCCGCTCCGCGCGGACCTGGGAAACTACCGCCGCGACGGCCTCGGCCAGATTTTTCGGTTGCGAGGGAACCTTGCGAATCGTCAAACGCCCCTTGCGCAGATACACGCAATCGGTAAACGTTCCGCCGGTGTCGATGGCGATGCGCATCGAGCCGGGATTGTATCGCAGAGAACCCAAGGCGTGGCGGAAACGAGTCAGGCGAGCGCGAGGCTGGGGTCCGCATTCAGGCGGACATCGGCGCGGACGCCGGCACGAAATTTCGAATAGCCCGCGGCGGCGATCATCGCAGCATTGTCGGTTGAGAGTGCCCGGCTCGGGAAATGGACCTGCACGCCGCTCGCGGCGGCCCGCTCCTCGAACTCCCGGCGAAGTTGGCTGTTGGCCGCCACGCCGCCGGACACGAGGATGCTCGCGGCGCCCCGCTCTTCCGTCGCGGCAAACGTTCGCTCCGCCAATTCGCGCACGACGGAGTCTTGAAACGCGCGGACCAGCGCCAGCGTCGCAGCGCTGCACATCGGCAGAAGTTCCTCAAACTTCCGGTGATCCTTTTCGACGGCAGCCGCACGAGCCGCGATTTCGAAGGCAAACCCCGGATGTTCGCGGACGTAGTAGAGGACCGCCGTTTTCAACCCGCTGAAGCTGAAATCAAAACGGTTCCCCTTCATTTTGGCGGTGGTGAAGCGAGGAGCGGAAGCAGTTCCGCTTGCAGCCGACGCAGCAAGGCGATCCAAGATCGGCCCACCGGGATAGCCGAGACCCAGCAATTTGGCCACTTTGTCATACGCTTCGCCGGCGGCGTCATCGCGCGTCTGTCCGATCTTACGGTAATGCAACTCCGGCGCCTCGCTGTCGGCCGCAGTGGCGTCCGCGAGCACGTCATACAAGACCGTGTGGCCCCCCGAAACAATCAGGCAAACCGCTGGAAGCTCCGGCCGGCGTCCCACCAAGTATGCCTCCAGGAAAACGGCGTGCACGTGGCCTTCGAGGTGATTCACCGGCACGAGCGGTTTCCTCAGGGCCAGCGCCAGCGTCTTCCCATAGGTGATACCGACGAGCAACGACCCAACCAAGCCAGGGCCCTGCGTCACGGCAATTGCGTCGACATCCGAAAGCTTCATCCCGGCCTGCTCGACGGCTTTCCGCACCACCGGTACGATTCGGCGCAGATGCTCCCTCGATGCCAGTTCGGGCACGACTCCGCCGTACTTCCGGTGGATGTCGATCTGCGAAGCGACCACGTTGGACAGGATTTCGCGGCCGTCCGCCACCACGGCTGCGGCCGTCTCGTCGCAGGAAGACTCAATTCCGAGGATGCGAACACTCATGAGCGTAATTTCATCGCGCGCTGAAGCCGCTTTTCATGCTAACACACACGCGTCTTTTCGATCTGAACGACGAGGTCCCCGGCGCACCCGATTTCTACTCTGAATTGACAAACCCCGCGCCGGGCGGCTACTGTGCCAAGGCTGAAGGAAGAAATGGCGATCTTGACGGGTCTGGATTCCATCCATGGGTAAAGAAAAAACGGGGCACCTTGCCCCTGCTACGCCCGCGCAAAGAGTTCGGAAAGCCGTCCTTCCCGCCGCCGGGCTCGGCACGCGATTCCTTCCCGCCACCAAAGCCCAGCCCAAAGAGATGCTGGCGGTGGTGGACAAACCGCTTATCCAGTATGTCGCGGAAGAATGCGTAGCCTCCGGCATCGAGCACATCATCATCGTCACCGGAAAGGGCAAGAACGCCATCGAGGACCATTTCGATTCGGCGCCCGCGCTCGAAAGATTCCTCGAGGATCGCGGAAGGACCGACCAGGCGGAGATGGTTCGCCGCATCAGCAACATGGTCCAAGTGAGCTACACGCGGCAGAAGGAGCCGCTGGGACTCGGTCACGCGGTCCTGGTCGCGCGCGACCTGGTCGGCAACGAGCCTTTCGCCGTCCTGCTCGGCGACGTCATCATTCCGGGGAAATATCCCGCCACGAAGCACCTCGTTGAAGTCTTTGAAGCGACTGGCGTTGGGGCTATCGCCGTCGAAGAGGTCCCCCGCGAAAAAACGCATCTCTACGGCATCGTCGCAGGCGAAGCGGCCCCGCAACCGCCCTGGGGAGCACGCTTGCTCCGCATCCGCGACCTCATCGAAAAGCCGAAGCCTTCGGAGGCCCCCTCCAACCTTGCCATTACGGGGCGATACGTGCTCCCGCCCGAAGTTTTCGATTGCCTCGAGAGAACCCGTCCCGGCGCCAGCAACGAAATCCAGCTCACCGACGCGCTGCGCATCCTTGCGCAGGAGCGCGGCCTCTGGGCGTACATCTATGAAGGCGTTTCGTACGACGCGGGTGACAAGCTCGGGTTCCTCAAGGCCACCGTCGAAATCGCCCTTCAGAATCGCGAACTTGGCCCCGAATTCCGCAGCTATTTGAAATCGCTACAGCTATAGAGTTTGTGCGGGATCTACCCTTTCGCGGATGGGCACGGCTCTAGACGCAGAGTGTGCGCGCCCTGTTCTCGCACAATCGGCGTAGGCTGCCCGGCGCTTACTTCTTTGGCGCAGGCTTCTTTTCCTTGGCGGCAGATTCCTTGTCGGCAGATTCCTTGCTGGAAGATTCCTTGGCGGACGATTCCTTGGCGGGCGATTCCTTGGTTTTCGTGTCTCCCGAGGCCGCAGTTTCTCCGCCGCCCGGTTTTTCGGCTTTCGCCCCGTCGCCACTGCCTCCAGACTTTGTGCCGTAGTCGGTGGCATACCAGCCGGAACCCTTGAACTGGATGGCGGGAGCGGAGGCCATGCGCTCCACCGGGCCTCCGCAGTGCGGGCACTTTTTCAGATGAGGTCCCTTGAACTTTTCAATGCGCTCTGTCTGACGACGGCATTTCTTGCATGCATATTCGTAGAGCGGCACCGCAAAACCTCCCATGCGTCGTCCAAACGCGTGCTGCAAGAGCGCGAGTATAGCATGCACACGCACGCGCTCTGCCCGCGTGCTAGACTCTTGGCAAATGTCCGGCCCCTCCAGTTCCGAAGACGCCCGCGGCTGCCTCTACATCGTGGGCACGCCCATCGGCAACCTCGAAGACATTTCGATGCGCGCCTTGCGCGTTCTGCGGGAAGCCGACCAGATCGCCTGTGAAGACACCCGGCACACGCGAATACTCCTCGAGCATTACGACATTCACCGGCCGCTCATCAGCTACCACGAAAACAATGAAATGACCCGCGCGCCGGAGCTCATTGTGGCCCTCGAGCAGGGCGCAAAAATTGCCTTAGTGACCGATGCAGGCACGCCGCTCGTCTCCGACCCCGGCCATCGTCTGGTCTCGCTTTGCGTGCGCCATCACATCCCGGTGATTCCCGTGCCCGGTCCTTCCGCGTTGCTCGCCGCGCTTTCCGTCTCGGGGCTCCCCAGCGATGAGTTTCTTTTCGCCGGCTTTCTGCCCTCTCGCCGCGGCGAACGCCGCCGCGCGCTGGAGCGGCTGCGCCTCGAAGACCGCACCATCATCCTTTTCGAAGCGCCCCACCGGATCGCCGAAGCCCTGACGGACGCGCTCGAGATTCTCGGCGACCGCCCGGCGTGTCTCGCCCGCGAGATCTCGAAAATCTACGAGGAGTTCCTGCACGGCACGCTCTCGCAGATCGTGGAACGAACGCGCGAAAAGCCGCCCCGGGGAGAAATCACGCTGATCCTCGGCCCCACGGAAACGCAGCAGGGCGCTGCTCCCCAGGAATCGGCGCAGACTCTTTCGGACCGTGTGGATGAACTGATTCGGCAGGCCAAGCTCGACCGCAGGGAAGCCCTGAAGCTCGCCGCGCGCGAGCGCGGGCTGACGCGTCGCGCCGCTTACGAACAAATGCTTTCTTCGCGGGGAAACGCGGGCAAGGGCTAGAGACCTGATTCCCGCCGGAACACCCGCTGGAATCTAGGACCGGTGAACCGCACTCCCACGAGCCGCTCCCCCTCGCCGCACTCGCCACTCACATGTACAACACGGCCATTGGTGGCGAAATCGGCTTCCGAGCGGCGGCTCGCGCACTGAGAATGCGGAATGCTGATCTCGAGGTCCGCTCCGGGCTGAACATCGAATCGGATCCGAAATGCCACACCGCTGCGGCACAGGTTCTCACTGGATGTGCTTTCTTCGAAAAAGAAGCCCCGTAGGTCGCGGCCGCGCACGGTCATGGGCAGATGAACGGAAATTCTATGCTCCGTGCGCTGCTTCGAGACGAGAGAGCCGGGCTGGGTCATGGATACTCCCCTCCTCTGCGGCGGCAGGACTCTCGAAAAACTGGACTACCCGGTCGAGAATCTCGCTGGGCGTCTGCGCCGCGTGAACTTTGCGTCGTAGTTCGCCGCCGTTCCTCACCCCAAACGTAAACCAGCAGGCGAACTGCTTCATTTTGCCTGCGGCATCGGGAAGTTCCGCATCCAGGATTTGCCGGTAGTAGCCAGAAAGTAACCGGTAGCGGTCGTCCTGCGTCGGCTGGTCATACCGGCCTGTTGCCACAAAGTGCATCATCTGCGAGAAGATCCAGGGATTGGTTGCCGCGGCCCGGCCGACCATGATGGCGTCGCAACCCGTCTCTTGCACCATGCGCGCTGCGTCTTCCGGCTTTTCAATGTCACCGTTGCCGATCACGGGAAATTGCACGGCCTGCTTGACCGCGGCGATGACGCTCCAGTCCGCCCGGCCGCTGAGCCCCTGCACTCTCGTTCGCGGATGCACGGCAATCGCTTCCACACCGCAGTCTTGGGCCATTTTCGCAACCTCGACCGCAACGATGCTGGTATCGTCCCAGCCAGCCCGAATTTTGATTGTGAGCGGGAGCCGCACCGCGCCGCGGACCGCACGCAGAATCTGTTCCAGCAGCCTCAGGTCACGCAGCAAGCCGGAGCCCCCGCATTTCACCACCTTCTTCGCGGGGCAGCCCAGATTGATGTCCACGATATCGAAACCGAGCTCTTCGACCAACGCTGCCGCCGACGCCATGACCTGGGGATTGGCGCCAAAAAGCTGCGCCGTGATCGGATGCTCGTCGGCCTCGAAATGGAGATACCGAAGCGTCTTCCGGGCGCTCCGCGTGATTCCCTCGGAGCTCGTGAATTCCGTCATGATCAATCCACAGCCGCCCAGCCCGCGGATGACACGCCGGAAAAAGGTGTCCGTGACGCCCGCCATTGGCGCAAGGACGGTTGCGGGTTGAATCAGGAGATGCCGGATTTGAAATGAGGCAGGAATCATGGAAGAGAGAACCCTGCGCCGATGGGATGCGTTTTTATTGGAACAGGCCCGATGCGGCCTTAGCCGCACTCGTTTCCGCGCCTTTGTCCTGAGTTGTACCCTCTTGGGCCTTCAGATATTCGTCCAGGCGCAGGATTCGCCGCTGTAGCGCGTTGCTCCACTCCGACCATTCCGGGTCGGAGGAACTTGCGCTAAGCACCGCGCGGACGGCTGCCATCTTCGAATCCAGGTCATCCAAATAATGAAGCACCAGGGCTTCGCGAATCATGGGGAGTTTAGGCGATCCAAATTCGTACTGGCCGTGATGACTGATGAGCAGGTGTTGGACGACCGTCTTCAGCGCCTGCGGAAAGCCGTCGAGTCCGTCGATTGCGCGGCTGACCGTCTCGATCTCCATCACAATGTGGCCCAGCAACTGGCCCTCGGTGGTGTAGCCGATGGCACGCTCGTAGCAGAGCTCATCCAGTTTGCCGATGTCATGCAGAAGCACACCCGTGAGAAGCAGATCCAGATTTAGCTCCGGATAGTGGGCGGCCACACGTCGCGCCAGGCCGCAAAGGCTCACCACGTGCTCCAGCAAGCCGCCGAGATAGGCGTGATGCATGACCTTCGCCGCCGGGGCGCGCTTGAGACGCGGAACGATTGCGGGGTCCGTGAGGATTTTCACGGCCAGGCGCCGCAACCACGGATTCTCCAGGGATTCCGCCGTTTGCTTCAGCTCGGCGTACAGTTTCTCGACATCCGCCGAGGTGTGCGGCAGGTAGTCCGCCAGGTCCACCTCTTCCGGGCTGGCTCGCCGCAGGGATTCGAGGGAAAGCTGCGGCTTGTTTTTGTAGATTTCGACGCGCGCCTTGACCTGAACAAAATCGTCGCGGCCGATCTGGCTGGCTGCGGGTTCAAAGCGGTCCCACATCCGTGCTTCGATGGTGCCCGTGCGGTCTCCCAGCTCCATCCGCAGATAAGGCTTTCCCTCGCGCGTATTGCGCACTTCCTTGGCGTGCACGAGGAAAATGGAGGTGAGCGTCTGCTCGGAGATCAGATCGGTAACAAACTTGTTTTTCATGCGCCGGACTCTTTGCGCTTTCCGAAGAGCAAAAACTTCTTTCGTCCCTGAGCCTTCTTCGCCTTGTTCTCTTCGGGAGTCGCGTTGACTTCCTGAATGGGTACGCTCCCCAGGCCCGCCGTGTCCGTGTACCCGGGCCTCACGATGACGTAGCTCTGCTCGCGCAGAGTTTTTAGATAATTCCGCAGGGCCGGCTCCATCCGCTCGCCGTACAGCTTGTCCATGATCTCCGGTTCCACCTTGGCCTGCGGCTGCTCTCCCTCGGCGTAGTGTTCCATGACCTGCAATACCAGAAAGCCCTGCTTGGTCTGGATGACGTCCGTCAACCCGTTCTTCTTCAGCGCAAATACCTTTTTTTCGAGTTCCTTCGCCAGTTCGCCCCGCTTGAACGTGCCCAGATAACCGCCCTGCTTGGCCGTGCTGCCGTCGGAGAATCGCTTCGCCAGTTCCCCGAAATCCTCACCATTCTGGACGCGTTCGAGCAGGCCCGCCGCCTTCTTGTTCAAGTCGGGGATCTCGGCGTCTTTCTTCCCCTCGGTGCTGACAAAGATCTCTCGCACGGCGACCTGTTCGGGCCGTACAAATTCCTTCTTGTGCCCCTCGTAATACTTCGCGATCTCAGCTTTGCCGACCTGAATATGCGAACCGACTTCGCTGCCGATGACGCGCTGGGTGAGCAACCCGCTGCGAATATTATTCTTGAAGTCTTCCCAGTTCAGTCCCTGGCTGCTGACCGCCTTTTCCAGGTCTTCCATGCTCGTGACGTTGTTTTGGATGCGGATCTGATCGAGGCGCTTGATCACCTCGGTTTCCACGCTGATGCCCATATCCTTCGCGCGCTGCACGAGGAGCGACTGATCGATCAAATCGCGCAGAGTGTTCTTCTGCTTCTCCGCCACAAACGCCTGGATCTGCTCCGGGGTGCAGCGCGGGCATTCTTGCTGCGCGTCCTCGGCCACCTGGGCGCGCGCGCGCTCAAAGTCGGACCGCGTGATGATTTCGTTGTTTACTCGCGCGACGATTTCTTCGACCGTCTTCCCTTTTTCCTGCGCCGCTGTCGCCACGGCCCAAAACACCAACAGGACAGCAAGTTTCTTCATGAAGTCCCTCACTGGAAGTTTAGCCTTCCCCTTGCAGCCCGAGCAATACGTTTCTCAAGACGGGCAGCACCGGCTCGCCCCGCGTCACTTCGACCCACAGCACTCCGCTGGGATCCAGGCGAATCCCGCTTCTCGACCCAATCAGCGTGACGAGCCGCGACGGCTCCAGCGGCGTCTCCGAATCGAAGCGCATCGCGATTCGGCTGCCTTGCCTCTCGATCGCCGCTATCCGCAGCCGCTCGCTGAGCGATTTGAGCACCGCATACTCGAGAAGGTTGTCCACCGTCGCCGGCACCTCGCCGAAGCGGTCTTCAAGCTCGCGCCGCACATCCTGTTTCTCCTCCTCGGAGGCGATTGTGGAAACCCGTTTGTACGTCCGGAGGCGCAGGTTCTCGCCCTGGATGTAGTCCTGCGGAATGCGCACATCAAGACCCAGACTGAGGGTCGTCCGAAACTCCGCCGCCGGCTCCTCCCCTTTCATGCGCGCCACCGCTCGCTCCAGCATTTGGCAATAGAGGTCGAATCCAATGGCCGCCACATGCCCGTGCTGCTCGCGGCCCAGGAGATTCCCCGCTCCACGCAGCTCCAGATCCAGCGCCGCAATCCGGAAACCCGCGCCCAGTTCGCTGAACTCCTTCATCGCCGCAAGTCTGCGCCGCGCGATGGGAGAGAGGGCGCCTTCCGGCGGCACGAGCAGGTACGCATACGCGCGCTGGTGGGAGCGCCCCACACGCCCGCGAAGCTGATACAGCTCGGCCAGTCCGAGCCGGTCGGCGCGGTTGATCAGAATCGTATTGGCCCGCGGAATGTCCAAGCCATTCTCCACAATCGTCGTGGCCACCAGGACGTCGGCCTCATCCCGGATGAACTTCAACATCACGCTTTCCAGCGCCTTTTCCCCCATTTGTCCGTGACCCACGACCACGCGCGCCTTCGGCACCAGCTTGCTCACGAGGGCGGCCAGCGAATAGATGGATTCCACACGGTTGTGAATGAAATAGACCTGGCCGTTTCGCGCGAGTTCGTTCTCGACCGCCCACTGAATCAGCTCTTCCCGAAATGGAGACACCACGGTTTGAATCGCCAGGCGGTCCTTCGGCGGCGTTTCGATGACGGACATGTCGCGCAGTCCCGCCAGCGACATGTGCAGGGTTCGCGGGATCGGCGTCGCCGAGAGGGATAACGCGTGGACGTCCTTGCGCATCTCCTTCAAGCGCTCCTTGTGGCTCACTCCGAAGCGCTGCTCTTCGTCAACGATCAGCAAGCCAAGATCGTGGAACTTCACGTCTATGGAAAGCAGGCGGTGCGTGCCGATGACAATGTCCACCTGGCCCGATTCCAGCTCCATCAACACAGCCTTTTGCTCCGCCTTGCTTCGGAACCTGCTCAGCATCTCGATCTTCGCCGGGAATGCACCAAAGCGCCGTTTGAACGTCTCGCCGTGCTGAAACACGAGCACGGTCGTGGGCGCCAGCACGGCCACCTGTTTCCCGTCCGTGATCGCTTTGAACGCTGCGCGCATCGCCACTTCCGTCTTGCCGTATCCCACGTCACCGCAGAGAAGCCGGTCCATCGGCGCCGCGCGTTCCATGTCGCGCTTGACGTCCGCGATGGCCGCGTCCTGGTCCACGGTCTCCTCAAACTCAAAGGCGTCCTCGAATTCGCGCTGCCA
>JBGQHF010000017.1:0-40975 GCA_041497835.1 Terriglobia bacterium
GACCAGTGGTCTTCGCGAGGGGCATACGAAGAATTTCGCCAGAGGCACGCAGCCGAATACTCTTCGCTGGACGCGCAAGGCGAAATGCTCACGCAGAATGAACGGCACCTCGCATCCGTTGACGCGGATTCTTCTGCGGGCCGCTTCCGCTAGGCGGTTCGTGCTGCTGGCTCCTTCGCTCGCCATAAACTAGACAATCCTTCACGGTCCAGATCCGGCCGCAAAAATGTTCTCACTGCTCCTGCCATGCGTAAAACAGCTTCCGCGGCAAGATAGCCGCTGCGCACTGCGCCCTCCATCGTCGCGGGCCAGCCTGTGTCCGTCCAATCGCCGGCGAGAAATAGGTTTGGAATGGAAGTCTGTTGCTTCGGCCGCCACCGGTCACAACCCGGCGCTGGAGAAAATGTTGCGTTCACCTCTTTGATGACGGTCGCTTTCTTTAGAACCGCGTCGCGCGCGGCGGGCAACACTTGCCGTACCTCCCGCAAGCACAGCTCGATGATTTCCTGTCTCGAGCGCTCCAGTAGATCGTAAGACGCGCTGATGACGATCTGGAGGTACTGCCCATCGCGATTTTCTCCTGTGGCAAGCGGGGGACGCCCGGAGTTTCCGTAGAGCGCCGTCTTGTTGAAGATCCACTGCGTCGTGCAGTCGAGCACGGTCACAAAAGGATCGGGCATTACCGTCCGGTCGAACCAAAAGTGCACTCCCGTGATGGGCGCTCCCGTCAGCTTGTCGAGGTGCGCAAGGCCCGGCTCCCGCTGCAAGATTTCCCCGGGCAACAGCTCCGGCAAAGCGAAGTGCGGCACGGCGATCACATAGGCGTCCGCGGTTTCCTCCCGTCCATCGTCCATGCGCATCCCCGCGATACGCCCATTCGCAAACCGCAGGCCGCGCGCCGGCGAACGCAGTGCCACTTCCCCGCCCTGATTCTCGATGGCCGCTTTACAACCGTCATACAACTCGGCGAGGGGAACCGCCGGGACGCCCATGCGATAGCCCGTGCGATTCGAAAGGACCGACTTCCAGAAAACGTCGAGACCGTACCGCGCATCCACCTTGTCGAGATTTTCGGCCAGCGCGCTCACCAGAACGGCGCCCCAGAATCGCCGGATCGCTCCGGGCGTTTGCCGGCGCCGCCTCAGCCATTCAAGCATCGAGATGCCGCCACTCTCCTCGCAATCGGCCGTTCTTCCTTTGTTCCGCCATATGTCCAGCATGGCCCGCGCGATGCACAGCTTGTCGCGAACGGTCAGGAGAGAAAACGTCGCAAAAGAGCCTGCCAGGTGCAACGGAGCCGGAAGCATTCCGGCTCTTAGTTCGCCGCGGCGTCCCTGCGGATCAATCAAAAGAAGCCGGTTGAAGAATCTGATCTTGTCCGCAGAGCCGACACGCCTGTAAAAATCCTCGAGGTTGGTGCAGCAGCCGAACGTCACGTGCTGGCAATTGTCGATGTGCTCGTCATCCGGCATTACAAAGGACGCTGCACGTCCGCCGAGAAAGGGCCGCTGCTCAAACAGCCGCGTGCGCCAGCCCGCTTCAGCCAGCGCGACGCCGGCCGCCAATCCCGCCAGCCCGCCGCCGATCACGATCACGCTTTTCGAGGACATTCTCTCCCGTCAGGCGTCCAAATCTCGCCATTCCCGCAAAGTATAATTTTCCCGTCTTCGCCAGCCGCACGCGCTCGCCGAATACGGCGAAGTCGCGCGCTTCCATGCGCGCGAGCAACGCGCTGTACGTCCGAACGAGCAGCCAGAGCGCGCCAAGGCTGTCTGCGTCCACCAGCGGCAACAGTTTGCATCCCTCTTCGTAGAAACCCCACGTTCGTTCCGCCTCGAAACGCAGCAATTCCCGCACGCCCAGCGTGGCCTCGCCTCGGCCGAAGTCTTCCGAAGATACGCCATACCGCGCGAGGTCCTCCTCCGGCAAATAAACGCGGCCGAGATCGTAATCCGTCCGCACATCTCGGAGGATGTTCGTCAGTTGAAACGCCAGACCCAGCTTCTCCGCCAGGTCGAGCGCGCGCGGCTCTCGAAAGCCGAACACATGCGTGCACGTCAGCCCGACGGTTCCCGCCACGCGATAGCAGTATTCGCGAAGGCGATCAAACGTCGGATACGTTCGCACGGTCAAATCCATCTCCGCGCCGGAGATCAAATCGTGCAGATACCGCGCGGGCATGTTGTAGCGCCGCATCGTGTCCCCGAGCGCCGGAAGAACCGCGTTTTCGGCCGGCTGGTCGCCGGCCAGCGTCGCATCCAGCATGGCGCGCCAGCGTGCCAGGCCCCGCTGCTTCGCCGGCAGATCCGAACCCTCGTCGGCCACATCGTCCACAAGCCGCATGAAGGCGTACAGCGCCGCAAGAGCATCGCGCTTCGTCCGCGGCAACAGGTAGAAGGCGTAGTAGAAATTGCTTCGCGAAGCCCTGGCGATGCGGTGACACTCGGCGTAGGACTCTTGCACCGTCACCGCCGGCGATTGTGTTGCCTGCGCCGCAACCCTTCCATCCTGCTTTGCCGACTGTCTCTGCAACCCTGTAACCAGCGCTCTTCCCAGCAACTGCACTTGTTTGCCGCGGCTGATGGCCGGACGGTTGTGCAGCGTGTCGTAGCCCATCGTCTCGATCGCGTCCAGCACCGCGATCCCGCCGCGGCTGAACATTTCGATATCCACTCGTAGGCGCGCGCTCACCCTCTGCGTCAGCGGCAATCCCTTGGCAAACAGCAGGCGCGTTCGCCCGACCAAGTCTTTCATCAAGCGCACGTACCGTTGATCGAACGTGCGCGAGGTGATTTCCGCTTCGCCGAGGCTGTGCTTCGCGGCAATGTCCAGAGGAATGTAGATGCGTCCCTTTTCGAGGTCGCGCGAGACGTCCTGCCAGAAATTCGCGAGTTGCAGCGCCGTGCACGTCGCGTCCGAAAGCCGCATGCGCTCTTCGTCGCGATAACCGCAGAGATACAACACCAGCCGTCCGACGGGATTCGCCGAGTAGCGGCAGTAGCCGATCACATCGTCCCATGCCGGATACCGCTGGACCGTCAGGTCCTGCCGGAACGCTTTCAGCAAATCGGCGAACGGCTGCTTCGGAATGTCTTTGGCGGAAATCGTTTCCCACAGCGCCACGAAAACCGGATGTGAAGGCCGCCCCTCGCAGCAGGCATCCAGTTCGCGCCCCCACCAATCGAGCAACTCGAGCGCTTCTGCCTTCTCCGGGATCTCATCCCCCAGATCATCCGCCCAGCGGCAATAGGCATAGACATTGTAGAAATGCTGGTGCAGGTCGCGCGGCAGCAGCCAGGATGCCACGTTGAAATTCTCGTAGTGGTGCGTCGCGAGCCAGCGCGTGTAGCCCTGGGCCTCGGCGGCTGAGCAACCCGCCGGCGGAGCGTTCCGGGCGATTTCGAGTTGCGATGGACGCAGCATTACAGTCGTATGGCCACTCCGGGATCCATTGGATGGAGCAGCCCGGCTTCAGGGCCGGACGGCGAGCTTGATCTCCCCGCTGCGCGACTTCATCTTCTGGAATGCTTGCGGCAGATCGGCGAGCCGGATCTCTTCGGTCACGAAGTCGCGGGCGAGAATGTCTCCCCGCCGGATGGCCTCGAGGGCTTCGCGGATAAATCGCGGCGTATGATGGAACGGAGAGATCAGAGTGATTTCGGAATAGTGAATCGCCGCGGGTTCCACTTCCACTTTCGTGCCAGCCGGCAATCCGCTGAAGAGATTCACGACGCCGCCCCGCCGGGCCATCGCCAGCGCCCATTGCCACGTGGTCGTATTGCCCGCGGCTTCCACGACGCAATCGGCCCCGCGCTTGTCTTCCGTCAAGTTTTTCACCGCGGCCACTGCGTCCGGCACTTCGGCCGTGTTGATGCATTCCGCGGCGCCCATGTGCCGCGCATTTTCGAGCGGCGCCGCGCGCCGGGCCAGGGCGATGACGCGTAAGCCCCGCCGCGAAAGCATGCGGATGAATTTCATCCCGATAGGCCCGCAACCGATCACCGCGGCGGTGTCGCCCGAGCGCGCGTTCATTTCGTGGATTCCTCGCAGCACGCAGGCCAGCGGCTCCACGAGCGCCGCATCCTGATCCGTCACCGGCTCCGGCACTTCGAGCATGTTCTCCCGGACGATGCGTCCAGGGACGCGCATGTATTCGGCGTAGGCGCCGTTATTGAAGAGGAGATCCTTGCAGAGATTCTCCTGGCCCCGGCGGCAGTGGTAGCAGCGCAGGCAGGGCGCCGAATTGGCCGCCACCACGCGCATCCCTACGCGCCAACGCGGATCCACTTCGCGGCCCGTCTTGACAATCTCGCCGACCACTTCGTGGCCGAAGACCGCCGGCGGCTGAATCATCCGCGCGTGGTAGCCTCGCTTCCAAACTTTCAGATCCGTTCCGTCTGTCAGCGCGATGCACACGCGCAGGAGAACTTCATCCGCGGCAACGGCCGGCACCGCGATCTCTTCAATCCGCAGATCCTCTCTGCCGTACAACACCGCCGCAGTCATGAGTGCGGGCAGGCGGATCAGCGCCGCGGCCGCGGACGTGGCGGCTCTCGTGACTTCTACGATTTTCTTGGCAGTCGTCGTCATGCGTGTGTTATCAGAATCTTCAGCGATTTGGCTGTCGGCCGTTCGGCCAGCTCCAGTGCTTCCTGAATCTTATCCAGAGGATACCGGTGCGTGACCAGTTCCGCCACTCTCAGTTTCCCGGACAGCACCAGGTCCGCCGCTGACTGTTGGATGTCCGCCGCGGCGCTATAGCTGCCCAGGATTTCCTTTTCGTCAATCCCCACGGCCGACGCGGGAAACTCGATCTTCGTCACGGGATCGTTCGCTGCAAAAAGCAGCACTCGTCCCCCGGGCCGCGCCGCCGCCAACGCTTCTACCACGACAGCCGGGTGCGGAACAGCCACCAGAACGGCATCCGCCCCGCGCCCTTCCGTCCGGGCGCGAATCTCTTCCGCTAGCTTACCACTGCTTGGGTCAAAGGATTCTCTTGCTCCCAAAATCAGACTCTTGGCCCGGCGCTCGGCCATCGGATCGCTCGTGAATACCGTTGCCCCTTCCAGTTGACTCACCATCAGGAGCAGCAGCCCCACAGGCCCGCACCCGATGACCAGAACCGTCTCGCCCGCTGTCACACGCGCTTTCTGGACGGCCTTCACGATCGTGTTCACTGGCTCGATAAACGTGGCTTGCTCAAAGCTGACGCTGTCCGGAAGCGCGACGATTCCCCGCTCCGCCACCCACGGCATGGCCTTCACATATTCTCCGAAGCCGCCGCCATTGGGCGTGAAGCCGCCTGTCAGGCCGGTCGCTTTATAGCGCGGGCATTGCGAGAACAGGCGCCTCTGACAATAAAAGCACTCGCCACACGGAGTGTGGTGAAAACTCATCACGCGGTCGCCGGGCTTCCACTTCGTCACGCCGCGCCCGGCCGCAACCACAGTACCCGCAATTTCATGCCCCAGAATCTGTGGTGGCTCGACATAGGCGTGAAAAATTTTCTTGATGTCCGTGCCGCAAATCCCGCAGCAGGCGACTCTGATCAGTACTTCACCATCGGCCACTTCCGGCACCGGCACTTCCTCTACGCGGACGATACCTTTCCCGCGATACACCCCCGCGCGCATCGTCTTCGGAACCGGCCCGAGGGCGGACTGTGCATCAAGCGTAAGACCGGTTCGGCTCATGTGGCAGCAATGTCCTCAAGCTCGGCGGGCGCCCAATCCTGTGCCTCAAACGAAAGCTTGTTGATATAAGTCTCAAGAAAATGGGCAAGAGCTTCGGCCGCTGTCCTGCTCTCGCGTCCCAGACGAATCAGGGCAGGCAGCGCCAGCGGATGGGTTGCTACGTATTTCATGACGCCACCGACTCTCACGTTTCCTTTTTCATCGACCGTTGCACCGATATTCGCCGGCATGTCGCGGTCGTACAAATCGGAGACGACTCGAATGGCTACCGCCGGTAATGGATGGGCCCGAGCGACGGCGAGAACGCTGAAGCTTTCCATGTCCACGGCTTCTGCGAAGGGAGCCAGCTTCGACTTTTCCTCTGCGGTGCTCACCACGTGATCCGTCGCGAGAAACAAAGACACAGGCTTCGCGCCGTCTTGGATTGCCTCTGTCACCAGGTTGCTCGCGCACTCGATGGTCCTGGGGTCGCCGCATTGCTGAACAGCCCTGGCGACAAGAATCTCTCCAACCTTGTATCCGGGTCTCAAACCACCCGCGAAGCCCGCGGCAATACAAAAGGAATAGGGCGACGCCATCGCTTCTTGCACCACCCGGAGAGTATTCTCAGCGCCCATTCCGGTAACCACAAGATCGACGACCGCGCGTCCGATCTCGGCCTGGTACCCAGTAATCCCATTGATGGTGACCTGGTCCAGCTTCCGTAGCTTCTGCCAGGGGACGAATTCCGCTTCGACCGCAAAGGTGACTAGAACACGCATTCGTCTATTTATCTCAGATGCCGACTAGGGGGCCCGCGCTACAGCCTATGCGGCGTGTGCCTGCGCCAGCCGCTTCGCGTGGGGCCCCTTCACGTAACCGTTGGTTTCATACCAGCGCACGGCTCGCTCTAACGCCCCCGCCACCGGCCCCGGCTTGAACCCCAATTCCCGTCGCGCCCGTGCGCAATCCACGTACATCAGATGCCGCGCGATCTTCACGCCCTCGACCGGAATTCCCGGCTCGCGCCCGGTCAGCCGCGAAAATGCGGTGCTGGCATACGCGACGGCAAGAGCCAGTCCGTGCGGAATCTTCAGCCAGGGCGCGGGCAATCCCGTAATCTTCGCGAGCATGTCCAGAACCTGTTTCAAGGATAGATTCTCCGCACCCAGCAGGTAGCGCTCTCCCTGCTTGCCCCTCTTCGCCACCAGAAGATGTCCCGCGGCGCAATCCTCCACTCCGACAAAATTCAATCCCGTCTCGACGTACCCTGGCATTTTCCCATTTAAGAAATCCAGGATAATCTTTCCCGTCGGCGTCGGCTTCCAATCGCCGGGGCCTACGGGCGTTGTGGGCATCGCCACGATTACCGGCAATCCGTCCTTCGCTGCCGCCAGGACTTCTTTCTCCGCCTGCCATTTCGAGCGTTTGTAGTGCCCCACCATCTCGTCGAGTGCCGCTTCGGTCGCTTCGTTGGGCGGTTTCGGCCGGTCCACAGCGATCGTCGCGACCGTGCCGGTGTAGATGAACTGCTCCACGCCGGCCCGTTTGGCGGCCTCCAGCAGGTTTTTCGTGCCGGTCACATTCGATTCGTAGATCTCCCGAGATCTGCGCGCCCACAGGCGATAGTCCGCCGCGACGTGAAACACCCGCCGCACACCCTGCAAGGCCCGCTCGAGCGAATCCGGATCCCGCAGATCGCCGGTGACGTATTCAAGGGGAAGATCCGAGATGGAGCGGTTGGTGCTCGATGCACGCAGGAGGACACGAACGGCGTCGCCGCGCGCCACCAGTTGCCGCGCCACATGGCTTCCGAGAAAGCCCGCAGCGCCCGTCACCAAAGTGGTCATAGAATCCGCAGTTGTCCGTCCGAAGAAACCAATTCCTCTGGTGGCGGGGGACCCAATGGAATCTGCGTCCGCTGGCCGTTGCCGTTCGCATGGCCGTTTCCATTGGAGTGCCCATTCGAGGCCGTGCTCATTCCTCGGCCGCCCATTTTTCCGCCGAGCTGCCACGAAAGCAGTTTCCACGTATCGCCCAGCTTCTGATTTGCGCCGAGCACCGACGACGGTTCAAAACCCACGTGCATCATGCAATCCTTGCAGCGAGGATCGCGGCCCGGGCCGTACTTTTCCCAATCCACCTTCTCGATAAACTCCTGAAACGTGGCGTAGTGCCCGTCGGTCATCGGGTAGCAGGGCGCTTTCCAGCCGCGCGGGTTGTAGGTGGGCGTTCCCCAGGCCACGCAGCTCAGCTCGCGCTCGCCGCGCAGAAATTCGTAGTAGATCGGCGACATCATCAGGTTGTACTTGTTGAGCATGCCCCGCGCTCCGCGAAACTTTTCGCGAATATCGTTGCGGGTCATGAAGATGTCCTGCGTTGCCACCGCGGAGTAGGAATAGGCCGGCGAAAGCATGTAGCCATCCACGCCCAGCTCATGCAGGTAATCGAACAGCTCTTCGATCTCGCTCAGGTCGGTCTCTTTGTAAATCGTCGTGTTCGAGCACACCAGGAAGCCCGCCGCTTTTGCCGCCTTGATCCCTTCGATGGCGTCGCGGAAAACGCCGTCGCGCTCCACGCACAAGTCGTGCGTGCGCTCCATGCCGTCCAGGTGGACGTTCCAGAAAAAACTCGAGGTCGGCTTGAATTCGTTCATCCGTTTGCGGATGAACATCCCGTTTGTGCACAGGTAGATGTGCCGCCCGCGGTCCAGCAGCTCGCGCGTCAGCCGGCCGATTTCCGGATAGATCATCGGTTCGCCGCCGCAGATTGAAACGATCGGCGCGCCGCACTCTTCCGCCGCGGCCACGCATTGCTCGACGCTCATCATCTCGTTGATCGTGCTCTTGTACTCGCGAATGCGGCCGCAGCCCGTGCATGTCAGGTTGCACGCGTGCAGCGGCTCGAGCATCATCACCAGCGGAAACTTCTTCTCGCCCCGGATCTTTTTCCCCGCGATGTACTTCGTCAGATTCGCGGTCATTTTCAACGGAAATCTCATTCAGCCCCCTGAAACCCGCTGCGCTGGCGGAACTCCCCCGGCCGGAACAGCATCGCCCGGTATTCCCCTGCGTTCTGCATCTGGCTACGGTACCGCGCCAGCGCATGCAGCGGGAAAGAATTTCGATACAGGTGATATTTCAGATAGAACACGCACGGAAAACCCGTGCCCGTAAACTCGCTCTCGGACCACGAGCCGTCTTCATTCTGCTGGCACATGAGATACGCGGCCGCATTCGCGATCGCCGGGTCTCTGGTGTCCGCCGCCGAAAGCAATCCGATCAACCCCCACGCCGTCTGCGATGGCGTGCTGTTGCCCTGCCCCTTCGCGGCGGGGTCGTCATAAGAATACAGCGATTCGCCAAAGCCGCCGTCGGGTCGTTGCACTGATCGCAGCCAGTTCACTGCGCGCTGGCCATACTCCTGCGCGCCCAGCGAAACGGCCTCAAGCGCGCGCAACACGCCGCCTGTCCCATATACGTAATTCACGCCCCAGCGGCCAAACCACGCGCCGTCTTCGCTCTGGTCTTTCTGCAAGAACTTCACTCCACGTTGGATGGCCGGATGATTCGCCGGCCAGCCGAAGCGGCCCAGACATTCCACGACGCGCGCGGTCACGTCCGCGGTGGAAGGATCAATCATCGCGTTGTGATCCGCGAAGGGAATGTTGCACAGAAATTTCCTGTCGTTGTCGCGGTCGAACGCGCCCCATCCGCCGTCGCGGTTTTGCATGCTCAGCAGCCATTGAATCCCCCGGCGTACTGCCGCTTCCATCCGCGCCGGGTCCGGATACCTCACGCGCTGCAATGCCATCAGGACAAACGCCGTGTCGTCCACATCCGGATACCAGTCGTTGCGGAATTCAAATGCCCATCCGCCCGGCTCCGCATCTTTGTTCTTGACCTGCCAGTCGCCCGGCCCAAGCACCTGCTTCGACAGAATCCAGTCCGCAGCTTTCACCAGCGCCGGGTGGTCCGCCGGCAATCCCGCCTCCTCGAGCGCCACCATCGCGATGCAGGTATCCCACACCGGCGAAACGCAGGGCTGCAGACGTATCGCGTCGCTCTCTTCGATTTCGAATCGCGCGAACTCCCGGATCTCGCGCGCGGTCAGTGGGTCGTCCGGGCCATGCCCCAGCGCCATCAACGCGAAGATGGAATTCATCATCGCCGGATAAATCGCCGCGAGCCCGTCCGAGCGCTCCACGTGATTGAGCATCCAGGCCTTCGCCTCGCGCAAGGCGCGCTGCCGCAACGGCTTCCAGGGCAGTTTCTCATACAGCTTCAGCGCCCGGTCCAGCGCGAGGAAAAAGTTCTTCCATGAGAGGAGCTGATTGCTCCAATCGAACGCGGCTGATTTCTGGCTGGGGTCCCGGAACAACTCCCCTACCTGCGCGCGCTCCGGCAGCCGCCAGTTCGGCCGCACCGTCGAGAGGATCGCCATCGGGATCACGATCCCGCGTGTCCACGACGACATCTCGTAGATGTTGAAGTAAAACCAGGTCGGCAGAAGCATCAGCTCAGGTGGTATCGCGGGCACCAACTCCCAGCCGACCGCGCCAACAAGTGCGAGATAGAACCGCACGTAGGAATTCGTATGTTCGAGACCGCCGAGACGATGCACCGTCTCTCTCGCGCGCGCCATGTGCGGAGTGTCCGCCGCGTCCCCCGCCAGCTTCAACGCGAAGTAGGCTTTCGCCGTCGCGTTCAGCTCGGACGGCCCGCCCGGATGAGTATTCCATCCGCCATCGGGGCCTTGCCGGCTCCTCACATAATTCGCCAGCTTCGCGATGCGCTCTGGATCAGCCTTTCCAAGGACGTGAAGGTAATAGATGTAGTCCGATTCGAGCGTGCTGTCAGCTTCCAATTCGCCGAGCCAGTAGCCTTCCTCTGCCTGCAAGCTGAGCAGGTAGCTGGCGCCGCGCCCGATGGCCTGCTCGAGGCTCGCGCTCCATTCCTCCGCGACCCGCATGGACGCGGCAGGAGCCAGCATATCCAGACCTGTCCTAGTACCAGTAGCCAAACTCTTCCCCCACGGTTACTTGGATGCGCTCATGCCGGTTCGAGGACCGGCCACAGGCAGGCGGCAGTTAACTGCTGGCCTGCGAATCATTTCCCAATGGATGCACCTGCACACGGGATGAGGACTCCCGTGTACCTTGGAATTATCGCCGTGTTTTCGCCGGTGGTCAACCGCCAAGATGGCATTTTTGTATCGGTTAGTATCAGATTGTTTCGGTTCCCTCCTCTTGCAGGACCTGCCGCAGAAGGCCGCGGACCCCATCCGGCAAGGGTTCTCCCAACTTCTGTACGAAACACGGCTTCGACCGGAGGAGTCGGACCGGCACTTCGCTCCAGGGTATGCCCCCGCCACCAGGCCACTCCAACTCCGACGTCAGCGATTCACGCAGCACTACCGCATCGGCACGGTCCAGAACAACCCGTGCCGACTCCTTGAAGTCCGCCATCCGTGGTGCCAGAACAACCAAATAGAGCGAAGGTTTCAGAAATTTCAGAAGCGAATTGCTCTCCAGGATGATGTTGACCGGACCCGCGCCGCCATCCTGGGCTGCTTCCTGCAGCGCGGTCCGCAGAAGCGGAAGCCCTTCCGCAAGAAATCCCTGCTTTGTGCGCAGCCACAGCGACCGCCGCGCCCCGGAAGCCAGAAAGCGCGCCGAGTCGGTGCCGCTCTCTGCGCGCGTCTCCCAATCCAGCGCCGCGGCGTGCTCTGCCGGCGCGCAATCGCAATCCTCTCCGTTCTGCGCGCAGACGCCATGGCCGAATTGCGTAATCTTGCCCGCAACCCATCCTGCTTCGGGGAACGCTTCGATCAGGTCGCAGACGAGTTGCGTTTTCCCGATGCTCCGCGTGTGCCCGCCCACGATGACAACCCGCCATTTCGGCCCTGCGCTCATTTCTTCCCTGCCGCGGAATCCTGCATCAAGGTTTCAGTGCTTGCTGTTCGAGTTTCTTTACGCGTTCCGCCAAGTCCGGCAGCCTCGTAAGCCAGGCATGCTGCTCCTTGAACTTCTCGAGCGGCCGCGCCGGCGTGCCCCATACCGTCTGTCCGCTTCGGATTATCTTTCCGGCCAGGATTCCAGACTGCCCCCCAATCGTGGCGCCGTCTTCCAGGATGCAGTGCTCGGCCAAGCCCGCCTGCCCCCCGACGATGACGTGATGGCCGAGCACGCACGACCCGGAAATCCCTGTTTGCGCCGCAACCACGGTGTGCGCGCCGATCTCCACGTTGTGTCCTACCTGGACCAGATTGTCGAGCTTCACTCCCTCGGCAATCCTCGTGTCGCCCAGCGATCCGCGATCCACGGTCGCATTGGCGCCGATCTCCACGTCGTCGCCGATCTCGACGATTCCTATCTGTGGAAATTTCCAATAGCGCCCGTCGGCATACGCGTAGCCAAATCCATCGGCCCCGATTACGGCACCCACATGCACTTCTACGCGGTTTCCGAGGCGCACGCCCGGATAGAGCGTAACACGCGGATGAATCCTGCACGCGCTTCCGATCCAACTCCCCCGCCCAACGACGCAGTGCGCTCCGATCTGCGTTCCTTCACCGAGGTAAACGTCCTCCTCGATGACCGCGTAGGGGCCGATGGCGGCTCCCCGGCTGATCTGCGCCGAAGCGGAGATCACCGCCGTCGTGTGAATTCCCGTCGTGATGGGCGCACGCTCCACGAGCAGCGCCGCGGCTCGGGCGAAACTCGCTTTCGGTTTCGTGCAGCGAAGCAGCGTCTTCCCCGCCAGCGTCATTCCTTCGGAAACGATCGCGCAGAGCGCGGCAGAGGCCTCCGCGCGGCCGGCGTGCTTTTCCGATTCGAGATAGATCAGATCATGAAGCCCAGCGCGTTCCGGCGCCGCAAAGCCGCGCAGCTCCACGCTGCCGTCCCCCTCTAATTTCAGGCCGAGCTCGTCGGCCAGCTCCCGTGCAGTTTTCGACATGACAAGCCTCTCTTCCTCAATCCAGGAATGGATACAGCGGCGCCTCGCCTTTGGGCCGCGTTTTCCATCGCGCGTGTACCCACACCCACTGCTCGGGTTGCCGCCGGATGATTTCTTCGATCGCTTTCGCGAATCTCTGCGTGTTCTCGAAAACATCGCGCTCGATGTCCTCCGTGCGCACAAGTTGCACCGGCGGCTCGAAACGCAGGCGGTATTTTCGAAGCCCTTCGTCCCAGACCGCGTAGCCCGGCACGACCGCGGCGTCCGTGTGCAACGCCACGCGGGCAATCCCCGTCGAAGTACAGGCCGGCGTTCCGAAGAAATCCACGAATACGCCTTCCTCCCG
Organism: Terriglobia bacterium; assembly: GCA_041497835.1. GTDB lineage: Bacteria > Acidobacteriota > Terriglobia > Acidiferrales > UBA7541 > Acidiferrum. The sequence continues at coordinate 12,978 of JBGQHF010000017.1, forward strand.
CATGGTGTTCTGGTCCGCCAGAATGCCAATCGTCCCGGAGTCTTTCAAGATCTTCAGCATGGCGCGCGCGGACTCGTTCTTGAGGATTGCCCGGTTGCCGGAGAGGCAGCGGTAGCGGTGAATCAGGGCGTCCACGCGGGGATTGTCCAGCGGACGCGCCATATAGTGCAGCGGAAAGCCGTACGCCGCGTGGGCAAACGACGACAGCTCCCACGCCCCGATGTGCCCCGTCAGAAAGATCACGCCTTTCCCGCGGCTCCGCCCGGCGAGAAAATTCTCCTGCCCATCGAGCAGGACGGCTTTTTCTATATTTCCCGCGGTCAAGCGTGGAAAACGCGCGAACTCCACTGCCATCCAGCCAAGCGTGCGCGTCATCTTGCCGATCGCCGCGCGCCGCTGCGCATCGCTCCACTCCGGAAACGCGAGTCGCAGGTTGAACATCGCCGTTTGCCGCTGCTTCGGCACCAACAACAGGAGCCCGCGCGCCAGGGCCGACGCAATGGTCCTCGCCGCCGGCCGCGGCAACGCGCCCAGCAGCTTGAGGATCATCCACACCGCGGCGTATTCAATCCTCTGCCTCATCGAGCGACAGTATGCTAGAGGTCCGCGGTTTCCGGGTAGAGGTTCGATTCTCGGGGGAGGAAGTTGCCGGCCCGCGGCCATCCGAACTGCGCGACTTTCCCGTTTCGAAGTTCGAGTTTCACGTTCTCTGATGCTAGACTCGCCGCTTGCGCTCATGACCGAGCCATCTCTAAACGCACAAAAAACGTCCAGGCCGCTCGCCACAAAAATCGCCTGGACCGCCCTGATCCTCGCTACTCTGTACGTCTGCTACTTCAGCCATCTCGACGCCATCGGCTTTGTCGGCCCGGACGAGCCGCGCTACGCTTGGATCGCCCGCGACATGGTCGAGACCGGCGACTGGGTCACGCCGCGTCTCTATGGCAAGCCTTGGTTCGAAAAGCCGGTTCTCTTCTATTGGGGCGCCGCGCTCAGCTTCAAGCTCTTTGGCGTGAGCGAAGCCGCCGCCCGTTTGCCCTCGGCCGTCTCCGCCTTACTCGCGACTTTGGCTATGGCCTGGCTCGCCTGGCGCCTTTATGGAGAGGAAACCGCGCGCTGGCTACTCCTCTTACTCCCGACTAGCGTCGGCATGATAGGGTTTTCTCACGCCGCTGCCACGGACATGCCCTTCAGCGGTATGCTCACCATCGCCATGGTCGCCGCCGCCGTGGTCCTGCGCCTCGTCCCTTCCTCATCCTCGGCTTCCTCTGCGTCCTCTACTCCCTCTGCTTCACCCGCTTCCTCACCTTCTCCGAATACTCCCTGGCTCGCCCTGATCGCGTTCGGAGTCTTCCTCGGAGCAGCCGTCCTGGCCAAAGGTCCCGCGGCCATCATTCTCTCGGGTGGAGCCGCTTTCTTCTGGGCGCTATTCACGCGCCGCTGGCGCGATGCTTTTCGCCTCTTCCATCCAGCCGCCATCGCATCCTTCTGCCTCACGGCTCTTCCCTGGTACATCCTCTGCGCCCGCCGCAATACCGATTTCCTTCGGATTTTTATCTTCGAACACAATTTCCAGCGTTACCTTACCCCTGAATTCCAGCACATCCAACCCTTCTGGTATTTCGGACCCATCCTTTTGCTCGCTCTCCTCCCCTGGACGGGAATGTCGCTCTCTTCCGTCTCCTACTTGTTCCGGAGAACCCCACTCGAGATGAGGCTAGACAGAAGCTCCCTCTTCATTCTCCTGTGGGGATCATTCCCCGTCGTGTTCTTTTCCCTCTCGAAATCAAAATTGCCGGGCTATATTCTGCCAGCCGTTCCAGCCCTCATCCTGCTTACGGCCTTAGCTGTCGCGAAGGGATTGGAATTCGGGAAGGTTGCCAAGACTCACGGGTTCGCCGTCGTGGCGCTGACACCAGTTCTGCTTATTGGTACGACCAGCGTGTCACTGCATTTTCTTTTCAAAGATCGGGCTCCCCACACATTCGTCCTCGCGAGCGGCCTTGTGGCCCTGCTGGGGCTCAACGCCTGTCTCGCTTTCGCATACGGCCGGAAAAATCGTGCAATCATGATCTGCGGCGTTCTGGCCTGCCTGCTCTTCCTGGAGGCTGGAAATCAAGCGGCGCTTCCCTGGCTCGATCCCCAGATATCACCTCGCGCGATCGCTAGGACTATGAGGCGACATCCGGAGGCGGAAGGCCAGATTCTGGCGTTTCACCTGCGAAGAAGTGCTCAATACCCGCTCAACTTCTATTTTCGTCGCGAAATTGTGGAATGGACAACCTCATCCGCCACACCCGCGCTGGTTCTCGTTTCACCGGAGGGGATCATTGAACTTCGGAGGGAGAAAATCCCGTACCAGATCATCGACGGAACGTGCCTCGACGCAATCCTTGTCCTCGTGGGTCAGCCCGATCATCCTAAGGGAACTTCTCCGGTGTGACCCTTGATCACACCCGGGACCGGCAAACAGTTACAGCTTGGCCCACAACAAAATCCTCGGAAACGGGAAGAAGAACGGCCGCACATCCTCGAAACGCTCTCGCAGCACCTCCTGATACCTCGCCACGAATCGCGCGAACGTTTCCGCATCCAGCCGCGACTCATACGTCGTCAGCAGCGTCCCGCGGTACCATTCCACGACCGCGCCCAGCGACGGCAGCACGTGCGGATACACGCGCAGCACGACTTCCTGTTCGGCAAATCCAAGCCGGAACAACAGCCGCGCGTACGCATCCGGCGCCAGCGCCTCGAGATGCCGCACATACGCGCTCAGCCGCCCGCTGAATTCCCCCGCCACGTCCCGCGCCGCCGCATGAAACTGGGATTCTTCGTTGTAGGGTACCTGCATCGCGAATTGTCCTCCCGGCCTGAGCTTCTTCGCGATTTCTCCGAACAGTCTCTCGTGGTTCTCCACCCACTGCAGCGCCGCGTTCGAAAAAACCAGATCGAACTCGCCTTCCACCGGCAGTTCTTCAATCTTGCCCTTCACGAACCGCAGCCCGTTCCCCTCCCGCGGCTTCGCCTGCACGAGCATGTTCTCCGACGCGTCGATCCCAATCGTCTCCCGCGCCCCTAGTTTTTCATGAAGGCGCTTCGTCAAATCGCCGGGCCCCGACCCAAGATCGAGCACGCGCATCCTTGCCCGCGGCTTAACCATCGCGCACAAGTCATAAAACGGCTGGCTGCGCTCTTCCTTGAACCGCTGGTAAGTGTCCGGGCTCCACGCATCGCGCATGAGGTGATTCTAGCAGGAGCGGTGGAGCTCTCGGGAATCAGCGGGCCAGGAGGCCCGTCGCAGGAAGGTTTAGCAGGAAGTAACTCACGACGCGGTTCTGGTAGTCCCGCTTGTCCGGGTCACCCATTCCGGCGATGTTGCCGTGGGGGATGACGACCTGTTCGCGCGGATCCGGGGACCGCAGGAACATCTGTCGCGTGGTCTCGGCCAGTTCCGGATCATCCGCCGCTTGAATAAACAGTTTCGCCACGCCGGCAACTTTCGGAAGTCCCTTCGAAAGAGGCGGCACCTGCCGGAAGTTGGAATTGAGCCATCGGAAACTGATCTGCGCCGATTTCACCATCAGCGGAAACCCTGCCAGCCCGGTCTTCTCCACCTGTATCCTGACCATCTGCTCCGGCGCGTCATAGACGGAGTCCAGCACCAGTGCGCGAATGCGCTTGTCGTTTTCCGCTTCGCTCAGCGCCACGTACGCCCCGAGGTTGTAACCCCACACGCCAAACCGGGTGGGATCCACGTCATTCCGCTGCGCCAGGCTGTTAATGGCCCCGCGCAACTCGTCTGTTTCGCGGAATCCAAACGTCGTCGCGCCGCCGTTTTTGCCATGCGCCGCGAAATCGAAGACAAAGACGTTGTACTGGTGATCCTGCAGCGCGGAAACCAGCGTAAGCAGTTCCCCGCGGCTCGACTGGTACCCGTGGCAGAGCACAATCGTCGGCGCCCCCCGTAACCCCGGGAAAAACCAGCCTTCGCGCTCGCCAAGGCCCGGCACCGTAAAATTCACCGCATCCGGCCTTCCGGGGAAGCTCTGCATGTTGATCTCGGAGCTGGTCCTCTGCGGCTTCACGATGCGATAGACGAGGTAGCCCGCGATCGTCGCCGTGGACAGCACGGTGAAGAAGACCAGCACCAAAATGACGGCTAGAATTTTGCTATACCAGCGCGTGGGATAGCGAAGCTCGAAGAAAATGGACATTCGCGGCTTGATGGCGCTCCATTCTGCGCCTCGTTTCCTTGCGTTCGGCGGGCCGCACCTCTTCTCCACTCCACGGTCCAGCAGGCGCCCGCAGAGCAGATGGTAGCACACGTCGTGCGCGCGTCCGGGCGGAACGCACCCGCCGGTGTTCGCCTGTGCACACCCCCGGAATCGGCTATCATAGACGTACGCGGGCGCTCCGCCGCTCGCGGCACTCTGCTATGCGAATCGTGGACCTGCGGCAAGTCTCCGCCGAACAAATCGAAGGGCTCCTCCGCGAGGAAGCCCGGCACTGGCGTGAGGAGCTTCACTGGGACTACGGGACCGCAGTGGACCTTATCAAGCGTTTCCTGGATGCCCGCGCGCTCGCTGGCAGCGTGGCCTTCGATGAGGGGGAGGCCGTCGGCTACTCGTTCTACGTTCTGGAGGAACAAAAAGGACTTATCGGCGGGCTATTCGTCTCACCCCGTTATCCGCAGGCAGAAATCAGCCGCCGCCTGCTCGAGGAAATCCTTTTTTCTCTCCGAGCGCTTCCCCACCTCACGCGCATCGAAACCCAGCTCATGCCGTTCGGCGGTCCCGTGGACCAAACCCTCCGCGAGCAGGGCTTTCGACTCCACACGCGCCAGTTCATGCTCTTCGATCTCTTTTCGAAACGCGGGCATCCTGTCCGCGTTTCCCCCGGCCTGCGCATGGATCGCTGGAATGACCATTTCTTCGAGCCCTGCGCCCGGCTCATCCATCTCGCATACGCCGACCATGTGGATGGAGAGATCAACGATCAGTACCGCTCGCGTTCCGGCGCCCTGCGCTTCCTGAAAAACATCATTCTCTTGCCCGGATGCGGCCAGTTTGTCCCCGCAGCATCGTTTCTCGTGCGCCAGCCAGGCTCCGACGAAGTTCTCGGGGCGGTGTTGACCTCCGAGGTCGCGCACGGCGTCGGCCACACGACGCAGATTTGCGTTCTCCCGGGACATCAGGGGCAGGGCCTCGGCCGCTTGCTCATGGAATCCTCGATTGGCGCGCTGCGCGCCATGAAATTTCACGAGTTGACCCTCACCGTAACTTCCATCAACCGCCGGGCCGTGCAACTCTATGAGAATCTTGGTTTCCGCACGATACGAACGTTTACAGCCGGCGTCTGGCCGGGATGAGCGCCCTTCTTGGTTTGGTTCCGGAAAAGAAAGGCCCCGGGTCGTCAGGGGGAGAAGACCCGGGGCCGGGGGTTGAGACAGAGGCAGGGCCGGAGAAAGCTCGTGCGCCTGCGCTAGTGCACCCGCTGCACTGCGAGCAGGCAAATCCTTCTTAATTCCTCGTAGGTGAAGTACATCTGTTCGTGGGCGCCATTTCCTTCTTTGTGCCCGAGACCCGTCTCTTTCGAAATCTGACAGAGCGTGGGTTCCGGAATCCCTAGCAATGCCGCAGCGCGGCCCTGTTCCACGTACTTCCTCTCAGGTGTTTTCACGCGCTCCTCCTAGGCGGCCTGGAATGCCAGCACATCTTCCTCGACGGCGAGGATCATCGTCTTGTAGATGTCCACGTCCCAAGCGTCGCCGATGCGCATCCGCAGCACGTCGCCCGCATCCTTCAGAAGGCGGCCGCGCAGCGGCACTTTGATATCGCCGAGAGCTACCTGAAGCACTACAGCCTGCCCGATCCACGGCACATAAGCGTTGTCCACCATGTTTGGCATGCCCCCTTCAGAAGGAACCGCGTTGCGTCTGGGGCAGGATGGCGCTAGCCACTGTGTGCGCCAATGGTACAGCAAGGGTAAAAGACTAGGAGAAAAGTACTGTTGCCCGATTGAGCATGAAAACCAGGTCTTCCTCTTCAGAGTACGGCCGTACTGTCCTCTTGGGCCTCCCGGGTCATTGTTCCTTCCTTTTGCGCCTGGCACTCTGCACCCATGACACGCGGGGACTTGCCTTCGAGCAGCAAGTGGAACGCTTCCGGAGCGGTGCCCGCGGGCGTCGCGCTCGCGCTCGGCGGGGGCTTCGCGCGCGGATTCGCTCACCTGGGCGTCCTGCAAGTATTCGAACAGCACCGCATACCCATCAATGCGATTGCTGGGACCTCCATCGGCAGCATCCTGGGTGCTGCCTATGCCAGCGGCGCGCCTCTCGCGAAAATCATCGCTGTCTGCCGCAACGTCCGTTTCCGCGATTTCGCCCGCTGGCGCTTCTCGCGGCTCGGCCTCGCCTCCAACCACCGGCTGGGGGACCTAATCGAGCAAGTTCTTCGTGCGCGCGATTTTGAAGATCTCCTGATCCCCTTCGCCGCCGTCGCCACCGACCTTGGCAGCGGCGATGCAGTCGTCTTGCGGCACGGCAATCTTTCCCAAGCGCTGCGCGCGAGTTGCGCATTCCCCGGGCTGTTCGAGCCCGTCCACATCGGCACGCGTTGTCTGGTGGACGGCGGCCTTGTCTCGCCCGTCCCGGCCCGCGAAGCAAGGGCGCTTGGGGCAACCTGTGTCGTCGGCGTATCCGTGGATGTCCACGACGGTCGCGCCGGCGATCCCACGAACCTCTTCCAAATCGTAAGCCGCGCTGTCAGCGCCGCACAGAAAAACCAATCCGAACTCTGGGAGAAAGAAGCCAACCTCATTCTCCGGCCCGATGTCCACTCTCTCGCTTGGGACGACTTCGCCCGCGCAGAAGAGGCCATCGAGGCAGGCGCCGCCGCGGCGCGTTCTGCCCTTCCCCGCATCCAGCAGTTGCTCAGCCGCCAGATGAAATCTGCGTCGCAAGCGCAGGCATTTCGCCAAGAACAGGAAGCTCGGGGTAATCTCTGGCTGGCGGGGGCGCTCGGATGATCCGGCTGGGGTGGTGGACGGCCGCGATTGCAACTATGTTTATCCTCTGGCAGGAATGCGGCGAGAATCCCGCCGTTTTCTGCTACCGTATGGGCGTGACCCTATGCGGGTGCGTTCCCGGGGAGGTTTCGCTTCTTCCCTCCGCGTCCGCGCAGAGGATGCCGCTCGCGTGTTCGAAACAATCCGCAGCCTCTTACATTCTCTCTACGATGTCGAAGGACTGATCCGCTGGGGCGGCACGCTTCTTGTCTGCGTGATCGTTTTCATTGAAACCGGCTTTTTCGTTGGCTTTTTCCTGCCCGGCGATTCCCTGCTGGTTACCGCGGGAATCTTTGCCGCAGCCGATAAACTCCACCTCGGCTGGTTGCTCTTTCCCGTGATGCTCTGCGCCATCATAGGCGACCAGATCGGCTACTGGATCGGTCGCGCCGCCGGACAGGCTCTCTATCGGCGCAAAGATTCTTTCTTCTTCCGCCGCAGTCATCTCGAACGTGCTCGCCGCTTCTATGAAAAATATGGCGGCAAGACCATTATCTTCGCGCGCTTCATACCCATCATTCGGACCTTTTGCCCGCCCGTGGCGGGCGCCGCGGGAATGCCTTACGCGCGCTACCTGGTCTATGACGTTTTCGGAGGCATCTTCTGGACCGGGAGTTTGATACTCGGCGGCTATCTACTTGGCCGTTCGGTCCCCAATATCGGCCAGCGAATTCACTACGTCATCGCCGTCGTGATCTTCCTCTCTCTTCTCCCGGGGATTATCGGGATTCTTCGCGCCCGCCGCTCTGCCGCCGCGGGTCCGGCTCGTCCCGCAGCGCTCTCCGAACCCGAGCGTAAGTAGCCGGTGGCCTCTCTGCGCTTTCGTGCCATCATCTTCGATATCGGCCGGGTTCTCGTTCGAGTGGACGTCGCGGCCTCTATGGCCGGGCTGGCCGAGTCCACCACGAGGACTCCCCAGGAAGTCTGGTCGCTGATCGAAAAACATCCCCGCTGGCGCGATTGGCAGGAGGGCCGTCTCTCGCCGCAGGAGTGGCACCGCCAGCTATCACGGCAGTTCGGTGATGCTCTCCCCTTCGAGCAGTTCCGTGAGATCTGGAACCGTGCCCTTCGGCCTGAGCCAATTCTCCCCGATGAGTTCCTCACACGGCTTTCCACTTCCTACCGCCTCGCTGTCCTCTCCAATACCGACCCTCTCCATGTCGCTCATCTCGAAGCCAACTTCCCCGTTCTGCGCCATTTCCCTCGGCGCATCTATTCGTGCGGCGCAGGGGCCAGTAAACCCAATCCGCTCATTTTCAAGGAGGCGCTGCAGGCCTGTGGGGTCCGCGCCCGGGAATCTCTTTACATTGACGACGTCGCCGCCTATGTCGAAGCTGCTCGACAGCTCGGAATGGCTGGCATCGTGTTCGAATCCCCTCTCCAGATGGAAAGCGAGCTTGCCGTGCTCGGCATCTCTCCACTGTCCGAATAGCCCATTCCAGGCCGATCTCTGGCGCGAAGCGCATTCACGGACCATGCCAAATCGCGCAACACCTGTAATCTTTGCAGGGACTAGTACTCGTCTCGGAAATTTACCCTCCTCATTCTTGCCTTCAATGAACTGAACCTTAATGACTTAATTCACAGCGACCGCTAACCCACCTTTGGCTTCTGAGGTGCACTTCGTTGTTCAGGAATCCGGCCACATTTTCCGGGGGGAGGAGAAAAGACAACATATGTCAGAGGAGAAGATTGTGGAAACTAAAAACAGTTCGTCCTGGCAACTACCGGCGATCGCCCTACTTGGCTTGATCGCCATCGGGGGGCTCGCATTTGGTTGGAACGCATCGTCCAAGCTCGATGGCACTCAGAAAGCCGTGACGGCCCAGGTCCAGTCCATGAAGCAGTCGGTGGACCAGGATTTGGCCGGGGTCAAGGATCGTCTGGCACAGTCGGAGAAGACCAACAAAGAGTGGCAGGGAGACCTTGGCATCGTCACCAAGAAACTCAGGATTACCCAAGGCCAATTGAAAACAGCACGCGAGGAAGCCTCCAAGCATCAAGAAGAGACCTCGCAGAAGCTGACCGCTCTCGATTCTTCGGTCCACACCGAGCTCGCCACCAAGGCAGCCGCGGATGATTTGAAGAATGTGGACACCAAGGTCGTCGGCGTTCGCACCGACCTCGATGCCACCCGCGAAGACCTCAAAATGGCGCGCAGTGATCTGGGCACGCTCATCGCACGCAATCACGACGAGATTGACCAGCTCCGCCGCCTCGGTGAGCGCGAGTATGTCGAGTTCACCATCGCCGGCAGGAACAAGCCGCAAAAGGTGGGCAACATCACGGTCGAGCTCCGCGGCGTGAACTCCAAGAAGAATCAATTCAACGTCGTGATGACCGTCGAAGACAAACTCTTCGAGAAGAAGAATCGTGCCCTGAACGAGCCGATCTTCTTCTACACTTCCGGCACGCGCCTTCCGCAGGAACTTGTCATCAATAAAGTGGGTAAGGACCAGATCAGCGGCTACGTCAGTATTCCAAAAGCGAATGCGCAGCCGCAGACTCAGTCCAGTTCCAGTTCCGGACGCTGATTCAATATCAGGGATACGCTGGCCACGAAAACGGCCATTCGGAGAGGCGGGCAGGCACTTCTGCCCGCCTTTCTTCTTCCAGAAGGGGGTGGCGGCCCTCTCCAGTCCCTTTTCCGCTACAATCAGGATTGCTGGGCGGTGCTTCCTCTTGAGACAGTCCACGGCGGTTGTCTACTTCGCAGTTGACCCGTTCTTTCCCATCGGCGGCAAACCAGAAGCCGGCTTGGAGGGATTCCTGGAGGATCTCGAGCGATTCGGCATGCCTGTCGTGTTGGTCTCCGATCGCTCGCGCATGCAACTGGACGCGCCGCGTCGCCAACTTGGCCACGCCCACCCATTCATTGCGGAAAGGGGCGGGGGAGTTTTCCTGCCCGAAGATTACTTCCACTTAAGGGTGGAGCGAAGTGTCCGGCTGGGCCGATTTGTTTGCCTTCCCGTGGCTGAGCCGCAACCTGCCGCGGCACAGGCTTTGGACAATCTCTCAAAAGACACCGACGTAACCGTCGTGACCCTCCAGGCACTCTCGCCGCGCGAGCTGGCCCAGAATACGGGTCTTCCTTCCCGCGAAGCGGATCTCGTCCGGCAGCGTGATTTCGAGGAGCTTTTCTTCTTTGCTGGGGCCGATGAAGAGGCGATTCGCCGCTTTCAAGAAGAGGCACTCAGACGAAAACTGGTCCTCCGTGAAGCGCCGCCTCTGTGGTCGCTTTCCGTTGGCGCCGACTCTGGTCGCGCCGCCCAGCAGCTCGGACGCCTGTATGACCGCGCCATGCATGCTCACGCACCAACAGTAGGCATCGAAGCCGCGGGAACGACTGGCAGATTCATGAATGCCTGCGACCGCCGCGTTGCCCTTACCAGGCGCTCAGCCGAATTAGGTTTCGAGGTGGCTCACTCGGGTCGGAACGTTGCCTTCCAACTGCGCTCTCCTGCCGATTGGGCCGGCCTTGTCCGGCTCCTAACGCTCCGTGCCTGACCTCCGAGGGAAACGGAGTGTCCTCGCTGTACGGAAATTTGCACACATGCTGTCGCCGGGCCAGCCTTCCTGGTTCTGTGCCGCTTGGCGATCTCTTTCATTTCGTAAGAGATAGACTTTTCATTGAACAGTCTGCAATCTGGCAACCCGATTGCCCCTCAACCCGATGACTCGGCGGCCCAATATTCTCGGGCATCCAGCGTTGGCAATCGAGATTTGGCTCAGAGTACTAGGAGACTTAGAACCATGACCTGGCTTGTTAACCGGCTGCGCATTCCTGCTTCCGAATCCCAGTTGTCTCTCGCTCTCGCCCTCTGCTCGATTGCCATGAGTCTCATGCTCTGGGCCCTCCTTTGGCAATCCGACGTGATCGCACAGCAAGGGGAATTAATCCGCTGGCTCAGAACCATTAAGTTCGGAGGCTAAAAGAGCCGAGCCAGGGCTCCCGCACCCAGCTCGATTTGACGCCCCGGCCACTCGAGTAGCCCTGTCGGCGACGACGGTCTCTCCAGAAATCTCGCCTCGGGAATCGCGGCACCTCCACCAACCTCGCCGTCACTACCGTCGCCAGGTCCGGCGTCGCCATCGCAGCCACCGGCACCACCGCGACCCAAACTGATTCATTACCCTCTCTAAAGCAGAACGGGGAGCCTGGCGGCTCCCCGTTCTGCTAATTTGCTGTGTCGTCTGCGAAGCTTCGCTAGCCCAGCGAGTCTTGCGCGGCGACTCGCACCGCAAAAGCGGTGTGCTTCAGCTTTGCTTCAGCTCTAAGCCCGGTGGAGTCATTCTCCTTCTCCGGAGCTCCTTGAGCTCTGTCCCCCCTTCTACTCCCCTGTTTCCGCCCGCGCAAGTAGAAAAAAGGCCTCACGACTGCGCGCCGGAGGCCGGCAAGGGGATCCCCGTTGACGTTACTTGATGAACAGAACTTCGCGCAACTGGTCCCGGCTCACAAAAGACTTCGTGGTCCGGTACCCTCGGAAAAGATCCTGGATCTCGCGGTTCTGATAGGTGCGCTGCGCGGGAAAATCTTCCTTGGCAGGCAGCATCTGCAGGGTCATGGAGTCCGCAATGCGGTAGCGTTGAAAGTGCTCCGGCTTCCGGCTGTGGAACATGGCGAATACCGCTCCGCCGGGACGCAGAAGATCCGTCAGAGAGGAAACCACGCGGCGTGCTAAAACTGGTTCGAGATAATCCAGCAAATCCCACAACAGGATGGCGTCGAACGAGCCCGCGCGATATTGCAGATTGGATTCCAGGAACCGGACGGCGCGCCCCTCTGCCGTCATGTCAACTGATTCCAGAGTGCCGCCGGCAACGCCCTGCAAAATCTTCTCTTCCCCGGCAAGAAATTCCTTCCAGGCGCGGAGTAAATCTTCCGATGAGACGCGGAATCCGCGCTCGATGAAGAAACTCAGCGTGGTCTGCCACGCCGGGCCCAGATCGAGCAACGTTCCGCGCCCAATTCCATCGAGGTTCCAGAGCAGTTCTTTGAGTCCATTGGAAACTCGCGCAATCTGCTGCGCCTCTCCACCCCGCTGCGGGTTGAGCGCTGCAAACCCGGCGGGAGTCCCGTGCGTGCGTGCCATGTGGCTCGCATTTGTGCCCACGGGTACGGCCCTCCCCTGAGTCCAAACCCCAACGATTCCGAGTTTCTGCAGCAAGCTCATGACTTAATCCGCCGCCGGGACCACCGGAAGGGCCATTGCGTCCTTTCTCCCTGACTTCTCGACGGGTGGCTTGGGAGCCGCTTGGAATGCGTCTTTCGGTTTCTCCGATCTCTTGCCTGCTTCCACCTTGCCGCTCAGAACCGCACCGTCCTCGATTGCCAGGCGATCAGTCTGAATTTCACCCTGGATGCGTCCGGTGCTCCAGACATGCACTCGTTCGCGGCCGGTCACTTTGCCATCCACGCGCCCGCGCACAATCACTTCGCGCGCCGTCACGTCCGCTTTCACCTTGCCATTTGGGCCAATCGTAAGGCTCGCCGCGCCGAAATCCAGCTTGCCTTCAATCTCGCCGTCCAGAAAGAGATCCTCGCTGCCCGAAAGTTCTCCGCGGATTTTGATTCCTTGGCTGATGCAGGCGGACGCATGCGGAGAAATCGGCGGGATCGCGGAAGTTTCTCGGGGAGCCGCGGCGGAAGCCGCCGGCGTACTTGTAGAAATCACAGAAGAATTAGTGGAAATTTCCTGAACTGCTTGTGTGTTCGCATCTTCTTTCCGCCACATGGGACACCTCTGCGTTAAAATTCACAACCAAGTCGCAGATCAGGCTGAGCGGACTGGGAATTGCGACTCCGCAGCGCGAAGATAGTACAGCACTTAGAGGCTGTAAAGCGGAATGGCAAGTAGCAAATCTGGGGTGTTTCCTGATTCTCTACACTACATATTGTGGACTTGGGCCGCCTAATCCTACAAGGAATTGCGCTGCCGCTCGCTTGTCGTGTTTTCCTCGCAGCTCCCAGAGGGCCACAAGCATTCCTACAGTTTCGTGAAACATCCGTTTGATGCCGCGCCGGCTCTCCCACCAATTCGCGGGGTTGAAATCTTGATCCGGCGCGCCTGCAAACCTAACGTCGACCTGCGCGGGAAATACGCGTCGGAAAATATAACGCGCGCGCCGCACATCCACGTTCGACGTTACCACGATCACGCGGCGCCAGCGGCGCTCGCGAACGAGCACTTCAAGTTTTTCCGCTTCTTCCCGCGTGCTGTCCCCGGTCTGCGGAAAGAGCACGATCGCTTTTTTCGGCACGCCATGTTCGGTCAAGTCGCGCTCCATCAGTTCCGCAATTCCGGCATACCTGCGCAGGCGCCTCCCGCTTGCCACCAGCACCGGCGCCATGCCCTGTTTGTACAATTCCGCTGCCTGGGCCGCGCGCTGCCCCTCGAAATTGTCGTCGCTGAGAATAATCAGCACATCGCCGCGCTCGAGACGGTCTTCCGTAATCCAGGCGTTACCCGCATACCGCAAAATCGGATGGCGAAGAAGATAAAGTGCGCCGCACACGACCGCTAGAAAAAGCACAACGATCACTGTAAGCAGGGTTCCCCCGCGCTCGCCCTTCATCCGTTTGCGTCCAGGTTTCGCAGATACTCCGCGGCTTCTTCCGGCAGGACACCATTGAAGTACACTTCCTTGATGCTGTAGGACTTGCTTCGCGTCTGCACAATCGGAAGGATCTCGATGTGCCAGTGAAAATCGTCGGCCAGCGTCTTCCAATAGCCGGAGAGTTCGCCTTTCTTGCTGCGGGTATTCGGCGAGGTGTGCACGACCAGGTGATAGGCCGGCGCAAATTTCTCCAGGCGCCGGAGAGTGCGCCCTAGCAGCGCCGCCAGATTCCGCCGGTTCGATCCGGCTCTCGGTTGCTCGAAGGCGTGATTGTGCCGCCGGTGCAGCAGCCAGATTTCGTACGGTACTCGCGAGGCGTAGGGACACAGCGCGTAGTATTCGCCCTGTACATCCACAATCCGCTTCCCCTGTTTTTCCTCCTGCCGGACGATATCGCAGAAGACGCAGCGCTCCTTCTCCCGGTACCATTCGCGCGCGGAGCGCAGCTCATACTTCACCCGGCGAGGCACGAAGACCGTCGCCGTCACCTGCGAATGCGCGTGCGGCCATTCTTCTCCGGCGAGCGGCCCCTGGTTCTTGAACACGGCCACATACTTGAAGCGGGGATCTTTCTTCAGCTCGCCGATGCGCGCCGCGTACGCCCAGAGCACGCGTTCGATCTCTTCGTCGGTAAGGTATGCGAGGCGTTTGTCGTGCAGCGGAGTCTCGATGATGAGTTCGTGCGCGCCGATCGCCAGCATCTTGTCGTAGATGCCTTCGGCGCGGCGTCCCAGCTCCCCTTCGATCCGGTAGAGCGGATCCATGTGCGGCACCACGCGCACCTGCCAGGGGCCTTCCGTGGGCCAGGCCAGCAGCGTCGGCTGCTTGTCCGATCCCCCGCCGCAGAGGGGGCACAGGGCAGCGGTTTCGGAGAGTTCTTCCCGATGGCCCAGAACGACCCAGCTTTGCGTGATGGGGTCTCGGCGGATTTCCATGCCGTAGTCTTCAGCGAGTATAGCGCGCCGGTGTGGGGCCTTCTTCCAGGACGTGCCGGTCCCAGATGGCGCCTTGGCGAGTGAAATACGCCAGCTCAAAATCCTGCGTGAGCTCAAGGCAATCGGTCGGGCAGGCATCCTCGCACAACCCGCAGAACATGCAGCGCGAAAGGTCGTAGGTGAACGTGGTCAGCACCTTGCGCCGCGTCGCATCGTCGCGCTGCCATCCGACCACAATCAGGTTTTCCGGACACGCCAGCGCGCAGAGATTGCACGCAATGCACAGCGTCTCGCCCGTCTCCGGGTTCTTATTCAGCCGCGGCGCGCCCCGGTAGCGCTCGGCAACCATCGGCCGCTCCAGCGGGTATTGCTCCGTGCAGATGTTCTTCGGGTTTTGGTAGCGGAAAGTAACCGCAAGCCCTTTGAAAATGTCCGTTTGAAACAGGCGGCCGAGAAGCTCTCGCATGCAAGTTAGTTTCGTTTGCTGCTGTTTAATTGTCAAGGGAGCGATTCGAAGCCATTCGTGAACCGCCGGTGCCGGACCGGGTGCGCGCCGGAGAACTTGCCCCATGTTATGCTTCGCGAACGCATGGATCCCGACGCCAATTTCATGCAGGAAGCGCTCACCGCGGCCCGCGCGGCGGCCGCAGCGGGAGAAGTCCCCATCGGCGCGGTTCTCATTCACGAGGGCAAGATCATCGCCCGCGCCGGTAATCGCACGATTCGCGATTGCGACCCGACCGCGCACGCGGAGATCATCGTCCTCCGCGAAGCCTCCCACATTCTCGGCAACTATCGCCTCGCCGGCGCCGCGCTCTACGTCACCCTCGAGCCCTGCACCATGTGTGCCGGTGCCATGATCCAGTCGCGTATCGCTCGGCTGGTCTACGGCTGCGACGATCCGAAAGGCGGCGCCGTCCACTCCTGCTTTGAAGTCCTCTCTCATCCGCGGCTCAACCATCAGGTCGCATGCACCGCGGGAATCCTCGCCGGCGACTGCGCCGCCCTCCTCCAATCATTCTTCGCCGCTCGCCGCTAGCTCCCATTTCCAGCGGAGGATTTCCTGTAGCACAGGTTTCAGTCTGTTTTTTTCGTTCATTTCACGCGCACCAGCCGCGCCCGCATTGCCGAAGTTCGGAACGCTCTGTTACGATGAATGAGTAAGCCGCTCCGCGGAGAGGTGTCCGAGCGGTTGAAGGAGCTCGCCTCGAAAGCGAGTGTAGGGGGAACCCTACCGTGGGTTCGAATCCCACCCTCTCCGCCACCCAACGTAGAAATCACAATCGGAGTTTGAAGGAAAAATCCCTCGGCTTGTCTCGCTCGCCCGGACTGACCATCCTCGTCGGATGATCAGAAATGGCAGCTCGCCGCTCCGCGCTTCTCCAAGTACCGCTGATGATACTCCTCGGCTCGGTAGAACTTCCCCGCCGGTGTAATCTCCGTCGCGATCGGTCGCTTGAATTTTCCGCTCGCTTCCAGCGCGGATTTTGATTTCTTCGCCGCGGCTTCCTGCTCCGCCGAATGAAAGAAGATCGCGGTGCGGTACTGCGAGCCGAAGTCCGGCCCCTGCCGGTTGCGCTGCGTCGGATCGTGAATCCGCCAAAACTCCTCGAGCAACTGCTCGTAGCTCACCTTTGCCGGGTCGAACGTCACCTGCACAACCTCGGCATGCCCCGTCTCGTCGGTGCACACATCTTTGTAGGTCGGATTTTCCGTGTGTCCGCCCGAGTACCCCACTGCCGTGTCCGTCACTCCCGGCACCCGCCGAAATGCCTCCTCGATTCCCCAGAAGCATCCCGCGCCAAATGTCGCGATTTCCGCCATTCTAGTCTCCCTCAATGAGCACAATTTTCACTGCGATCTTCGCACCTGATTGGATGCACTACGCAGCGTCCCCGCTACGGCCGGCTCTCAAGGCTTTTTTCGCGCAGGTCTCTCCGGTCCAGGCGGCAAAGAGTTCAGCTTCTCCTGCGCTAGCCCCTGGTAGGGGCTCTTGATGGACGCCGCCTCGGCCAGCGCAGCCCTCCCTTCCGCCACCCGCTTCAGGTTCAACAGCGCAAATCCCAGCCGGTACTGATTTCGGCCGTAGGTCGAGGGGTCCGGCTTGAGCAGGGGTCCCGCTTTCTTCAGATTCTCGAGGGCCTGCACGTTGTTCTTCTTCTGGATGTTCACCTGTCCCAGCGCGCTCAGCGCCAGGCCTTTCTGCAGCGAACTCTGCTGCTGCCACTGTTCATCGGTTACTCCTTCCGGCTTCTTCGCCTTTCCGAGCAGTTCGATCGCTTTCGTGGCATACGCCTCCGCCTTGTCCAGTTGCTCGCCCTTCTCGCTGTAGTAATCCGAGAGCAGAATCAGCATGCTCAGGTCGTTCGAATCCTTCGCCAGCAGACGGTTCGCCACCTCCAGCATCTTCGCGTACTGCTGCGCCTGCTGGTACGACGCCGCGGCTATACCCTGGGCCTGTGACGCGTATACGGAATCCGGAAACGCCGTGGCAAACCGCAGCAAGGAACCCGCGCGCGTTGCGGCATTCGGGCTGCGATACGCGGCCATAAAGACCGACTGCTCGATGTAGTTGAGGTCGTCGCGAAGATCGCCGAGTACCCGCGACTTCTGCTGCTCCCAGGCTGCCTCGGTCGTCCCCTCCGGTGCTGCCTGTGCCTTGAAACGCGCCAGGATGGCCCCTGTTTTCTCGCTGTAGAGAAATAACTTTGCCAGGTCGCCCTTTTCCTGCGCGCCGCGCACCAGATTCACGCCGTTCGAAAAATTGTCCGGGTCAAGTGCCCAGACTTTTTCTCCATACTCGAAGGCTTTGTCGTAGTTCTTCGTGGAGAGGTAGTAGTTCACATAGAGGTCGCTGGCGACAGTGGCCATGTCGCCCGTGCCCAGCTCCGCGGCAAACTTGTCAATCAGCGCGAGTTTCTGCGCGGGGTCGGTGGCCGCGTTGATTTCGCTGAGCGCTTTGTCTTCCGGAGTCCCGGCCTTGATCGGCACGCTCTTGCCGAGCTGTAATTGCGCCGGAAGCGCAAAAACGAGTAGCAGGGCCCCGGTCAGCCAGATTGCCTGCCGCATGGAAGCCTCCGTCGGGTGGACCTGTCCGAATCTTAGTGCTCCCGGCCCATCCACGCAAACCGATTTTCGCTTGCGCGGCTCCCCGCAAGACCGTTCGGTTTCCCGGCCCGGCCGTTGACGCGCCCGGCCCATTCGCGAGAACATGGCCAATTTCAACAGGGAGGCGCAATGGATTTAGGACTCTGCGGCCGCGTGGCCATCGTTGCGGCCGCCAGCAAGGGTCTGGGCCGCGCCGTTGCCGAAGAGTTCGCCCGCGAGGGCGCAGAGGTCGCCATCTGCGCGCGTACCGCGCGCGACCTGGAGGAGGCCGCGGCGGCGATTCACGCCGCCACGGGACGCCACGTCGCCTGGGAGGCCCTGGACGTCACGGATGCGGCGGCCGTGACGCGCTTTGTCGCTGCGGTGGAGGGGCGCTTCGGCCGCCTGGATATCTGTGTTACCAATTCCGGCGGGCCGCCGTCTAAACCATTTAGTGAGACCACACCGGAAGACTGGCGCGCCGCCGTCGAGTTGCTGCTGATGAGCACAGTCTGGTTTGCGCGGGAAGCTCTGCCGAGAATGCAGAAGAACCGTTGGGGCCGCTTCATCACAATTACTTCCGTATCGGTCAAACAGCCGGTGGACGGCCTGCTCCTCTCGAATTCGGTCCGCGCTGCGGTCGCCGGCCTCGCGCGCACCCTGGCGAACGAATATGCCGCGCACGGCATCACCGTCAACAATGTCTGCCCTGGCTACACGCGCACCGAGCGCCTCGATGAGCTGGCCGGCGGCATTTCGAATCGCAGTGGCGGCTCTCTCGAAGACGTCTTTGCCAATTGGAGCAAACAGATTCCCGCGGGGCGCGTCGGCCACCCTGAAGAATTTGCCGCGTTGGTCGCGTTTCTTGCCTCCGAACGCGCCAGCTACATCAACGGTACGTCCATCGCGGTGGATGGCGGCCTCGTCCGGAGCCTGCTCTAATCGCAGCGCGATGAATATCGTCTTGGAACTTTCTCTGGTTCCCGGCCGCTTCGCCGTCGTGCGCCTGGCGCCTGGGGCCGCTCCGCCGGACTGGGCCTGGAAGGGCGCCTTTTCTTCCGTGACCCGCACGCCCCAGGAACTCTCCATCGTCTGCGATCAAGCGAACGTGCCCGCCGATTTCCAGATGGAGCGCGACCTCAGATTGCTTCGCGTGCGCGGCCCGCTCGCGTTTTCCATGACCGGCGTGTTCGCCTCGCTCGCCGTTCCCCTGGCCCAGGGAGGAATCAGTCTTTTTGCGGTTTCTACGTTTGATACCGACCACCTGTTCGTCTCCAACCGCGATCTGGCGCCTGCCATCGCGGCGCTGGAGAAGGCAGGACATACAATTGACAGGAGCGAATCCGAATGAATCCATCACCAGCAACGGCACGCGGCGCGCGTCTTTCAAACCTTGCGCTGCGGCGGCTCCCAGCGATACTGCTTCTTCTCTGCGCGTCCGCGCTATTCGCCCGCGCCGATGAGCCCTATGCGCGCAGCCGCGACTACGATCTGCAGCACTCCAAAATCGTTCTCCAATTCGATCTCCGCGAACGAAAAGTTATCGGCGACGTCACGCACAAGCTCTCCATTCTCCGCGAGGGCGCCGCGCGCCTGGCCTTTGATTCGGTCGGATTGACCATCCAGAGCGCCGCCGTAAATGACAAGCCCGCGAAGTATGAAACCACCGCCGACAAACTCTATGTCCAGTTACCTGCCGCCGCCCATGCCGGCGACAAGTTCGACGTGGAAATTCGCTACGAAGGCAAGCCGAAGAAAGGTCTCTATTTCATCCTGCCCGACAAAAACTACCCCGACCGCCCGAAACAGATCTGGACCCAGGGCGAGTCCGAAGACACGCGCTACTATCTGCCGACCTACGATTATCCGAACAACCGCCTGACGACGGAGATGATCGTCACCGTCCCGGCGGACTGGCTCACGGTTTCGAACGGCAAGCTCCTCAGCGTTAAGGATGCAGGCAAGGGTCAGAAAACGTGGCACTGGGATGAATCCGTCCCTAGCTCCACGTATCTGATCACCCTCGTCGCCGGTGAATTCGATGAAGTGAAAGACACCTGGCGCGGCAAGCCGGTCACCTACTATGCCCCGCGTGGCCGCGGCGACCGCCTCGCACTCAACTACGGTCGGACCCCCGCGATGATCGATCTCTTCAGCAAGAAATTCGGCGTGGACTACCCCTGGGAAAAATACGCCCAGGCCATGGTGGACGACTTCGTCGCCGGCGGCATGGAAAACTCCAGCGCCACGACGAACACCAGTTCTTCCCTCGTGCACCCGAAACTTGCCCCCGAATATCTCACGGGACAAGAGGATCTGATCTCTCACGAGCTCGGCCACCAATGGTTCGGCGATCTCGTCACCTGTAAAGACTGGGGCAACATCTGGCTCAACGAAGGCTTCGCCACCTTCCTCGAGTATGTCTGGACCGAGGCGCGCTTCGGCAAGGACCAGGCCGATTACGAGCGCTGGCAGGCTTCGCGCCAGTGGTTCGGCGCGCAGCAGCTCTTTTCACAACCCATGGTGCGTCACAATTTCACGGAGTCGGAGGAATTCGACGGCAACGCCTACACCAAGGGCGGGTGGGTCCTCTACATGCTCCGGCAGCAGCTCGGCGAGGAAGCCTTCTTCCGCGGCCTGCGCCACTATCTCGAAGTCAATCGCGGCAAGAATGTCGTCACCGCCGATTTTGCGAAAGCAGTCGAGGAAGCGACCTCCGTCAACATTGACCAGTTCCTCGTCCAGTGGGTCTATGGCGCCGGGGCTCCCAAGTTCGACCTCGCCTACGCTTACGATAACGCGAAACACGAGGTAGCTCTTACCGTCAAGCAAACACAAAAAATCGAAGGCCGCGTCGGTCTCTTTCGCGTTCCCGTGAACGTCGAAATCACCGCGGAGTTGGGCGCAAAGTCCTTCCCCATCCTCGTCTCCAAGGAGTCCGAGACATTCACCTTTCCCGCAGGGGCCAAGCCGCTCCTCGTTCTCTTTGACAAAGGCGGGCAAATCCTCAAGTCCGCCGAATTTCACAAAGACAAGACTGAATGGCTCTATCAGCTCAAAAACGCAGCCGGCGTATTCGATCGGGCCAACGCTGCCGCCGTTCTCGGGACAATGAAGCCCGATGACGATGTCCTCGCCGCGCTGGGAGAAGCGCTTCGCGGTGACCCCGTGGCGGGCGTTCGCGCCGCCGCTGCGGATTCACTCGGCCGCCTCGGCGGTTCCGCCGCCGCCAAGCAGCTTCTGGCCTCGTTGGAGAAAACAGAGCAGCCCTGGGTCCGCAGTCCCATCGTCACGGCATTGGGGAATATCAAGGACGATCCCGCTGTCGCCGCCAAACTCGAATCTCTCGCCGGCGGAGATGCCAGCTTTCGCGCTCGTTCCGCGGCGGTGCAGGCGATTGGCCGCCTCAAGACTCCCCACGCCTATGACACCCTTAACGCCGCGGCTGCTTCCGCCACTCCCGACGACTTCGTGCGCAATGCGGCTCTCCGTGCTTTCGGCCCTCTCGGCGACGACAAAGCAGTGCCTCAGTTGCTCGAGTGGTCCGCTCCGGGTAGGCGCATCGAGTCCCGCCAGGCTGCCATCAACAGTCTCGGCCGCCTTCAGAAGAGCAACCACGACATCACGCGCACCCTCCTCAGCTATCTGAACGAGCCCTACTTCCCGGTCCGCATCGCCAGCGTCTTCGCTCTTGGCGAACGCGGCGACCCCGAGGCCGTTCCCGCCCTGGAAGCCATGCTGAAAAAGGATGATCTCAGCATCGCCTTTGCCCCATTGATCGAAGGTCAGATCGCCCGGATAAAGAAGTCCGAAGCCGAGAAGGGCGCCCCGAAAGAAGAGGCGGCCGCGAAAGAGTCCGCCTCGGGGGATCAGAAAGCAGTCGTGCAGCGTCTGGAAAAACTCGAGCGCACGCTCCAGGAGATGATGGAGCGTTTGAAGAGCATCGAATCGCGCTTACCGCCCAAGAAGTAGCAACCGATAGGACGCCGTCCCCGGGTCTCAGTCCCCGGCGAGGAGAATTCGCAGGTCGCGGAGATTGTTCCCGGTGGGTCCGGTCGTGAGAGCGTCGCCGAGCTGCGCGAAAAATGTGTACGCGTCGCTGCGCTGAAACGCGTCCCGTGCATCCATGCCTGCCGCCCGCGCGCGCGCAAGAGTCTCTCCATCCGCCACCGCGCCCGTTGCCGGGCTGTTCCCGTCAATTCCATCCGTGCCGCCGCTGAGCACCGCCATGTTTCTCTCGGCGATCTTCTCCACGCAGGCCAGGACGAATGCGGAATTCCTCCCGCCGATTCCGTTGCCCGTCACCGGTGAACTAACCTCGCCGTCCGCGATCAGCGCCACCGGCCGGCCCGCATTCGCCGCGCGCAGCTTTTCGAGCATTTCGAGGAGATGTTCTGCCGCTTTGGGCACCGGCCAGTCGTCGGTCGCGTTGTCGCACTGCGCGACGCAACCTGCTGCCTCGGCGGCGGCCCGCGCCGGACGGAATAGATCGTCCATCCCCAGCAGCAAAGCAAAGTGCGATTTCTCGAATGCCGCATCGCCGCTTTTCGGAGTTTCTTCCATGGCATTCTGCTCGAGCCACTCACGAAGCCGCGCCGGAAACTTCTCCCGGAGCGCGTACTCTCCCATCACCTGCTCCGCTTCGGCACTCGTCGTCGGGTCCGGGATCGTCGGTCCGGAGGCCAGCGCCGATTCGCGGCCCAGTGGCACGTCGCTGATGGCGTAGGTGAGCTTGGTAGCCCGCGGGGCCGCCGCCGCGAGCCGCCCGCCCTTTACCGCCGACAAATGCTTTCGCACGGCGTTCATCGAGTCAATCGGTGCGCCGCAGGTGACGAGCGCACTATGCAGTGCCTGCACGTCCGCCAGAGTTGCGCCGGGAACCAGCAACCGCTCCACCAGCGCCGAGCCGCCCCCCGATAGCAGGAAGAGGATCAGCGTTTCTTCACCGCAACCTCGGAGGAGCTTGAGTATCTCCTCCGCCGCCGCGAGGCTGGCCTCGTTCGGAACGGGATGCCCGCCCGCAAAATACCGAATCCCCGGCTGGGCCCGCTTCGGCGCCACCGGCGCCGACACAATTCCCTCCCGGGGAAACTCCGCTCCCAAAATCGAAACAAGCCCGTCCACCATCGCGTGCGCGGCCTTCCCGAACGCCACGACGCGCACCGCGCGAAATTGCCGCAGGTCAACGGCCACGTCGCCGCAGCGAATGCGCGTTCCTTCGCGCTGCAGCTTCCGCCGCATCGTCTCCGGGATGTCAATCGCCGAAAGTGTTTCCTGGAAGATCCGGCGGGCGAGTTGTTTCAGGTCCGCCATGGAGAGTTTGCCGCTCAATCGTTTTCGAGCGCCGCGGCTCCCGCGCGCCGCTCCGCTCCTTCCAGCGTCAGCTTGGGATTGCTCCGCGTCGCCTTCGCCATCGTTTCCCGGCTCCTGAGCTACTTCCCCTGCAGCACATCCGGGTTCAGCATGTTCGGCGGCCTCTGCCCCTGGAAGAGCGCGACGACGTTTTCCGCCGCCATGCACGCCATCTTCGTCCGCGTCTCGAGAGACGCGGAAGCGAGGTGAGGCGCGAGCACGGTGTTCGCCCGCTTCAGACCGGGGTGTATGAGCGGTTCGTTCTCATAGACGTCGAGCGCCGCACCGGCAATCTTCGCGCTCTCCAGCGCGCGCACCAGCGCGGCTTCGTCCACCACCGGCCCGCGCGAGGTATTGATCAGAAACGCCGTCGGCTTCATCCGCGCGAATTGCGCTGACCCCAGAAGCCCCCGCGTCTCCGCGAGCAGCGGCACGTGCACACTCACGAAATCGGCCTCCGCCAGCAGCGCGTTGAACTCGCGATACTCAGCGTGCAGCTCCTTTTCCACCGCTTCCGGCGCGCGCACGGCGTCGTGGTAGATCACCTTCATCTGAAATCCGCCGGCTCGCCGCGCCACCGCCCGTCCGATTCTTCCTAATCCCAGCAAGCCCAGCGTCTTCCCCCAAACGTCCGCTCCGCAGAGTTGGTCCAGGTCCCAGCCCTTCCAGTTGCCTGAGCGCGCCAGTTGCTCGCCTTCTCCGACACGCCTCGCCACCGTCATCATCAGCGTCCACGCAAAATCCGCCGTCGTTTCATCCAGCACTCCCGGTGTGTTCGTCGCCGCAACGCCGCGCCGCGTGCAGGCCGGCACGTCAATATTGTCGAATCCCACGGCCACATTTGCCGCGATGCGCAGCTTCGGCGCCGCGTCCAGCAGCTCTTCATTGACCCGCTCGGTCAGCAGGCACACCAGCGCTTCTTTGTCCTTCACCCGCCGCAAGAGCTCCTCCCGGCTGATTCTCTCCGGCTCCATCCAGTATTCGACGTCACACGCGGCGTTCAGAATCTCCCGCGCGGCTTCAAACAACGGTCGCGTCGAGAGAACTTTCGGTCGGAACATATCTTTTCTCGATCACCTCTCGCGGTTCGTGAGAGTAGCACAGGTCTGCGCGCGTCGGCAGGGCCTCGCCGCCGGACAGCTTGTCCAATCCCCCGTTGCGCCGGTGCTGTCTAACTCTCTATAGTGGCAATGGTACGGTTGCGCTTTGCGCTCATGCTCTCCGGCCTCATTCGCGAACTGACTTCGCTCCTCGGCGCTGATGCCGTCCTCTCCCGCGCGGAAGATCTTCTTCTCTACGAATACGACGGCTCGGTCGAGCAGGCCCGCCCCGACGTCGTCGTCTTTCCGCGCAGCACGCAAGAGGTATCCCGCATCGCCCAACTCGCCAGCCGCCACAACGTGCCGCTCGTCGGTCGCGGCGCGGGCACGGGACTTTCCGGCGGCGCGCTCGCCCGCAACGGCGGCCTGATGCTGGTCTTCGCGCGCATGAACCGCATCCTCGGCCTGGACTACGAAAATCTCCGCGCCGTCGTCCAGCCGGGCGTTGTCAATTTCGACCTCACCCGCGCTGTCGAGCACGCCGGTCTTTACTACGCGCCCGATCCCTCCAGCCAGAAATCCTGCACCATCGGGGGCAATGTCGCCGAAAACGCCGGCGGCCCGCACACCCTCGCCTACGGCGTCACCGTCAACCACGTCACCGGTCTCGAGCTCGTCCTGCCCGACGGCGAAATCGCGCGCGTCGGCGGCAAGACTGCGGACAGCCTCGGTTACGACCTCACCGGCCTCTTCGTCGGCTCCGAGGGAACTCTTGCTCTCCTCACCGAAATCACCGTCCGGCTGTCGCGCAAGCCCGAGGCGGTCAAGACGCTCCTTGCCATCTTCGATGCAGTGGACGATGCTACGGAGACTGTCGCGGACATCACGGCTCGCGCCATCACGCCCGCCGCCTGCGAGATGATGGACGGCTGGACTCTCGCCGTCATCGAAGACTACGTCCACGCCGGCTTCCCCCGCGACTGCGGCGCCGTCCTACTCCTTGAGGTCGAAGGTCTCTCCGAAGCCGCTGCGGCACAGTCGGAAGCCATCTCCGAAATCTGCCGCGCTCACCATGCCCGCGAGGTGCGCGTCGCCCGCGACGCCCGGGAGAGCGAGCTTCTATGGAAGGGCCGCAAAAACGCCTTTGGCGCGCTGGGCCGCCTCGCTCCTTGCAATTACGTCCTCGACGGCGTTATTCCCCGCTCGCGCCTGCCGCAGACTTTGCGCCGCATCGCCGAGCTCGGCCGCGAGAACGGCTTTTCCATCGGTAACATCTTTCATGCCGGAGACGGCAACCTCCACCCCATCATTCTTTACGACCCCCGCGATCCGGCGCAGTTTGATCGCGCCGTCCACACCGCAGGCGCGATTCTCCGCTACTGCGTCGAGCTCGGTGGCGCGCTCACCGGCGAGCACGGCGTCGGCATGGAGAAAAATGAGCTCATGCCGCTCCTTTTTTCCGAAGCCGATCTCGATCTGATGCGCGGCATCCGCTCCGCTTTCAACCCCTCCGGCAATTTGAATCCCGGCAAGATTTTTCCCCTGGGCAAAGGTTGCGGCGAAGTGCGCATCCAGACGCAGGCGTTGCGCGCGGTGCAGCCATCATGACCGCCACGGCTTCCTCCCTCGCCGCGCGCCTCGAAGGAATCGTCGGCGCCGAGTTCGTCCACGCGCAGCCGGCCGCATGCGAAGCCTGTGCCGTTGATGGCGCCGTTCCCTCTGCCGTCGTCTCCCCGGCTTCCGCCGAACAAGTTGCCGAAATTGTGCGCTTCGCCGCCGCGGAAAACCTTGCCGTCATCCCGGTCGGCGCGCGAACCAAGCTCGGCATCGGCATGCCCCCGGCGCGGTACGATATCGCCCTCGACGTAACTCGCCTGAACCGCATCGCCCATTATGATCCCGGCGATCTGACCCTCAGCGTGGACGCCGGCATGCCTCTGGCAGCGCTTGCTTCCCAGCTTCGCGAGCACGATCAGATGCTCCCCCTGGCCGTGCCCTACTCAACGCAAACCACGGTCGGCGGCACGATTGCCTCCGGCGTGGATTCGCCGTTGCGGCAGTTCTACGGCACCGCGCGCGACTTCGTCATCGGCGCGGAATTCGTCACCGGCGCCGGCGCGCTCGCCAAGAGCGGTGGCCGAGTCGTGAAAAACGTAACCGGATACGATTTGCATAAGCTGCTCATCGGCTCGCTCGGCACGCTCGCCGTCATCACCCGCGTCAATTTCCGCACGTTTCCGTTTCCCGCGATCAGCCGCGGCTTCGTGGCGTCGTTTCCCGCTGCGGATGGCGCTGTCGACTTGCGCCGCCGCATCGTTGCATCGCCGCTGACCCCGATGACGCTAGAAATCCTCAGCCCCGAAACCGCGCGCCTCTTCGCAACGCGGAGCCCGAGTTCACTCGATGCGCCGCTGGCCTCGCCGGGCGAGTGGTTCCGCGCCGATCAGTGGCAGCTCTGCGCCGCCTTCGAAGGCACCGAAGCGGTCATCGCTCGCTATTCCCGCGACCTTTCGCGCCTCGCCGAAGAAGCGCATGCCTCGAGCATTCGCATTCTCGATGACACCACGAGGCCGCTCGTCTGGGGACGCCTTCGCGAATCCATCTCCCTGCTTCTCGATGCCTCCCCCGCGGCAACCATCTTCAAAATGAGCCTTCTGCCCGGACAATTCGCATTTGTCTTCGCAGCGCTCCGCGCCGCGGCTGAACGAATGTCGCTTCCCCACGCTCTCCTCGCGCGCGGCATAGGCGTGATCTACTTCGCCCTTCTTCCCGAAAACAATCGCCCGGAAACTCTCGCGCGCCAGGTGCAGTTCGCGGCAGCCGCGTTCGACCTGGCCACCGCCTTTGAGGGTCACGCCACGATTCCGTGGTGCCCCGCTGCGCTCAAGCGCAGCGTATCCACCTGGGGCCCGCCGCGCCCAGATTTTTCCCTCATGCAGCGCGTGAAGAAATCGTTTGACCCCGCGGGCATTCTTTCGCCCGGCCGCTTCGCCGGAGGAATCTAGCCATGCATCCGCTCTTGGCCCTGAGGGGTTTGTCATTCCTTTGGGAGAGCCGGCGCTGTTTGCCGGCTCGCAGTCGAGGAATCCCGGCCACCCTGATTGCGTCGTTCTCCCAGACAAGAAGTCTGCGTTCTATGGATCGGATGCCGCGCGCCTGATCATGTCCGCCAACATTCCCATTCCCGGCCTCATCCCCACTTACGAAGACTATGCCCACTGTACGCACTGCGGCCTGTGTCTGAATCACTGTCCCACGTACCGCCTCTGGAATCTCGAAGCCGATTCCCCTCGCGGCCGCATCCGCCAGATGATTCAGGTTGAGGAAGGCAAACTCGAGCCCGGCGCCACTTTCGTCAAACACATTGACCAGTGCCTCGACTGCCGCGCCTGCGAGACCGTCTGCCCCGCGGGCGTCGAATACGGCAAGCTCGTCGAATACGCCCGCGCGCGCATCGAGCGCGACTATCGCCGCCCTCTCTTCTCCCGCCTGGCCCGCCATCTTGTCTATCGCCGGCTTCTTCCCTATCCCAAGCGCCTCGCCGCCGCCGCGCGTCTCACGCGTTTCTATCAACGCGGCGGCTTGCAGTGGCTCGCGCGCAAGAGCGGCGTGTTGCGTCTCCTCGGCCTCGCCGAGCGCGAACGGTTCCTCCCCCGCGTGGACGACTCCTTTTTCTTCGACCAGCTCGGCAAGACGTTTGCCGCGCAAGGCCCTCGCCGCGCTCGCGTGGCCTTTTTTGCAGGCTGTGTCGCGCAGGTCTGCTTTGCCCGCCTCAACGAAGCCACCATTCGCGTTCTCACGGCCAATGGCTGCGAAGTCGTCGTCCCAGCCGGCCAGCTCTGCTGTGGCGCTCTCGCTTCCCACGCGGGCGTGCGCGATTCCGCCCGCGGCCTCGCCCGCA
>JBGQHF010000018.1:0-40960 GCA_041497835.1 Terriglobia bacterium
CCCTTCTGCGACTGGATATCCGCCAGCATCGTATCCACGCGTCCCACGGCCGTGTTCGCCTTCTGGTAGAGTTCCTCCGACGCAACCAATTTGCCGAGCGAGCCCTGGCCCTCCTGTACGTTGGTGACCATCTGATCGCCCTTGGCCAGAATACTGTTCAGGTGCGCGTACGCCTGCTCGTCCGTCAGCAGTTTCCCGAGTGAACCGCGCCCCTCCTGCACGCCGCCGATGAGGTCGCGGACATCCTCCGAGAGAGCGTTCAGGTTTCCAAGCAGGTCCGCGCTGCGCTGGACGACTTCTTTGATCGCTTTTTCTTCCGTTCCCTTCAGTTCCTGCCCTTCCTTCAGAGGCACGCCGGTGAACCCGCGCGAGATATTTACGTAGCGGTTGCCCAACAAGCCTTCAGTGACCAGGCTCACCGTGGAATCGGTGAGGATGTCGTCCTGGTAGCGCCGGTCCACTCGGAAGATCACTTCGATGTTCCGGGACTTGTCCGGCGCCATGCCGCGCGTCCGCGGCATGATTTTAATGGACTCCACGTTTCCCACCTCGACGCCATCCAGCCGCACCGGAGCGCCGTTCGCGAGTCCCGACACTTCGGGGAGATATGTCTTCAGCCGGTACTTCGGCCCCAGGAATCCCGCTCCGGTCACGTAGAAGATGCCTACGGCCAGAATGGACAGCCCCACCAGCACGAACAATCCAACGCGCAGTTCCGCCCAAGTTAATTGCTTGCTCTGTGCCATAACAATTCCTCCTCCCCTGCCTTGATTTCAAACTCGTCCAGTCACACCAAGAATCTTTGCAAGTAGGCGTCCTTCGTTCCCAGGATCTCTTGGGGTAAGCCTTCGAAGTAAACTTGGCCATCCCGAATTACGACAAACCGCGTGAGCGGATGGCTCTGTTCCGCATCCGCCGCAGCGCTTCCGTTGGCATGCAGTACGTGCCCGGATTCCGGATCAAAGCGAAAATTCGCCAGCGCAAACCCGTCCTGCAAGCGGTGCGTTGCGAGCAGCGACGTCACCCCATACACGTCGCGCAAGCGCAGGATCAGCGTGATAATCGTTTGCGAAGTGACCGGGTCAAGCCCCGCGGTCGGCGAGTCGTAGAGAACCACCGGCGGCCGGTTGATCAGCGCCCGCGCGATGGACACGCGGCGCCGCATTCCTCCGGACAGCTCCGCGGGCAATTGTTCAAGCGTGTGCTCGAGTTCGACGAAACGCAGAACTTCCCTTACGCGCTGTTCGATTTCCTCTTCCGCCAGCCGGTCTTCCCGGAGGCGGTAGGAGACGTTTTCCGCCACGGTCATCGAATCGAAGAGCGCTCCTTCTTGAAAGACGAATCCAATTTGCCGCCGAAACTCCAATAGCTCCTTTTCGCTCATCTCGGAAACAGTGTTTTCCAGCACGCACACGCGACCCGCATCCGGGCGCAGCAATCCTGCCGCCAGTTTCAGGGTGAGTGTTTTGCCCGTTCCTGTCTCGCCAAGCAGGACAAGCGTCTCGCGCGGCTGTACCCGGAAACTGAGACCCCGCAGCACATCACCTTCCCCGAATCCGAGACGTACATCCTCGAGCGCGACGACCGCCTCATCCGCACGGGGGCTGTTCATAGAGGTGTTTTGATTATAGTGATAAATGGCCCGCCGCGCAGTCCCTCATGAAGAAAACATTTTGCACCCAGAGCACAAACAACGGGCCTGCGTCTCCGGTGAGGGCTGAAATCGTCGTGAGCGGTGTCATTCTTCGCGTCTCGGCAGGCAGGGACGCGAAGAATCTCAACCTCGCGATTTGCAAGTACAGAAGAAGAATGGGGGACTCCCCCTATAACACTTTGTCCGCGAAGTACAACGAAAGCTTGGTGAGAAACAGGTCCGCAACGATGATCAACACGGAGGAGACGACCACAGCCTGTGTCGTCGCGCGGCCCACTCCCTGCGTCCCGCCGCGAACCGTCAACCCCTTGTAGCAACCCACCGTCGCCAGAATCAACCCGTAAACCACCGGCTTGCTCATCCCCTGCATGAGATCCGCAAATTCCAGCGCGTCAATGGCTCGGCGCCAGAATTCCACGGCCCCCAGCCGCAGAGTGAAGACTGACGCGAAGCACCCGCCCACGAGCCCCGCGAAATCTGTTAGCGCCGTGAGCAGCGGCAGTGTCAGCATCGTGGCCAGAACGCGGGGAGTCACAAGCTTCCGGCTCGGGTCCGTACCCATCGCCCGCATGGCGTCCACCTGCTCGGTCACCAGCATCGAGCCAAGCTCGGACGCAATCCCGGAAGAACAGCGCCCCGCGACCAGCAGCCCCGTCAGAGTCGGCCCCAGTTCGCGGACCAGCGCGATGGCGACCACGTCGCCCGTCAGCGAGGTCTGGCCGAACCGGACAAACTGCGACCCGGTCTGCAACACCATGACTGCGCCGATGAATAATCCGGATAACAGGATGATCGGAAGCGAGCCAACCCCGATCACGTCCATTTGATCCAGCATGTCCTGGACGTAGCGGGGCCCCGTCGCCAGGTTGGTAAGTGAGCGGAATGTGAGAAGCGAATACTCCTGAACGCTCTCGACCGAGCTCTTGAGCGCATCCCCCAACACGCCAAACACCGAAGGCGGTGCCGCGCCTTTCGATTCACCGCCTGAAACTTGGAGTGGAGTGCCAGCCACAGTTCTTTATTCGCCTGAACCCCGGTCGAGGAAGCGTATCTTCCGTGCACTACGCCGTCAAGCACGGGAATGGTCCGCTCATCCGGTCAACATTGGCATCGCAAACGCTGGACGCTGTACGCTGCGCCCGCTACACTACTTCCTCTGCTGCCACTCGAACTTTGCTGTGGCGCCGCCGAAATCCATGCTCCGTTTCCACACCGCGGGCGAATCCCACGGCCAGGCGCTGCTCGCCTGGATCTCAGGCCTGCCCGCTTCTCTGCCGGTCGATGTGCCCTTTATCAACCGGGAATTGCAGCGAAGACAGCTCGGCTATGGCCGCGGCGGGCGTCAAAAGATTGAAAAAGACCGTGTCGAGATTCTTGCCGGCGTGCGCCACGGCCGTACCATCGGCGCGCCCATCGCCATCCGCATTGAAAACCGCGACTGGGCGAACTGGGAAAAGGCGCTTCCCGTCGAGGATTCCGGTGATCCCTCCGCCGAACGGCGGCTGACCGCACCTCGTCCCGGCCACGCGGATCTCGCCGGCGGACTAAAATTCAATCTGCATGATGCGCGCTACATTCTCGAGCGCGCCTCGGCACGCGAAACCGCCGCCCGCGTCGCCGCCGGCGCTTTCGCCAAGCTCTTCCTGCGCGAGTTCGCCACCGAGGTGGCAAGCCACGTCGTGGCTGTGGGTCATGCCCGCCTGGAACGAGCGGCGTCGTGGGAAGAAATTCAAATTGTCTGCGGGAATCTCGATTCCACTTTCCGCTGCGTGGACACTGAAACCCAAGAGCGTATGAAGGTCGAGGTGGATCAGGCGCTTCGCAACGGCGACACCGTTGGCGGCATTTTCGAGGTGGTCGCGCACAAGGTTGTTCCCGGGCTCGGCAGCCATGCGCAATGGGATGAGAAGCTGGATGGCAAGCTGGCGCAGGCCATGATGTCCGTGCAGGCGGTCAAAGGCGTCGAGATTGGCGCTGGTATCACCGCTGCGGTGAGTTATGGCTCCGAAGTGCAGGACGAGATCCGCTACGACGAGGTCTCGCGGCGCTTCGTTCGTCCGACCAATCGCGCCGGAGGTCTCGAAGGCGGCATCACAAACGGCGAGGATGTGGTCGTGCGCGGATACCTCAAACCTATTTCCACGCTGCGCCGCCCGCTGGAAACCGCCGACCTTGTCACCAAGAAACCCGTCAAGGCCGCCTACGAGCGCTCGGACATTTGCGTGGTTCCGGCGGCGGGTGTGGCCGGTGAGTCAATGGTAGCCCTTGTCCTGGCGGATGCTTTTCTGCAAAAATTTGGAGGAGACTCGCTTGGCGAAACCCGGCACAACTTCGAAGCCTATGCTCGACAACTCAACGAGTATTGAAGCGCCCGCGACTCCGCGAAAGCCGCGCAAGCTCTACAAGATCGTCAAGTACGGCGATCCGATCCTCGACAAGTCCACTCCACCGGTGACCCGCTTCGATGCCGAATTCGCGGAGCTCTGCGAGGACATGTTCGAAACCATGTATGCGGCACAGGGAGTCGGGCTCGCTGCGCCTCAGATCGGAAAGTCCTTGCGCGTGACTGTCGTGGACGTCACCGGGGGCAAGAACCCGGAAGCGAAAATCGTTTTGGCAAATCCCGAACTTATCCACGCCGAAGGCGAAAAACGGGAAGAAGAAGGATGCCTCTCGATTCCGGGCTTTCGCGGCTACGTTGTTCGCCCGCAGTTCGTCACCGTGCGGGCGCAAAACGCGAAAGGGGAACCCTACGAGATCCGCGGCGAGGATCTTCTCGCCCGCGTCTTCTGTCACGAGATCGATCACCTCAACGGCATCCTCTTCCTGCAACACCTAAGCATGCTCAAGCGCGACCTCATCAAGCGCAAGATCAAAAAGATGATCAAACAGGGCGAGTGGTAATCTTCACGGCGGCTGCCCCATGCGCCTAGTCTTTTGCGGCACGCCCGATTTCGCCGTTCCCGCCCTGAAGCATCTGCTGGCCCTGCCCGAATTCGAAGTCGCTGCGGCCATCTCTCAGCCGGATCGTCCGCGCGGCCGCGGACACCAAATCTCGGCGTCGCCGGTCAAGCAAACGGCTCTTGCGGCGGGAATCCCGGTCCACCAGCCGCCCAGCATCTGCTCCGACGATTCGTTCGAATTCCTCGTCCGCCTTGCGCCGGATGCCGTCGTCATCATTGCCTATGGGCAGATCATTCCCCAGCGTCTCCTCGCCATCGCCAAGTATGGTTGGATCAACCTGCACGCTTCCATGTTGCCAAAATATCGCGGCGCCGCCCCCATTCATTGGGCAATCGTAAATGGAGAGACAACAACGGGACTGACGACCATGCGCATCGACGCCGGTTTGGACACCGGCGGCATTTTGCTTCAGCAACAAATTACGATCGGACGATCCGAAACAGCTCCCGAGCTCGCTGTCAGGATGGCGGAGGCCGGAGAGCCGTTGATGGTGGAAACGCTTCGCGGCTTGCGGGCAGGAACGCTGGCACCGAGGCCGCAGAACCACTCCGCCGCCACCTACGCGCCGTTGCTGAAGAAAGCCGATGGGCGCATTGATTGGACGCGCACGGCAGATCAGATCTTCAACCGCATGCGCGGATTTGCTCCCTGGCCCGGCGCATACGCGCTTTTCCATGGCCGTCTCTGCCGTGTCTGGGGGGAGCCACTTCACGAAACCACATCCTCGCCTCCTGGGCGCATCCTTCGCAGCGGAAGCATGCTGCGCGTTGCCTGCGGCGGCGGGACACTTCTTCGCCTGGACGGCGTCAAACTACCAGGAGGGCAACGCATTTCCGCGGAGGAGTTCGCTCACGGGATACGCATGGGCGCAGAGGATTCATTTGAAACCTAATCATTCTTCACAACGCGCCGCTGATTTGCGCGCGACACGATACTCAGGCATACTCGCCAATTCTTGTAAGATCGGTACTTCTGGAGTGATGCGAATGACCCTTCCTCAGTCCCGCCAAACGTTCCTCTCTCGTGGCCGCGGGGTGGCTTGCGGACGTCTCTTTCTCTCCGTGTTTCTGACGGTCCAGCTTTCCCATGCGCCGATTACATTCGCCGCCGAACCCGCCGCCGCAAAACCACCCGCGGACGTAGTCCTCCAAACCATGAAGACCGAGCTCGCGCGCGCAACCTCGGAACTCTCAAAGGCTGAGCCTGCGCCCTACTTTCTAAGCTATACGGTCCACGACCAGAGTATCGTCATACTCGCCGGCGCCTTTGGGAGCCTGTTGACGAATGCCTCCGCGCAGCGCCGCCAGGCCGATGTCTCGATGCGCGTTGGTTCTCCCGCGCTTGACAACACCCACGGGCAAAGCCGCGCTTCCGGCATGACGTCGGGTTTTCTGCCGCTCGGTGACAATTCGGATGCCATTGCCCGCGTCCTCTGGGAGCTGACCGACCGCGAGTACAAGCGCGCCGCTCCCGCATTTCTCAACGTCAAGACCGACACCGCAGTGCGCGCCGAGGAAGAGGACAAATCCCCGGATTTCTCGACCGAAGCACCGCAAACTCGCTCTGGAGCCGCCGCTCCGCCCCCCTCTTTCGATCGCGAGGCCTGGGAGGGGGAAATCCGCCGTCTCTCCGCGGCGTTCCGCAAGTATGCCGTGGTGTATTCCGCCGTTGTTGTCCTGCAGCTCCAGGCTTCGACTTCACGGCAGGTGAACAGCGAGGGCAGCGCGATTGTCACTCCCAGCACATCGGCGCGGCTCATCATCGAAGGACAGACGCGCGCCGAAGACGGCATGGAACTCCTGCGCGTCGAATCCTTCCAAGCGCCGGCGCCCGCCGAGCTTCCCGCGGAGGCCGAGTTGCTCTCCAAGATCGAAAAGATCGCGGCGGATCTTCAGGCGCTTCGCAAGGCCCCCGTCGCCGAGCCCTATGACGGGCCGGCCATGCTCTCGGGACGTGCGGCCGCAGTCTTCTTTCATGAAGTCCTCGGCCACCGCTTGGAAGGCCACCGCCAGCGCGACCAAGAAGAAGGGCAAACCTTTACGAAAAAGGTCGGCCAGGAAGTGCTGCCGAAATTTCTCAGCGTGGCCGATGACCCCACCACGCGCCAGGTCAACGGCGTAAAGCTGGCCGGATCCTACGATTTCGATGATGAGGGCACAGCTTCGCGGCGTGTCGAAGTCATCCAGAACGGCGTGCTGAAGAGTTTTCTGATGTCACGCATGCCCATCAAGGGATTCGAGAAATCAAATGGACACGGACGCAACCAGCCGGGATTGATGCCCACGGGCCGCCAGGGCAATCTGATCGTCACCTCTTCGCAAACGGTCCCGGAGACGGAGTTGCGCAAAAGATTTCTCGAGGAAGTGAAGAGGCAGGGAAAGCCCTACGGCCTGTACTTCGAAGACGTGCAGGGCGGTTTCACCCTGACGACACGTTCCCTGCCGCAGGCGTTTCAGGTCCTGCCGGTGATGGTCTATCGCATTTATGCCGACGGGCGTCCGGACGAGCTCGTGCGCGGCGTGGACATTGTCGGCACGCCGCTCGCGGCACTTACACGGATCGTTCTCACCAGCGACAAAGAACAGGTTTTCAACGGCGTATGCGGCGCCGAATCGGGAAGCGTCCCCGTCGCGGCCGTTGCGCCGGCAATGCTCTTCTCGGAATTGGAAGTTCAAAAAAGAGGGCACTCGCACACGCGGCCGCCCCTTCTGCCCCCGCCGGGCTTTGAAACGCACCCCGCTGGAAAAGAAACCGCTCCGAGCGCGGAGGTGAAACCGTGAAACGTCTCCCTCACGCATTCTTGATTCTGATAGCCACAGTTTTGATGCTCCCTGGCACCGTGGTCGGGGCAGCCGACGAAAGTGCGCCGAAGACAAGCGCCTTGGACGGTGCGCGCGCCGCTGCGGCAGGCGATCCCCTGCTGGAAGCGCTCCTCACTGAACTCGAGCGTTCCAAATCCCAATTGAAGATGGACCAGGTCCAGGCGCCCTACTACATCGAGTACCGCGTCCACGAAGTAACCGATTTCCTGGCAGAGGCAGCGTTTGGCGCAGTGCGCGAGGAACAGCGAGCGCGCGCCCGGGTGCTCCGAGTTGTGGTCCGCGTCGGAGATTACAAACAGGACAGTTTTTTCGGGCAGGGCATGGGCGAGACGGAGATCGTGCCGCTCGACAACGATCTTATTGCCCTGCGGCATCAGATCTGGCTCGCCACCGACGAGGCGTACAAGGCCGCCAGCGAAGCGCTGACCGAAAAGCAGGCGTTCATGAAGCAGTTTGCAGCAGATGCCAACCCCCTGGACGACTTCGCCCGCGCAACTCCGACGACATCCGTCGGGGACGTCGTCCAGCTTCAAGTGGACGCCGCCGCCTGGCGGAGGATTCTCGAGGAGGCGACGAATCTGTACCATCCATTTCCCGCGGTGCAGTCTCTCTCCGCATCGGCACGATTCACGGCCATCAACGAATATTTTGTCAATTCCGAGGGGACGGTCACTCGATCCGGCCGCGCCACCTATACGGTCACGCTCAACGGCTCGACGCAAGCCGCGGACGGGATGCGCCTCACCCGCAATCCCTACTGGACCGTGGGACGGCAGGAAGAGCTGCCGACTCGCGAGATGCTCCTCGCCGAAACAAAGAAGATGCTCGAGACACTCGTGGCGCTTCGCGATGCGCCCATCGCGGAAGAGGAGTACCGCGGGCCGGTGCTCTTTGCAGCGGACGCCTCCAACGACATGTTCGCCGCTCTGATTGGCTCCAATGTTCTCGGCCGGAAACCCCAGCCGGGCAGACCCAACCGCACCAGCGGCGCTTTTGCAACGAGCTACAAGAGCCGCGTCTTGCCGGCCTTCCTTACGATCGTGGATGATCCAACGACGAAGAAGTTTCAGGGCACGAGCCTCACCGGCGCCTATGAACTGGACAGCGAGGGGGTGCGGGCGCAGGCAGTGACTGTGATTGACAAGGGCACCCTCACCAGCTATCTCCTCGGGCGCCAGCCCATTCGCGACCTTCCCGCGTCGAACGGCCATGGCCGCGCCGCTCCCGGCGTCTTCCCCCAGCCAAGCATCGGGAATCTCTTCATCCGCACATCGGAGCCGCAGCCGGTCAGCACTCTGCGGAAGCAAATGGGAGAGATGCTGCGCGCGCAGGGGAAACCTTACGGGTATCGCGTCGAGACGCTGGGCCCGGTGAACTCGCCGCGGCTGCTCTACCGCGTTTTCGAGAAGGACGGCCATGAAGAGCTCGTGCGCGGCGCCGTCTTTAATGAACTCGACACGCGAACGCTGCGAAACAACCTGATCGCCGCGGGCGATGATGCGCTGGTCTCGAATCGCGCCGGCGGTGTGCCGACGACGGTCATCAGTCCTTCCGTGCTCTTCGACGAACTTGAAGTGAAGCGCGCGGACACGAGCAAAGACAAGTTGCCGGACTATCCCCCGCCACCCCCCGTGGCGAAGGAGCATCGCTGAAGCATGGCTGCCGTTGACGAACCCGCGCCGCCCGACAGTGTCCGCATCATGCCGCTGCGGGAACGCCTGGAACGGCTGAGCCGGATAGTGTTCCTCGTCTTCATCCTGGCGTCGGCCGCGTTCCTGAGCGCTGTCACGGCGATGCGCATCGCCATACATGGGCGCGAAGTGACGATGCCGAACCTGGTCGGGAAGGGCGTCACAGAAGCGAGCCGGCTGCTAAGCTCGCAGGGGCTGGTCTTGAGCGTAGCCGACCGCGTGTACAGCGAACTGCCGATAAACGTGGTGGTCCGGCAAACGCCGCCTCCGGGCTTGCTGATGAAGGTCTCGCAACAGGCGCACGTGGTCCTTAGCCTGGGGCAGCGCCAGCTCTCGATACCGCCGCTCGAAGGAAAAACACTGCGCGCGTCACGGATTGAGCTGCTCCGAACCGGC
Organism: Terriglobia bacterium; assembly: GCA_041497835.1. Classification (GTDB taxonomy): domain Bacteria; phylum Acidobacteriota; class Terriglobia; order Acidiferrales; family UBA7541; genus Acidiferrum. The sequence continues at coordinate 9,528 of JBGQHF010000018.1, forward strand.
CTGCAAATCGGCGAAGTCTCGAATATGACGTTGCCGGATGGCGCGAGCGATACCGTGGTGATCCAGAATCCGCGGCCAGGCAGCAGTGCGGCAACGCCGCAGGTGAACGTTCTCGTCGCACAAACTTCTCACGAAGCCGCCTTTGTGATGCCGCACCTGATCGGGCTGAGCGAAGTGGAAGCGCAGCGCCGGCTCGATCCTGTAGGCATTCGGCACAAGGAAAACTACGTCACGGCACCACAGTGGCCGCGTGGGGCAGTGATCGATCAGACGCCGCCAGCGGGCGCGCGGCTCGCGGCCTCCTCGACCGTCGAACTAACCGTCGCGAACTGAGCGGGCTCTGCGGTTGATGCCCGCCGCAAGACGCGCCCGCCTCCAACCCCGGGCCAAACCCATTCGCAGCAACCCAAAAGACACGAAGACTTTTGACTATCGTCTTCGGCGCGCGTTTTGTCGCTTGACCCGCGGTGGGGTCAGACCTGACCTGTTACAAATTGTTACATCGGACATCTGCCCCCGAGACCGTAAGGGCGAGTCCACAAGAGCAAAGTCTTTATTGTGAGCAACTTATTGCGAGTTGGCCCCTGGAACCGAACGTGCTGTATCCCCTCCAGATTGCTTCCTCTTTCCGCTGCCGATTTCGCTGCAGCCAGTGAAGGCCCAGCCGCTGACATTTCTGGAAGAGGAAGGAGAGAGAAGCACGGAACGATATGGATAGAGATTCGATGCACAAAAAGAGTGGCGCGCCAGTGTGGCCGGTTGAGCGCGGATTCTCAACGCTGGAGATGCTGGTAGTCGTCAGCATCATTCTAATCCTCTCTGCCGGGGCGATTTTTAATATCTTGCCCTCGCTCCGGAAATCGAAAGCCGATGCGGCCCTTGAATTGGTCCTCGGCGAAATGCGCCGCGCACACGAACGCGCCATCGACGAACGCAGAATTTATCGCCTCACCTTCGTGCCTCCGCAGACGATTCAGCTCGACGTGGGGACGCCGGCAAATCTAAGAGCAACGGTCAGTGGGAGCGCGGCAGCATTCGCGCCGGCGCAGCCGCCGCTCACTCTGCCGCAAGTCATTCAATTCTCGGCCCTCCCGGGAATCCCGACAGCCGCAGGGGCAGTGCCAGACGGCTTTGGCACGGGAGCTACGGCAATCGATTTCGATATCGACTACGGAGGCGGGGCGACCCAAATCTACTTCCAACCGGACGGCAGAGCTTTGGACGGGCTCAATCGGCTTAATAACGGCATCGTGTACCTCGCCAACCCTAATGAACTTCTCTCGAGTCGAGCGGTTTCCCTGTACGGTTCCACGGGCCGCTCCAAGGGATGGACGTTGATGCAAAAGTCTGATGGATCAAAGCGGTGGAAGCAATGAGACTCCCGCGCCAAACTAGAATGCAATTCCTACGTCGCGAATGTGGGTTTGGACTCCTCGAAGCCATAATCGCCACGGTCATCCTTGTCACTGGTTTGGTTGCCTTGGCAGGACTTTTCGCGCAGTCTTTAACGTTTCTTCAGTACACCCGAGAAGACCTGATCGCAAAACAAAAAGCTCATGAAGCCCTTGAGGGCGTATACAGCGCGCGCAACGATTCTTCGGTAGGGTTTGCCAGAATCCAAAACAAGTCAGCCGGAGGGATATTCAACGACGGTTTTCAACCGCTGTACCTTCCGGGAGCGAACGGCATTGTCGGAACAACCAGCGACACGACAACACTCGATAGCGAGACCTCGCCCGGGAACGACGGCATCCTGGGCACCGCGGATGACGTCATTGTGCCTCTCATCAACTTCCAACGCCAGATCCTGATTCAGCCGGTCACGAATCCCGACCTGAGCGTGAATGCCGATCTCCGGTTGATCACCGTAACCGTCCGCGTGACTGCGCCGGGCCGGGGCGTACGCGATCGCACCGTGACGGGCTACATCTCGCGATATCAGTGAGGGAATTGGAAATGGAACGTTTGTCCAAAAAATCAGAAAACGGATTTTCTCTGACGGAACTTCTGGTGGCCATGTTGATCACGATGATCATTATGGGCGCAGGTTTTCGGCTCTTTCAGCAGTCTATCCAAACGTCGGACCTGACGGTGCAGCGCTCCGAAGCCCAAACCGAAGTCCGGGCTGCGATCAACCAGCTCATGCGCGATTTGTCGCAGGCTGGCACCGGTGTCCCCCTGGGAGGAATTCCTATCCCTTCTCTCGCGACGGGCGGAGTTAATCCGAATTTTGCCTGCGATCCCACCCAGTGTTATATAGCGGGAGACAATGCCTTCACGCAGGGCCTTCTGTACAAGGTAACTCCTGCCAATAATACGGGTCCAAATATCACGGAACCGAGCGATGCGATCAAGATTACCTATGTCGATCCCAATCTGGATTGGAGCGCGTTTTCGACCACCAACATCGCAGCCGATGGGAGCAGCCTCACCATGCCCGCAGGGACGCTTCCGGCCGTCACGGATCCCGTGGTTGGAATTACAGCCGGTGACGTGGTCCTTCTGCAAAATAGCATCGGTTCCGCGGTCGGCGTGGTGACCTCGGTCGCCGGCTCGAAAATCGATTTCGGCGGGGATCCTCTTAATATCAACCAGAAAGCCGCGCCCACAGGAAACATTAAAGCCATTGCCACGCCGCTATCCGTTCCCGCTACATATCCAGCAACGAGGGTCTCCCGACTCGTGATGATCACGTATTTCATCCAGACTCTGGCGACAGTGGATGGACCGGATTCACGTCTCATGCGTCAGATAGGCGCTCACCCTCCGGTACCGGTTGGGGAACACATCGAAGACCTGCAATTTACCTATGACATCGTTGATGACAATACGAGCACATTGATTGCCAATTTGCCCGACGCTGCTTCGGGAGCTCCCCCCACTCCGAAGCCTAACCAGATCCGGAAAATCAACATATGGATTACGGGCCGGGCTTTCCGGGCCGGGGTGAATGGCAACGTCCAGCGTATGAACTTGTCCACTTCCATCGGTCCGCGAAATCTTAGCTTCCGCGACCGATATCAATAGGAGCTGGCATGAGGAGATTTTGCATGAACAACACCGTGTCTCCCAGAAGTCCCCGCAGATCGGACAAAGGCGCTGCCCTAATCGGCGTCCTACTCTTGTTGACACTCCTGTCCGCGATCGCGGTGGCCCTCGTCTACAAAGTCAACCACGAGCAACACTTGCAGCGCACGGACACGGGCAACACTCTGGCCTACTACGGCGCCGAAGCCGCCATGGAAAAAATGATGGCCGATCTCTCAAGCCTATATGCGCAGAAAGCCGCCCCCACCAATTGCGACATCACGAATCTCCAAGCTTTGGCACCCAGCCAAATCGTGGTCGGAGTGAACTATCCAGAGTATGTCTTCAATGTGCCCGCTCCGGCCGGGGGAGGATGTGCAGCTCTCCCGTCCACAGTCCAGACTATCAGCAGCGGCCCAAACGAAGGTTTGCAGGCCCAGATTGTTCCTCTGAGCCTCCAGGTTACCGCCGACCGTCAATCGGGCGAAGAAGCCCGCCTGATTCGCAGAGTTGAGGTCGCGCAGATTCCGGTCTTTCAGTTTGGTGTGTTCTCTCAGAGCGATCTTAGTTATTTTCCCGGCCCCAACTTCGATTTTAACGGCCGTGTGCACACAAATGGAAACTTGTTCTTGGCTGCGGGCGCCGGCAGCACGTTGGCCTTTCACAGCAAGCTTCGCGCGGCAGGTGACGTGGTCCGCGACCAATTGGCGAACGGCGCCAGCACACTAGCCCAGTTGCGAACGGGAAACGTCTTGATCCCCAAAGCGCCAAGCGGCTGCGATGGCGCGAGACCCGCTTGTCGAAATCTCCAACTTACTCCCGATGAAGGCAGCTCGATCTTAGGCCCCACTCCGCCTTATGGCGGAACCGGAACGGTGAACCCGCTGTGGAGCTCTCTCTCAACCTCCACCTACAACAGCATGATCCTGAGCGGCACAACCGGAGCGAAGCAACTCACGCTGCCTTTCGTCCAGGCAGGCATTGGCCCCATTGAGATTGTTCGTCGTCCGCTCGGAGGCGAGTCTCCCACTTCACCCGTTGGAGAGTCTCGTCTTTACAACCAGTCCCAAATTCGCGTCCTGCTCAGCGATGATCCTGCGGAACTTCCCGGCGGCGCGGGCGACGCCCAAAACATCCGCCTCGCAAACGTTAAGACCAGCGGTGCAGCCCCGGATTACACCACCGGGGTCCCCGTCGCGGGGGCGAGCAAAACTTTTCTCGCAGAGGGCGTGAAAACAACGGTTAAGAGTTCAACAGGCGTAGTTACAACGCTTACAGGCCCCGGTGGCGAAACCAACTGGTTCCGCGTCCCAGTGATTCCCCCACCCAGCGAAGCCACTCTTGTTCCCGTAAATGCGCCGCTCCTGACCGCGACCTCCACGACAGACGCCAGCGGTAATACGACCACTACGCAACCCTGGAATCTCCTCGATGGGTATCTGCGCGTCGAAATTCGCCAGAATGACGGTTCCAGCCTAGCCGTTACAAAGGAGTGGCTGGAGCTCGGCTTCGCTCGCGGGCTGAATCCGCCAAGCGCTGCTTCCGCCAATTCCGTCCACCCCAACGCCATCCTAATCCTTCAGAAGCAAGCCGATCGCAATGGCAATGGAATAATCGAGGGAACTGAGCTAGTGAAGGACCCCGGGACGGGCAGCGTGATCACTGGTCCTGCTACACGGAACAACTGGTATCCCCTCAATATGTACGAAGCCCGCGAGGGGGAATTCCGCGAGAACCAGCGCGTCACTACGAATTGCAGTATTGGTGGCGTCTTGAATCTTGTCGAAATCGACGTCAAGAATCTTAAGCGCTGGCTCGCGGGAACTATCGGGGTCAATGGTGGCAATGCCGAATATACATCCCAGAACGGTTACGTTCTCTACCTCTCGGATCGCCGGGGCATGCTTCCCAGCCCCATCGCAGGCAACGTCAAGATCGGTGAATATGGCTTTGAGGACGTGATCAACCCGGCGGATGCCGCGGGCAACCCCAATGGCTTTCTCGATGTCGGGGAAGATGCGAACGGAAATGCCCAGTTGGATAAGTACGCCGCAAACTTTCTCGGCCTTGGATTTGGCGTCCCCCAGCCCGGCAGTCTGCCAAACGCAACCGTCAACTGCCTAAATACCGGGAGGGTTAACTGGGTCTCCGGGCCACGGCATGCCGTGCGCCTGGTGAACGGCAGCCTCGGCAATCTACCGGTTCGTCCGGACAACAATTTGGGAGGTTTTACGCTCGCGAGCGAAGAACCGGCTTATATCCTAGGGAACTACAACGCGGATGCGGCCGGTTTTGGCGATCCTCACGCCTCCTCGGCTGTCATCGCCGATACGGTTACTCTGCTCTCGAATAACTGGAGTGATTTGGCCAGCTTCAGCAGTCCTGCAACCATCGTTGGCCGTCCCGCAACAACGAGCTTCTACCGCGTGGCCATCGCGACGGGCAAGAACATCAATTTCCCCAAGCCTGTGTTCGCGGGCGTTCCGGATGATTTCGGTACCGACGGTGGCGTCCACAACTTCTTGCGGTATCTGGAAAATTGGGGGGGCCAGACGCTGAACTATAGAGGCTCCATGGCCAGCTTGTACTACTCTCAATATGCAACCGGCGTCTTCAAATGCTGCGGTACCGTTTACTCGCCTCCAACTCGAAACTATGCCTTCGATACGGACTTCCTGGATCTGAGCAAGATGCCTCCCGGAACTCCCAAGTTCCGCGACGTTGTGAACGTTGGATTCCAGCAGGTCTTCTAGGTCGGGGTGGATCAGTATTCCTTTGAAGGAGACGTATCCTTGGTCACGCAGTCGTTGCTTCATCTCAAGCCCACCGGAATTCTGCGCCTTCCGGTTCAACTGGTCGTAGGTGTAGGCGATCGCCTGGCTCTTACTGTACTTGATGCCGGTGGGCTGGCTATCTCTATCGCAGGCGGGCGGCGCCGCACCGAGCAAGGCCTCCAGAACCGGAAAAGGAAGACAGTAAAGAAGTTAGCGCCATCTGCCGATGAGACGGTTGCGAGTCGCCGGGCTAGAGCTGGGTTGAGCGCTACGCACAGGAACAGCAGACCTCAAGGACATCAGCCCAAAACCGTACTTCCGTACCATTGCCCCCCCTACGGGCAGTCCCGTACCCTTCAGGCTGACAAAGATACTAGGACGCTCAGTACCCCTAGATCTTATGGAGACAATCCAATGATGTGCTTGCGTGTCCAAGGGCAAGGCTCAACGCGCTGGCCGGCGAACCGGCAGCGCGGGTTTACGATGATCGAATTGTCGGTGGTGATGCTGGCCGGGCTCGTTCTGAGCGCCATCGCGATTCCGATGATGCAATCAGCAGTCAGGGTCTACCGGCTGAGGTCCTCGGTCGCCAGCATCACGGGCGCCATCCAGTCCACGCGCTATCGCGCGATCTACCAGGGAATTCCCTACCGGATCGCCATCAGCAAGGCAACCGCGACGTTTCAGTTGTTAAACCAGCCCGGAGGGGCAGGCCCCTTTGTAAACGTTGGAAATCCAATTCCGATTTACGGTTCAGCGGTGGCGGTCAACCAAGACACAACCCTGGAATTCAGACCGAGCGGTTCAGTCCTGCCAGTCGCAGGCGCAACAACTTTTACGATAACCGATAACTCCTATCCGTCCATGCCAAGCGCTAAAACGATAACGGTGTCTAGTTACGGGAATATCGATGTCACCCCGTAACCGGAAGATCCGGCAACAGGGATTCAGCATGATCGAGACGCTGGTCTCGATCTTTCTCCTGAGCATCGGGCTCGTGTCCATGGGGGCATTGATGAGCCGGATGGTGGGCGACGGCTCGCGCTCGCGATATATGAGCATGGCCGCGATGCTGGCTTCCGAAAAGCTGGAAGACCTGAACCGGTTTCCGGGGAACGACCCGATCGTGTACGTTCCAGTCGGAGATGCCTTCGAAGGCAGCATAACGGCGGACGCCCCGCCCAAGTCGATCACGTCTCCACTGGGAACGCAGACAGTGGAGTACTGGGACGAGGTCAAGTTAGCCTCGGGGAACGGCGCCTTCTCGGAAACCATCAACGGCAGAGATGCTGGCGGGAACACCACGTATACCACGATCACGCACCAGCCGGACGGAACTGTGATTCAAGCGGTGGGACTAGTGCCGCCACCTCCTGTTGGCACGCTAGCGTTCAAGAGGCGCTGGACCATCGAGGCTGACTCGCCCATCGTCGGTGTAAGGCGGATTACGGTCTTCATAGCCCTGGAGGATCCGACGGTGCAGCCACCTGTGACATTTCAGACGAGTATGGTGCGGCCATGAAATACAGACGAGGTCAGTCTTCGGATCATTCGCGAGGGATTGCTCCCCGTAGCCGACAGGACGGGTTCACCCTCATAGAGCTCATGGTTGCCACAGTATTGTTTCTGGTGGTTGGGGGGACGGCTTTCAGCCTCTTCCGGCGGCACGCACCGGTGTTCAGCCAGCAGCAAAGCCAAGTGGGCCTGAACATCGCGCTGCGGAACGCCGTTTCGCAGATGCAAATCGACGTGGCGAATGCGGGGACCGGCTTCTACACCGGCGCAGACGTGCCGGGCTGGCCGGTAGGCGTGACAATCGTCAACAATCCGGCGCCTGTCAATTGCTTCAACGCCGCGACGAGAACTTACGGGCCGACGTGCTTCGATACCCTGAACGTAATCGCGACCGATGAAGGCACCCCGCCCGCGCACCCCAGCGCAGCGACCGACACCACGCTCAACACGATTTCCTTGACTCCACCCGCGCCTCTAACAGCGGCGCAGTATGCGGCAAATTTCACCAGGGGCGATCAAGTCCTTCTGGTATCGGCGAATGGATTCCAGGTGACGACGACGGTTTTGACCGCCAACGGGGTGGCAGCGGGGGCCGTTGTCCAGCTCACGCATAACGGGACCAGAGCCGACGGTACGAACACGGCTGCCAACGATCCGCTGTCGATTTCGCTGGTTCCGATCGACAATGCCGCTGCCGGCGTCCTGGGAAGCGCGTTTACCGCGAGCGACTGGGTGCTGAAGCTTTCCCCGATTACCTACAGTGTGGACACAACGAACCCTGCCAATCCCCAGCTGACCCGAAGGCAAGGGGGTGTGACCAACGCGATTGCAGAGCAGGTGATTGGGTTCAAACTCGGGGCATCGGTGTGGAATGGAGCGACGACGAGCACGCAATTCTACGATTTCAATGCGGCGGCGGCGCCGCCTTTCGGTTACGGCAACGACTTTTCCTCCATTCGAGCGGTCCGCGTTTCCCTGATCGGGAGAACGCCGCCGATTAACGATGCAACGTATACGTATCGCAACCAATTCGACGGAGGACCGTATCCGATCGAAGCCATCTCCGTGGTGATCAATCCCCGAAATCTCAGCATGAGAGATTCAACAGAATGAGGCAAACGATGAGGAAGAAATCCGTGCAATCGCTAGCGACGACCCGGAAGGGGAAAATGCGCCGCGAGGAACGCGGCGTGACGTTGATCACGACGCTTCTGCTGCTGTTGCTGATGACCGCAATGGCGCTGACGATGGTGCTGTCGGTCAGCTCCGATATGCTGATCAACGGCTATTACAGGAATTTCCGCGGTGCTTTCTATGCGGCGGATTCGGGCCTGAACATCGCACGGCATACCATGATTGATCAGATGCGGGCAGCCGTTCCCGGCGTGATCAATGCGGCAACTCCGCCGATACCAGCGGGGACGGAAGCCCTCGTTCTGAACAACATCTTGGCGGCATATGGGGCGTCAACAAATCTCAACCAAGGGAAGGCCGCGGGCTCGTGGCCGACGAGCTTCAGGGTCGTTAATACGCCCGCGACACCCACCTCATTGGCACTGGCGGTGACGGTCCCGCCGCAACCCACCGTGGATAAGGACGTCAACGGAAACATCACCGCCTACCACTATCTCTACAACTATAGAATCACGGCCGTTGGGCAGTCGCAGGGCAGCGAAGTGGCGACCCTTGAAGACAAAGGCAGCATCAAAATCAATGCCAACCTTGGGGCGCCGGCAGGGGTGAGAACGAGCTTTGCCGCCTGGGGCATGTTCATTGATCAGTGGGCGATTTGCAGCGGCGGAACCCTGGTGCCGGGCATAATCAGCGGCCCCAGCTTTACGAACGGCGCCTGGACCTTCGGAACGTCGGGAAGTTATATCTTTACCGATGCCGTGGGCAGCCATTCGCCGAACGCGGGTTATCAATTCTCCGGCACGTGCGACCAGAAAGCCGCGTCATCGGACAAGGTCGGTACGCAGACGATCGCGCCGAATTTCCAGAATGGCTTCAATCTCAACCAGCCGACTGTTCCCCTGCCTTCGAACGATTTCAATCAGAAGCGCTCCGTCCTCGACGGAAAAGGCGAGCTGATCGACCCTATAACGCAACTGCCAATTCCCGGCGCTCCGGTGACAAACGCTGACCTAAACAACAGTCTGCGGAACGTGAACCAAACCAAGTATCCCGTGGGGGGAGCCGCATCCGGCGTGTATCTGCCGTACGGGCCCAACGGCATGGGGGTCAATCAGTTCAACGGAGGCGGCATCTACGTGGAGGGCGCTGCGACGAGTATCACGATTACGCCGAGCGGCGCAACGGGGCAGACCTACACGATCGTGCAGGGCGGCACCACGACGACCATCACGATTGATATCGGGGCGAATACGACGGTGATGACCTCCGGCGGCAATACGGTCACGATCCAGGGCGTGCCCACGCAGCGGGATCCTATCACCAATGCGGTCGTGCGCGACGCCACCATGCTGTATGTGGACGGAAACATCACGTCGCTGCAAGGGGCGGGGCAGGGCAAAGCGGCAATCCAGGACGTTACAGCGCTCACGATCACGGCCAAGGGCACGGTGACGGTTACGGGCGACATCCTGTACAAATCGGAGCCCGTCACGTTGACCTCAACTTCAAGCACGCCCGCGGATACGCTGATATCGGCGAACGACCACGGGCAGGTCCTGGGGATATTCACCGCAACCGGCGATATCCAGCTCAACAACCAACAGCCCAACGGCAACCTGGAGATTGATGCCTCGATTGCATCGGTCGCACAGGGCGGCACAGGCGGCCTGATAAACGTCGGGAGTGCGATCAAGACTCTGACGATTGTGGGCGGCAGAATCCAGAACAACATCAAGAACATCAACGCAACCACACGAAACGTGTATTTCGACCGGCGGTTCGCACAGAGCGGTTTCGCGCCGCCGTGGTTTCCCTCGACGGTCGTCGCAGCGAGCGGCGCGCTCTTGAACGCCACGACGACGGCGACGGTACAGCGAGTGCAGTGGGTGAATAAGTCCACCTTCTAAATTTCTGCAAGGCATCAGACCGGCAGCGGCCTTTCCCGGCCGCTGCCGGTTTTGCATTTCAATGTGTCCGACCAGGCGCAGTCCGCGCGGGTCTGTGCTAGAATTGCGGCGTGATGGCCGCGCATTCGCCGGTTGAGATCGCTCCCTCGATCCTGGCAGCGGATTTTTCGGCGCTCGGAGACGCCGTCCGGGCGGTCGAGCGCGCGGGCGTGAAGCTCCTCCATGTGGACGTAATGGACGGCCATTTCGTCCCGAACATATCCATCGGCGTGCCTGTGGTTGCATCCCTCCGCAAGGCAACCCAACTCATACTGGACGTGCATCTCATGATCGAGAACCCCGAGCAGTACATCGGGGCGTTCGCCGAGGCAGGAGCAAACTGGATTACGGTGCACCAGGAGGCGACATCGCATCTGAATCGTGTGGTGCACCAGATCCGGGAGCAGGGGTGCCGGGCAGGCGTGGCCCTCAATCCAGGAACTCCGGTGGGCACACTGACCGAGATTCTTGCGGATGTGGATGTGGTCCTGGTGATGTCGGTGAATCCCGGATTCGGCGGCCAGCACTATCTACCCGGATCGGGGCGAAAGATTGCCGAGATTCGGGAACTGCGTTCACGCTATACTCTTGATTTCCGCATCGAAGTGGATGGGGGGATAACCGCTGACACGGTTCCGCAGGCGGTACGAGCGGGAGCGGAGATTCTGGTAGCGGGCACTTCGGTGTTTCACACGCAGGACCCGGCAGCAGCCGTGCAGGAACTCCAACGGCTAGCCGCGGATGCGGCCCTGCAACGGGTCTGAAGGCTGGGCATACAGTTCCCCGGCGGTAACCCTTCAGGCCGAAAGTTTGGGAGAGGTGAAGATTTGCGTCGTCCTCTATTGGTATTGCTTGCCGTGCTGATTGGCTTGAGCCCCGGCACGGGCTACGCACAGAAAAAGAAGAAACACGGAAAAAAGACTGCCGCCCAAACGGATAGCTCCGCCGAGCCGGACAAGGTCTTGTATGACCGCGCGCTGCAGGACATCAAGCGCGGGCGGCATGAAGTCGGCCGGCTGACCCTGCAGACGCTAATCAATACGTATCCCGACAGCGAGTATTTGGCGAAGGCGAAATTGTCGATCGCCGATTCCTTCTACAAAGAGGCAGGGACCGCCAATCTCGCCCAGGCAATTTCCGGCTACAAGGATTTCATTGTCTTCTTCCCCTTCCTGCCGGAAGCGGCCTACGCGCAGTTGCAGGTCGGAATGACACACTACAAGCAACTGGATAAGCCCGACCGCGACCGCACACACGCGCGGGCCGCGGAAGATGAATTCCAGACTTTTTTGCAGAAGTACCCGGCCGATCCGCTTGTCCCGAAGGCAGAACAGCGGCTTCGCGAAGTGCAGGAAATACTGGCGGAAGGCGACTACCGGATCGGGAATTTCTATTACATCAAGGGATCGTACCGCGCCGCGGCCGCCCGTCTGATGACGGTCACGAACCGCTATCCCCTGTATAGCCGGGTCGACCGCGCGCTTTGGATGCTCGGCACGATTTTCGAAAAAAACGAGAGAAAAGATATCGCGGTCAACTACTATGCGCGAATCGTGCGCAACTACCCGCTGTCCGGCCTCACCGATGATGCGAAAAAGAGGCTGAGCGCTCTGAACTCGCCGATTCCGCAGCCCGACCCGCAGGCGCTTGCACGGATGCAACAGGAGCAGGCGGCCGACCACCGGCGCGCAGGCATATTCCACAAAGCGACAGGGATTCTTCGCAGCGCCCCGGACGTAAGCATGGCTGCTACGATCGGCAAGCCAAATTTGGAACCAGAAACGGCTTCGTCCGGGATTGACATTCTGAAGACTGGCGGCGGGCAGAACAGCGTCGGAGGAGGTGGCTCGACGACCGCCGTCGTCGCAACCGTCACACCGGGTTCCTCGAATACCGGTTCGGCCAGCACTGGCACTCCAACGGAGGCAGAATCCACGGGAGGGGCCGGTAGCGAGGCTCCCGCACCAGAAGCAGGAAGCAATCCCCAACCAGATACGGCCACTTCCGGAAGCGATGCATCCAGCGGCGGCGCTAGTGGCGCGCAGCCAGCGAATCCCTCTGCGACGTCCCCGGCAACTGACGCCAAGGGCGCACCTCCCGCCGCAAATCAGGCCAATGCGCAAGGCGGCGACACGAAATCGGCTGACGCCAAGAATGCCGCCGCCGATAAGAAGAAAGAATCCACGAGCAAGAAGAAAAAGGGCTTGCGAAAGATTATTCCCTGGTAATGGGCAGTACCCCGCCTCAAGGAACTCAGGGATGGCGTGCCGGGCATACGCGCACCGCCATATGCCATTGCGACACACCGGCTTGCCCCCGGCGTTGACGCCTCTCATCCACAGTGTTCCAATAGGTTTTGAAGACCATGTCGAGCACGGGTAGGGTCGCCCGGAGGGCGCTTCGTGGCCAAAATTCTGGTTGCTGACGACAACAGCAACATTCAAAAAATGGTGGCTCTGGCCCTTAAGGACCAGGGAATAGATGTCGTTGCGGTTGGCAATGGCGAAGCGGCGGTACGCAAGATTGCGGAGATCCGGCCGGATCTCGTATTGGCGGATGTGTTCATGCCGGTGCGCAACGGCTATGAAGTCTGTGAGTTTGTGAAGGCGGACCGGAAACTCTCGCACATCCCGGTCATCCTGCTCGTTGGGGCATTCGATCCTCTGGATGAGCAGGAGGCGCAGAGAGTCGGCGCCGATGGAGTCTTGAAAAAACCATTCGTTCCGCCCGATCCCCTCATTTCGATGGTGCAGTCCGCGCTGTCGCGAGCCGGGGTTGCGACGAGGGAAGGCACTGCCCCAGCAGCCCCTTTGGAATCTCCAGCAACCATACACGGATTTGATACTCCCGTTCTGGCGAGCATTCCCATTCCCGCTGCGGAACCCGGGGAACAGCTTCCATCCGATTTTCGTTCCACATCCCAGCGGGTGACGATCCCGGAAGGGTCACAACCGCTGGCATTCGGGAATTTGCTGGAATCCTTGAACGAAAAGACCAGCCAAGCAGTGAGCCCGGAAGAAGAGGATCCCAATTTTCTGGTGGAGCGACACCCGCAGCTTGATGAGGAGCGCGCGTGGAATGCCCCGCCAACCGAAGCGGACGCTGCAACGGAAGAGGAAGAGGAGGCGGAGCATCACGCGGACTGGCGTCGCGATGGTGGGGACGAATCGCTCGGGGCAGAAATTCCCGCAGCCACTGTCCGGGATTGGCGCGACACGGCATTTGCCACCGCGCCGGAAAGCGCGCAGACCGAACCGACGCAAGTCGCACAACAGACAGCGCCACCGGCGGCGGAGACCTCGAAGGGGAGCGCCCCGGGTGCTGCGTTCGCGGACGATGGGTGGGCCTCCGCAACGAAAGGGGCCGCCGAACACTGGGCCTCCGCTTCGCACGGAGCTGTCGGACCAGCAGCTGCAGACGGAATGGTTTCGCACGCGGAAGCTCCCAGGGGAACGGAAACGTCGGCGCACGAGTCCTCGCCGACTGCATCCACGGAACCGCCGCCGGCAAAGGAAGAAAAGCCCAATTCCTGGTTTTCCGTGCCGAGCAATCCCTGGGATGCCGAAGCGCGAAAGGCCAGCCAGCTTGCAAAGACATGGAACGTGACTCCGGCGCATGCTGTAGTTGCAGATGTGGTGGAGTCTTCGAAATCAATCGAAGCAGAGCCAAGGGCTTCGGACTTTGCCCAATCAAACCCCGCGTACACTGAACCGGCGGCTGTCTTTGGAGCAGGAAAACCTGAGGTTTCAGAGAGCGCGGAGAAAGCCGCGACGGAGGTAGCTCCCATGCCTTCCATCAAAGATGAGGCAGCCCCCAAACCCGAGCCGGCCAAGGCTGAAGAGCCATCCACAGCCTCCGCCTCGAACACAGATGAGATGGTGGCCAAAGTTCTCGCAAAGATGACCCCAGAGGTTCTTCAGGCCGTAACGCGCGAAATCCTGAAGCCGGTTGTCGAAGCGATCGTTCGCGACGAGCTCGAACAGAAGAAATAGCACTTCCCTTTTCCACTTTTCCCGAATTCCACCCGGATTGACGCGGGCGAGTTCTCGCCCGTATAGTGAAGCTTTCTTCTCTGCACGACTGCCGCGCAGAAGCGGCGCATCCTCCAAGAAAAGGCAGGATTGAGACGTCGCATGGCGCGCGAAATCCCCAAAGCCTACGAACCGCAGCAGATCGAGTCGCGCTGGGCGGAATTCTGGGTAAAGGAAGCCCTCTTTCGCGCGACCGCGGCCGCGCCCGGGCCCGTCTTCTCTATCGTCATTCCCCCGCCGAACGTGACCGGGTCGCTGCACATCGGGCATATGCTCGACCACACGGAAATCGACATCCTGACGCGGTGGCACCGGATGCGCGGGTACAACACTCTTTACCTGCCCGGCACGGACCATGCCGGTATTTCCACGCAGCGGGTGGTGGTGCGCCAGCTAAACGAACAAGGAATCGACTACCGGAAACTCGGGCGCGAGGAGTTCGAACGCCGGGTATGGAAATGGAAGGAAGAATCGGGAGGAACGATCACCCGGCAGATGAAGCAGATTGGCGAATCCTGCGATTGGTCGCGGGAGAAATTCACGCTTTCGCCGGAACTTTCGCGGGTAGTGCGAGAAGTTTTTGTGCGCCTCTACGAAGAGGGGCTGATCTACCGCGCGCACTACCTGATCAATTGGTGCCCGAGCTGTCTCACGGCGCTCAGCGATCTGGAGACCGTGCACGAAGAGCGGCAGGGACACCTCTGGCACATTCGCTACCCGGTGATTGGGACGAGCGAACATCTAGTGGTGGCCACGACGCGGCCGGAAACGATGCTCGGCGATACGGCAGTGGCCGTCCATCCGGAGGATGAACGCTACAAGCACCTCGTGGGCAAGAAGGCCCTGCTGCCGCTCATGCAACGCGAGATTCCCATCATCGCAGACGACATGGTGGACCGCGAATTCGGCACCGGCGCGGTGAAAATCACGCCGGCGCACGACCCGAACGATTTCGAGGTTGGACGCCGCCACAAGCTGCCTGAAATCGACGTAATGACCGGCGACGGCAAGATGAGCGCGGCGGCCGGCGCGTATGCGGGGCTGGGTCGCTTTGAGGCACGCAAGCGAGTTGTGGAGGACTTGAAAGCACTGGGGCTACTGGAAAAGACCACCGACCACATGCATGCCATCGCACAATGCGAACGGTGCAGGACGATTGTCGAGCCGCGGGCGTCGACACAATGGTTTTGCAAGATGAAACCACTTGCGGGGCCGGCGCTCGCCGCCGTGGAGGGCGGCGAGATACGAATGGTCCCGGAGAATCGCCGGGAAGAGTATTTCAACTGGATGCGCAATATCCGCGACTGGTGCATCTCGCGGCAGCTCTGGTGGGGGCACCGCATTCCAGCGTGGCACTGCGCCGAGTGCAAGGGCATAACGGTGTCACGGGAAACGCCGGCGAAGTGCGCGAAGTGCGGTTCGGCGAAGATCGAGCAGGACGCCGACGTTCTGGATACATGGTTCAGCTCGGCGCTGTGGCCGTTCTCGACGCTGGGCTGGCCGGAAGACACGGCCGACTTCCGGAAGTACTACCCGACGAGCCTGCTGATCACCGGCTACGACATCCTGTTTTTCTGGGTCGCACGGATGATCATGATGGGACTGAAGTTCACAGGCAAAGTTCCCTTCCGCGCCGTGTATCTCCATTCGCTCGTGCGCACAACGAGCGGAGAGAAAATGTCCAAGTCCAAAGGGACGGGACTCGATCCGGTGGCGTTGAATCAGCAATATGGTACTGACGCCATGCGATTCTGCCTAGCGTCCTTGGCGGCTCCGGGAACGGACATCGTGCTTTCCGACGACCGGCTCCTGGGCGCACGTGCGTTTGCGAACAAGATCTGGAATGCGGCGCGGTTTCTATTCGTGAATCTGGACAAGTTCGAGGAGAGCGGAGCGAAACTCGAAGACCTTGCCGCGCCAGAGATTCGCACCGGCGCGCCCTACGAGGGGGGCGGCCAATGGGCGCTGGGCGATTTGTGGATTTTCTCACGGCTGGCTCGCACGATCGAACTGGTGAACAACGCACTGGAGAATTACCGATTCCATGAAGCCGCGCAGGGGGTCTACCAGTTTTTCTGGGGCGATTTCTGCGATTGGTACATCGAGTGGGTCAAGCCTGAACTTACGGGCGCCGACCGCGAGCGGGCGGCCGTCACTTGGAAGAATCTGTTCGCTGCGTTCGAGAGCGCCCTCCGGCTGCTGCATCCATTCATGCCGTTCCTCACCGAAGAACTTTGGCATCAATTGCCACAGCGCACCGGCGCGAAATCGATCGCCCTCGAGCAATTCCCCGCCGCCAAGCCGGCGTGGCTCAATCCGGAGGCCGAGGGCCAGTTCGAGCTGCTGCAGAAAACGATCGGCGAGCTGCGCAACATCCGGGCGGACATGAAGCTCGACCCGAAAAGAAAGATCGCGGCAGATTTCTCAAGCACCGAAGCCGGGATCCGGCTGGTCCTAGAGCGCAATCGCGACGCGGTGACGCGGCTGGCGATCCTTTCCGAACTGCGCATTTCAGCGGAGCGATTGCCCGCCGCCGGCGGCACCCTGCGCTCCACAGCGCAGTTTGATGTGCGGGTGGTTTTTGCCGAGACAGTTGACATGGCGGCCGAGCTGGCACGCCTTCGCAAGGAGAAGGAACGGCTTGAGAAGGACATTTCTTCGAAACGGCAGCGGCTGGCGGACGAGGCATTCCGCAGCAAGGCGCCGGAGCCGATCGTCCGCGGGCTGGAAGCCACGCTCACCGAACGACGGATCGAATACGAAAAACTCAGCCAGCGGCTGGCGCAGCTCGAGGGCGGCGCCTGATGGTGCACAAGCTTCAGACTGTGTGGATAGGGAAATAACGGAAGAGCACAGGCTGAGGCCTGTACTACCACGACATGGACTGGAACTCTTTCGAGATCGCATCGCTTATTCGCAGTGCTCTGGCCGAAGATGTCGGCTCCGGCGATGTAACATGCGCAGCGACGATTCCCACGTCTGCAACGGCGAAGGCGCGAATCCTGGCCCGCGAATCGCTCGTCTGTGCGGGACTGCCCCTTGCCGAGCGCGTATTTCGCGAGCTTGATCCGGGGTGCACAATCGGCTTGCTCTGCAAGGACGGCGAGAGCGTTTCCACTGGCAGAGACCTACTACAAATTGAAGGCCAGGCGCGGGCGATTCTCACCGGAGAGCGAACGGCTTTGAATTTTCTGGCTCATCTATCTGGCATCGCGACGCTGACCAGCCAGTTCGTCACGCAGCTCGCCGGGAGCCGCGCCAAAATCCGCGACACGCGCAAGACGACGCCGCTCCTGCGAGCGTTGGAAAAGTACGCGGTGCGGATGGGCGGTGGTATGAATCACCGCTTCGGCCTTTACGATGCGATTCTCCTTAAGGAAAATCACATCGGGCTTGCGGGGGGAGTACAGAAGGCCCTCGAGAAGGCGCGCGCCCATTCCGCTTCCCTTCCCATTCAAATAGAGGTGCGAAACAAAGCGGAGCTCAACGAAGCTCTCGCTGCGGGCGCGGACGCCGTCTTGCTGGACAATATGGCGGTCGAAGAGGCCGCGCTCTGCGTCTCTTTGGTGCGTCAAGCGCGGCCTCATTGCGTCGTCGAAATATCCGGGGGCATCACGCTGGCTAATGCCCGCGCCTATGCGGAGACTGGGGCGGATTTCCTTTCCTCGGGCGCGCTGACTCATTCGGCGCCCGCGGCCAACCTCAGCCTCCTTGTGGAATCGTTGACTGCCGGGTAAGCTGCGCGGGCGAGACGGAGCTAGACAGCATCAGGCCAGGGCTCGGGATGACAAGGAAAGTGAAGACCGGCGCAGAGTGAAAAACGGCGTCCGAAACACAACTTCGATGACACAGAAGATTCTTCCCGGGACGACCGACCGGCGCATCGCGGCGCTCCTGACGCTGCTCGCTGACAATGCCACAATCGTCATCAGCGGCGCACGCATCGCCAAGGAAATCGGGGTATCCCGCTCAACCGTATGGCGCTGGGCGCAACGCTTGCGCGAACTTGGAGTCCGCGTGAAGGGAGAGCCTCGAAGCGGATATTTTCTCGAAGAGGTGTCCGACATCCTGACGCCGGAGATGCTGCGCCGCAGCCTGCGCGGCAGCATGTTCGGCAAATCCATCCATCATTTCTTCAAGGCGGACTCAACCAATCGAGTGGCCCTCGAATTGGGACACAGCAACGAGCCCGAAGGGGCGGTGGTCATCGCGGAGGAACAGACGGCCGGACGCGGACGCGCCGGACGCAGATGGCATTCGGAGCGCGCGACAGGAATTTATGCCACGTTACTGCTGCGCCCACGGCTTGCGCCAGGACAGGCGGCGATTTTTCCGCTCCTCGCGGGCTTATCGGCGCGGGCGGCCATTGAAGGACAGACCGGGCTCTCGCCGGACCTGAAATGGCCAAATGACCTGCTTCTCGGCGGCCGCAAGGCCGGCGGGATTCTCACCGAAATGCACGCCGAACCAGATCGGATACGTTTCGTTATTGTAGGAATCGGCCTAAACGTCAACCAGATGAAGTTTCCGCAGGAACTCTCCGCGATCGCCACTTCGCTCCGGATGGAAAGCGGGCGCAAGCAATCGCGGCTGGAACTGCTGGTGCGGTTGCTGCGGCAATTCGAGAGCGACTACAATCGTTTTCTACGGGAAGGACCCGCATGGGTCATCGAGAGCTTTTGCTCGGCTTCCAGTTTTGCGCGGGGAAAGCAGGTCCGAGTGACCGACGGCAGCGAGACGCTTACGGGCACAACCGCGGGATTGACGTCCGAGGGAATGCTGCAGGTGAAGAGAGACGACGGCCGCACGGTCACGGTTCTTTCCGGTGATGTAGCGGAGGCGCAGTAGATGTTACTGGTGATGGATGTCGGCAACACGAATACCGTGCTGGGCGTCTTCCGTGACAAGGAACTAATCGCGAACTGGCGTCTGACGACGGCTCGCGATCAGACGATCGACGAGTACGGAATCCTCACGCGCAACCTCTTCACGCTGGCAGGGCTCGCGCCTCACGAAATCGACGGAGTGATCATCAGCTCGGTCGTGCCACCGCTGAATGGGACGCTCGCGGGAATGGCGGAACGGTATCTTGGCCACAAGGCGCTCTTCGTGGAACCCGGAGTGAAAACCGGAATGCCAGTGCATTATGACAATCCGCAGGAAGTCGGCGCGGACCGGATCGTGAACAGCGTGGCGGCGTTCACGAAGTACGGGGGGCCGTGCATCGTCGTGGATTTCGGCACGGCCATCAATTTCGACGCCATCTCGGTGCGTGGAGAGTACCTGGGCGGGGTGCTCGCGCCGGGGATCGGGATTTCGTCGGAAGCCTTGTTCGCGCGCGCCGCACGCCTCTTTCGCGTAGAGATCCGAGATCCTGGGAAAATTATCGGAACCAATACCGCAGTTTCCATGCAGGCGGGACTCTTCTACGGTTACATCAGCCTAGTGGACGGCATCCTCGAGCGGATGAAGGAAGCGCTGGGGCCAGCGACGAAAGTGATCGCCACCGGCGGGCAGGCATCGCTGATCGGACCCGCTTCACGCCATATCGAGACCATTGACGAATTTCTGACGCTCGAGGGCCTGCGCCTCATCTGGGAAAGAAATCAGCCCGCCGCTCGAGAAACTCGCGCTGCGCCCGAGCCAGCCAGCAAGCCCGCTGCGGCGAAGAAATCGCACCGCTGAACGGCCCCGAATGGAAGTGTGGAACTACTTCAGTTATTACAGTGAAATCGAAGAGTACTTTTGGTGGAAGCGCGGCGCGCATCTGCTCGTCTCGCCACTCGATTGGGCGGTCATGGAGACCTGGCAGAAGGCCAATATCCCGCTCTCCGCAGTCCTGAAAGGGATTGACCGCGCTTTCGAGAGCTACCAACGCTCGCGACGCGGAGCAGGACGCCCCCTGAAAAGCCTCGCCTATTGCACGGACGCGGTTCTCGAAGCTGCGGAGGAAGAGAAAGAAGCGTCCGCCGGAGCCGCGCCGCCGAACAAGACCCGCGCGGATGCGGAAAAGTCATTTTCCCGCGAAGGATTGCGCGCGTACATGACGCGGAACATTGAGCAATTGCAAAGAGCGTGCGCGCACCTCACTCCCGAAGCGAATGAGATCCGCGCGCGGATCGCGGAAGCGGCCAAGTCGCTCGAGGGGAGCTTAGGGTGTCTAGACGAACCTGGTCTGCTGGATCTCGAGGATCTCGAGCGCCGGATGACGGTCCTCGACGACAAACTGCAGGCCGCGCTGACGAGCCTGGCCGATGAGGAACTGATGTTGCGCATCCGGCGCGAGATGGACCGCCAACTTTCCACCTACAGGAGCAGGATGAAGGCCGAACAGTTGGCGCAAATCGAGCGGCAGTTCATCCACAAACGACTGCTGGAAGAATTCCGTCTGCCGCGGTTGAGCCTCTACTATTTCTCCTAAGCGTGCCGGGCCGAGGGCTGCCTTTCCTTTACCCGCGATGTGTCGGAGAATGGTGTTCACTCCCATGCCTGAAGAATTGCGTTTTCCGGTTGAGAAACTCGTTTACGGTGGGGACGGCCTCGGCCATGCCGACGGCAACACCGTCTTCGTGCCGTATGTTCTACCCGGAGAAACAATCCGCGCGAGCCCCGTCTCCCGGACCAAAAAGCTTATCCGCGCGCGGCTTCTGGAAGTGCTTACGCCGGCAAAAGAACGCAGTTCGCCAGCCTGCGCGCATTTTGGGACCTGTGGAGGATGCCACTACCAGCACATCCCGTATGAGACTCAGATCGCGTTGAAGACGGATATTCTGCGCGAAACACTCTCCCGGCTCGGCGGGATCCGATGGGATGGTCCCGTCACGCACCATGCTTCCCCTCCCCTGGGCTACCGCAATCGGGCACAGTGGACCGTTCGCCCCGGTGAGACTCCCGCGCTCGGCTATTTTCTTCCGGGCAGTTCGGAAGTTTGCGTCGTCGAGCAGTGCCCCGTTCTGTCTCCCGGTCTAACGGAGGTCCTCGGACAACTCCAGGCGCTCCTCGGATCCGGTGAATTACCGGCGAAGTTGAAAGAGGTCGAAGCCTTCGCGGATTCGAGCGACCATAAGATTGCCCTCAATGCCGCGGTCGATCGGTTTCCGAAAAGGGCGGCAGATCTGGCCACAATTCTGCAGCGCAGTATCCCTCGGCTCGAGAGCCTGCTGCTGCACGATGAATCGAGTCAGGAATTCGAACTCTTCGGCCCCGGTTTCCTCCACCAGGAGGTGAACGGCTTTCGCTATCGTGTCAGCCACCTTTCTTTTTTTCAGGTGAATCGTTTCCTCACCGCAGATCTTCTGGAGACGGTGACACGGAACGCCGCCGGCGGAACGGCACTCGATCTCTACGCGGGCGTTGGCTTTTTCTCGCTTCCGCTGTCGCGGGCATTCCAGAAAGTCATCAGCGTGGATGCAAATCTTGCCGCGACCCACGACCTGCGCGCCAACGCCGAGGAGGCCGGCGTGAAAATCCAGTGGCACCACGAACAGGCGGACGGATTCCTGCGCCGCCCGCGCGTTCGCCCCGATTTCGTCGTATTGGACCCGCCGCGCGCGGGCCTCGGCGCACAAGCCGCGGCCCGCCTGGCACAGATCGGTGCTCCTGAAATCGCGTATCTTTCCTGTGACCCAGCGACGCTGGCGCGTGATCTCGCCGTGCTGACTGCCTCGCCCAAGAGCAAAGCGCACACCGGCCGGACCGGCGCGCGCTACGAAATCACAAACGTGGATCTCTTCGACCTTTTTCCGCAGACTTTTCACATCGAAACACTCGTGCGCCTAAGGTGCGTTCCATGAAGTTGCCTGCCGTTGCGATCGCCGCGACGTTTGCGGGCGGAATCGTCCTCGGCAGCCAGCATTTCTTCCTCTCCCGTTTCTCTGCTGTGTTGGGACTCCGCGTGCTTTTCTTTTTTGCGCTCCTCGCGGTGTCGTTCGGCGTTGGCCTCGCCTTGAAAAACCATCTGCGCGCCGCCGTTGCGACTTCCCTCGTATCGTGGGTCGTACTGGGAATGATTTCCGCGTGCGTCGCGGGCCAGCCCCTGCCGCCTGATCACGTTCTGACTCTCCTGAATGCAGACCGCCTCGATCTCTCAACGCCGCTGCGCTGGCAAGGCCGATTGCGGGACGAGCCGCGCCGCCTTCCCTGGGGCTACGGAACGGACGTGGACCTCAACACTGTCGATTTCAATGGCGATTCGCTTCCCGTGCGAGGTGGAATGCGTCTCACCTATGTCCCAAGGGCCGATGGCGGTGCGGCATTGCCGGAGCTGCGTGCCGGCGATCAAGTGACCTTTGTTGCCAAGGCCCGGCTGCCCGTGATCTATCGCGACGATGGCGCGTTTAACCGCCGCGCGTACCTTGCGCAGCAGGGGATTCACTTGAACGCAGCCCTGCGGGCCGCCGAGCTAATGGGGCGAAATTCTACTTCGCCGGCGACACCGCGCTACTGGATCGCACGGGCGCGAACGCGGCTGCGGGACACTCTGGATGCGCTTTTTCCGGAAGCGCCGGAGACTGCCGCGATCCTCCGGGCGATGCTGTTGGGCGATCGCACGTTCGTGGATCGCGACGAATCAAAAAACTTTCAGATTACCGGCACGTACCACGTTCTGGTCGTGGCCGGTCTGCACGTAACGGCGCTGGCAGTATTCTTGTTCTGGGGAGGACAAGCCCTTCGCCTTCCACAGAGCGTGCTCTCTCTTCTTACGCTTGCTCTTCTCCTTTCCTACGTAAGCATTGTCGAACAGCGCCCTCCAGTGCTGCGGGCCGCGTTGATGGCGGGAATCGTCGTTTTCGGCCGCATGCTGTTCCGCCGGCTCGACCTTCTGAACTCCGCGGCACTTGCGGCGCTGCTGATTCTTCTCGCGCAGCCGCTTGAAATCTTTGATCCCAGCTTCCATTTTTCCTTCTTGGCGATGGGCTGCATCGGCGGGATCGCAGCTCCCTGGCTGGCGCACACGGTGGAACCTTACGCGCGAGCATTGCGAGGCTGGCGGGACGTCACGCGTGACGGTTCTCATCCGCCGCGACAAGCCCAGCTTCGGATCGATCTGCGATCTCTGCAGACGCAGGTCGCGGCGCGTTTCTCCGCGAGGGGAGCACACTGGACCGGAAACGGAGCGGTTTCCCTTCTGTCCTTCTCGTTTCGAGTCTGGGAGATATTTGTCCTCTCGCTCGTGATGCAAATCGGGATGCTGCCGCTGATGGCACAGCAATTTCACCGCATAACGCTCGCCGGGCCCTTCGCTAATCTCGTTGCCGTGCCGTTGACGACGATTCTCGTGCCTCTTGGATTTCTCTCGCTTGGCGCGGGGCTAGTGGTTCGCCCGATCGCGCATTTGCTGGCTTTCCCCCTGATCTGGCTGACCAGCCTGCTCGTTCATCTCACGAATTGGTTCGCGCATCTGCCTCGCTGGAGTTACCGGATCCCGGGACCACGCTTCTGGCTTCTTGTACTGTTTTTCTGTCTGTTGGCTACGGTTGCGGCTGCGGCACGGTTAAGAGCCACGTTGGCACTGCGCACGTGTGTCGCGATTCTCCTGATTTGCGGGGCCCTCATCGCGCTGCACCCCTTTCCGCCGGAGACCATTTTTGGAAAGCTCGAGGTAACGGCGCTGGATGTCGCGCAGGGCGATTCTCTGTTTGTCGTTTCTCCTCAGGGGAAAACGATGCTCATTGATTCCGGGGGAGCTTTTGGCGGGTTCCGCCCGCAAGAGCATTATGCAGGCCTCGATCCCGGGGAAGAGGCGGTTTCTCCCTATCTGTGGTCGCGTGGTTTTCAACGTCTGGACATTGTGGCGCTGACACACGCGCATCAGGATCATATCGGCGGACTTACGGCAATTCTGGAAAACTTCCCCGTGGGACAGCTCTGGATTGGGCGTGAGGTCTCTTCGGCCGCGCAGTTGGCATTGGAAGAGCTTGCCCGGCGGAAAAACATCCCGATCCAGCACGAGCGCCGGGGAAATGCAATGGATTGGGACGGAGTGCGCATCCAGGTCCTATGGCCCGAGATTGCGCCAGAGGAGTTTGCGCTTAGTGCGAAGAACAATGACTCACTCGTGCTGCGCTTTACGTTTGGGAAGCGCGTGATCCTCCTGCCAGGAGACATCGAAAAACAGGCGGAACGCGAAATCGCTGCGGAGACACCGCAGGATGCGCTGCGCGCGAACGTTTTGAAAGTAGGTCATCATGGAAGCAAAAACTCGACCCTGGAGGAGTTTCTGGACCGCGTACAGCCACAAGTGGCGATCATTTCCGCGGGGGCCGATAATCCCTACGGCCATCCCAGCCCGGAAGTTCTAGAGCGCCTCGAACGCGCCGGCGTGCGCGTTTTCCGAACGGACCTGAACGGCGCGATTCACGTATTGACGGACGGGGAACGGGTCGAGGTGTATTGCTATGTAGCCTGCGCGGCAGAGGTACCACGGCGGCCATTAGGCGAAGCGGGCAGCCCAGATGAGGACGAGAATCCCCAACACTAGCAGAAAACCGATCGCCGCCTGGTATTCGTGATTTTCCCAGTACTGCGCCCAGGAGAAAGAGGCGCTGTCCGCTTCCTCCCGGCTTGCGGCCCTGATTCGCGGGAAGAAAAGCGGCACGGAGCGAGCGTATTGCTCAAACGCGGGACCAAAGTTTTGGCGAAGTTCCTCTTCCTCGCGCCGCATCACCATGGAGTAGAAGACGGCAAAATATCCAATGAGCACGAACGACGAAATCCAGGAATTCGCTGCGAGGGCCAGCCCGAGCATCAGAACGGCGCTCCCGAAATAAAGAGGGTTGCGCGTATATGCGTAAGGGCCAGCGGCGGCAAGTCTCTCTTGTTTGTGCAGGTAACCGGCGGCATATCCTCGGATCCACAACCCAATCACGCCGAGACAGGATCCCAGCAAGATCATGCGGGGCGTGGGCCGGGCAAACCAAAACACGACGAGCGCAACGGGGTACCCGAGCCGCACGCGACAACTGGTGAAGAAATTCGCCGGAGAACTCATCGCGCGGCCTCAAGACGCCGCTGAACGGCGTCGAAAACGGAATCCACGGAAATTTCGAGCATGGACAGATCGGGTGAATCACGCCGTGTGTGATCTCGGCGCGCGTTCGGGCTGCGCAAAACGATGTTTGCATCAGGGTAAGGCCCGTTCCGCGCGGGATCCGTGGGACCAAACAAGGCGACGGCGGGCGTTCCCAGCGCAACGGCGAGATGCAGTGGGCCCGTATCTCCGCCGACCGCAAGCGCCGCGCTCCGGAGCATCGCCAACAAGCGGCCAAGTGGACTGCAATCCAAGACCGGCGTGGCGCCCCCACTCGCCGCACGGACCGATTCCGCAAGTAAATCTTCTCCCGGGCCATAGTTCACGATGCAGCGCATCCCCAAGTCCTCGTGGAGCCGGAGACAGAGAGCGCCGAAACGTTCCGCCGGCCAGCACTTCGATCTCCACCCGCCGCCGGGACAGAGCACGCAATAGCGATCGAGGCCGTAACGACCCATCTCTTCTTTCCAATCCTTTTCTTCCTCGGCAGCGACGCGGAGCGTAAAAGGCGCGACCCCGTTTCGCGCGCCCGCACGGAGGGAGAGCTCCCCGTTTTGATCCGCAATGTGGGCGGTCCTCACCTGCACCCGCTCGCTGTAGAGGACGGGCACGCCGAATTCGCGAATCGTGCTCGAGTCAAAGCCAATCCGGCGCTTCACTCCGCCGAAATAGGCGAGCAGCGCCGTCTTCCACAAACCCTGGAAATCGATGGCGGCCTCCCAATTCTCCCGGCGAATCCCCCGGATCGCATCGCGCACGGAATTCCAGGAACGCGAATCCACGGTCCGGATGGAGGACGCCAGTTCGCTGCGCTCGACGAGCAGGCGCCAACGCTCGGAGGTGAGCCAGACGATCTCCGCGCCGGGAAGACTTTTCCGGAGTCCGGAGACGGCAGGAAATGTGTGCACGATATCGCCGAGCGAACTCAGCCGCAAGACCAGGAATCTCGGCTCAGGCATACGGCGCCTTGCGGATTTTTTCCAAGAGGTCGCGCGTCGAGTGCTCTTTGGGGTCGCCCACGATGGCGACGCGCACACCCAGCCGCGCCGCAGCTTCGCGCTCCGGCACCGTATCCGGGGTATAGTCGGTGCCCTTCGCGTGTACGTCGGGGCGCAGATCGGCCAAAAGCGATTCGACATTGGGTTCCGGGAAAATCACGACGTAGTCCACAACCCGCAAGGCGGCGACAAGCTGCGCGCGGGCCATTTCCGGCAGGATAGGCCGCCCCGGTCCCTTCAGGGGACGCGCGCTCGAATCCGAATTGACGCCCACGACGAGCACGTCGCCCTCGCGCTTTGCGCCTTCGAGATACCTCACGTGACCCACGTGCAGGATGTCGAAGCAGCCATTGGCGAAGACAACCCTCTCGCCTCGGTGGCGATGCCCGGCCAGGCGCGAGACCAGTACTTCCCGCGGCAGAATCTTTTGCGCCGAAGTTTCCATCACTCAGGAACCCGTCACCTCAGTGCGGATCGCAGCGAGCAATTCTGGCCGCCGCACCGTGGCCGTCCCCCGCCTCATCACGACGAGTCCGCCGGCGATATTGGCCAGGTGTGCCGCTTCCAGCGGGGACGCCCCACAGGAGAGGGCAAGCGTGAACGTGGCCAACACCGTATCGCCCGCCCCGGTGACGTCCACCGCCTGATCGCCTCCATGAATGGGTATGTAAGCCGTTGGCTTCCCGTCCTCAAACAGAGCCATGCCGTCGCGCCCGCGGGTAACGAGCAGAGATTCCAACCCCATGGCTTTGAGAGTTGCGCGTGCACAGCGTTCGAGTTCAGGGAGTTTCTGCCCGATGAGTGTGTGGTGGAGCGACTCGAGCTCCGCCTCGTTTGGTGTGGCTGTCGTGATCCCCGCGCCGCTATAGGCCGTGAGACCGCTACGCGCGTCAATCGTGCAAATGATCCGGGCTTTTCTCTTCTGCAACGCATGGCGAACCGCATCGGGCCGCGCAACCCCGAATCCGTAGTCGGAGACCGCAATGGCATCAGCAGCGCGAACCCGTTCGAGCAGCTTCTTTTCGATCTTGCTGCGGGCATCCACGGGAACCTCTGTCCGCGGCTCGCGATCGACGCGCAAAACCTGCTGGTGCCTTGTGTGCGGCCAGCCGGCAAGGATGCGCGTTTTGACCGGAGTCGTCCAGCCTTTGACGCGCACCAGACCCGAGACGTCAACGCGTTTGGCGCGGAAATAGGCGACCAGCGCCTCTCCCGCCGCATCATCCCCGACGGCCGATACAAGCAAGACCTTGGCACCCAGATCAGCCAGATTATTCGCGGCATTGGCGCCGCCGCCGGGAACGAGATAAGTCTCGCGGTGGCGAAGAATCAATACGGGCGCTTCCCGGGAAACACGCGCAATCTCGCCGAACTGAAACTCATCGGCTACGCAATCGCCGTACAAGAGAATTTTCTTCGAAGGAAAACGCTCCACAAAATCGGAGAGCCCCGCATAGTCCACCGCGGGGGGAGCTGTGTTCGCCGGTTTTTTACGCTTTTTCATCCGATATGCCTCAAGATCCATTCGACGGAGTGAGCGAGGTCTTGCGCGATGTGATCAGGCCTTGCCGTCCACTTCGCGGCGTTCCACTCCAGTTCCCCCCTGCCGTAGCCCGTTTCGACAAGGACGCTGCGCCCGCCGACGCGGTGCGCGAGTTCCACGTCGGCATGTCGATCACCGACAATCACGGAGCGCCGCAGGTCCAATTGATGCTCCCGGGCGGCACGCTCGAGCAGGCCGGGTTTCGGCTTGCGGCAGTCGCAACCATCATCGGCGCGGTGCGGGCAATAGTAAATGTCCTCCAGCCTTGCGCCCACCCCTGCGAGTTGCCGCTTCATTTCTGCGTGGACTTGTTCGACCAGCGACTCGGGAAACAAGCCGCGCCCCACACCGGACTGGTTCGTCACGACAAACACCGCCACGCGAGCCTCATTCAGCTTGCGAATGGCAGCCGCCGCAAAGTCAAACATACGGAAGCGGCTGATGTGATTCAAGTAGCCGACTTCCTCGCAAATGGTGCCGTCGCGGTCGAGAAAAACGGCCGGGCGCAGCGCTGGCGCATCAGGCATGGGAGATCTGGCTCCCTTCCAGCCACCGGCGGGCAGCAGCGGCGACGACCTCTGGGGCGACGCGCGTCATGCAGCGGTGATCGATCGGGCAGCACCGGAGAAAGCAGGGGCTGCAATGTGGCTTTTCTTGAACGATGGTGCACATGGGGCTTACCGGTGCGGTGCCGCCGGGGTCGGTGGGGCCAAAAATCGCCACCACGGACAGACCCACGGCAGCGGCGACATGCATAGCGCCCGAATCGTTGCCGATGAAGATCTGACAGCAGGAAAGCAATGCAGGCAAATCAGCAATGGCGGTCTTGCCGGTCAGATTGATGGGGGCGCGCTTCATTCCCACGGCGATAGCCTGAGCGACGTTTTCTTCCGCAGGCGTGCCGAACAGTATCACATCACAATCGAAACGCTCCATCAGGTCATTCGCGACCGCGGCGAATTTTTCCGGGGGCCAGCACTTCGCGGAGCCGTAGGAGGCTCCTGCTCCGATGGCCACTCGCGGGTGTTGCGCCCGAGCCCCGGCGCGAACGAGGGTGTCCTCACTCCTGCTGCGGGATTCGGGGGACACCTGCAGCGAGATGGAAGGATGGTGCGGAAGCTGCTCGATCCAGCCGGCACGCCGAAGCAGTTCGAGATAGTAGAACTGCTCGTGGGCGGGAATTTCACCGGGGCGCGGCACGGAAATAGCCCTTGTGAGAAGAGGGCTTCGGCCGTCACGTGCGTACCCCACACGCTCGGGAATGCCGGCGCGCCAGCCAAGCCAGGCGGCGTCGAAGGCATTCTGGAACAGAATTGCGAGATCGAAGCGCGATGCGCGAAGCTCTCTCGCGAGGCGTTCTCGGCCGCGCCAGCCGCGGTGTGGGCCGCTAACGTCGTACGGGATGAGATGATCCGCGACATCCTGGCCCCGGTAAATGTCGGCGACGTACGGGCGAGCGAGAACGCTGAGCTCGGCATCAGGCCATTTTTCGCGGATGGCGCGAAGCGCAGGCAGGGACAGGATGGCATCGCCGACCCAGTTTGTGGCGCGGACGAGAACCTTCATGCCGTGGCCTCGCGCCGCGCCGACAATTTGCTCTCGATGGCGGCAAGGAACGCGCTTTCGGAATTCGGCTTCATCTCGATTACGGCCACGTAAACATTTACGCGAGAGAAGTGAACACCTCGCAGATTGCAGGCGTCCTTCTCCGTGGTGACCAGCGCCGTAGCGCCGGCCTTTTCCGCCGCTGCTTCCACGGCCTGCGCGTCGGCTCGCGAGTAGCGATGATGATCGCGAAATGCGCGACGCCCGGCGATGGGCACATGCCAGCGCTGCAGATCGGAGAAGAACGATTCAGGATTGCCGATTCCACAGAAGGGGAAAAATGGACCGGGACCAATTTCAGACAGGTATTGCAAATTACTTTCCCCGTCCAGTTGTTGAAATCCGAGAAGCCGCGTCTCAGCCGGGAAGATCGGGAAGCCCCCTAACCGCTGAAGCGCTTCCCGCACGCCGGGTTCAGCTTCCACTCGCGTGAAGACCACAAGATCGGCGCGATTCAAGGCAGAGAGCGGCTCGCGGAGCAGCCCCGCGGGGAGCAGGCTTTCCATATGCAGTGGCCGGGAGCAATCGATAAGAGCAATGTCGACGTCACGTGCCAACTGCAAGTGCTGGAAGCCGTCATCGAGGAGAAAGAGGTCGTAACCCTGCGCTTCGAGCTTTCGACCTTGCTGATAGCGGCTTTTTCCGACCCCGATAGGGACTCTATCTCCCAGCCGGCCGCGCAATACCTCTACTTCGTCGCTTGTGTTGTCCGTTCCCTTATAGCCGCGGATCAGGATCGCGACTCGTTTCCCCTCGGCGAGATACCTCTCGGCGAGCCACAAGACCAGTGGTGTCTTGCCCGTGCCTCCGACAGTCAGGTTGCCGACGCTGATCACAGTACCGCGAAGCCTCTTCTGTTTGAGGATTCCGCGCGCGTAGAGCCAAGCGCGAAGCTGGGCGATGACCCCGTACAGTGCCGAAAACGGCCAGAGCAGTACACGCAAGAGTGGAGGCACATTCGTCACGCAGTTCCGCCCGCTCTGCCTGCCCGCCCGCTTGCCGAGACACTCTCGGTCTTCTGTATCGGGAGGAGCCGCGCGATTTCCTCCAGCGCGCGCGCCGTTGCGCCGCGGCTTTCTTCGACCAGGCGCTGGGCTCTTGCGCCCATCTCCTGCATGCGGGCCGGATTTTTGAGCAGGTCAATCCACGCCACGCCGACGTCTTCCGGACTGTCCACGCGGATGGCGGCGCCTGCTTCGATAAACCGCGCGGTCATCTCCGCGAAATTCTCGGTGTGCGGGCCGAAGACGGGAATCTTGCCGAAAGCGGCAGGCTCGAGAATGTTGTGCCCTCCGGCCGGGACAAGCGAGCCGCCCACGAGAACCACGTCAGCGACGCGATAGAGCGAAGCGAGCTCGCCGATGCTGTCCAGCAAGAGCACGGTCACATTGTCCGGGATTCCGACGGATGCGGCAGCAGCGGGCGAAAACGTGTCCCGCGGGCCGGGGATCGGCAATTCCGACCGGCGCACGAAATGGCGATGTGATTCGTCAATGAACTCCGCGGCGGCATCGAAGAGCTCGGGCTTGCGCGGAGCAAGAACAAGCAGTGCGCGCGCGTGCTCACCTTGCGCCGTGCCGAAGGCGATGAGCGCAAGCGGCTCTTCATTGGCGACGACACTGCCCGCCACGACGAGCGGACGGCGGCCCCGCGCATTGACTTCCCGTTCAAGCCATTGCGAAAGGGGCGAGGTTGGCGGCAATTCCTGATCGTACTTGAGGTTTCCACTGATGACTACCCTATCCGGAGGCGCGCCCAACGCGCGAAGCCGTGCCGCGTCGTCCGCTGTTTGCATCAAGAATGCACGAGGGCGAGAAAAGATTCGCGCAAG
>JBGQHF010000019.1:0-40757 GCA_041497835.1 Terriglobia bacterium
AAGACCATCCGCGACATCAAGGAACAAGAAGTTTTCTACGGCGATATCCCCTTGATGACCGAGAACGGCACCTTCATCATCAACGGCACCGAGCGCGTCATCGTCAGCCAGTTGCACCGCTCGCCCGGCGTCTTTTTCGAGACTGCCAACAACCGCAGCTACTTCCTCGGCAAGATCATCCCCTACCGCGGCTCGTGGGTTGAATTCGAATACGACACGAAGAACATTCTCTACGTCCGCATTGACCGCAAGCGGAAATTCCTCGGCTCGATCTTCCTCCGCGCGCTGGGCATGAAGTCCAACGAGGAGATTCTGCGCACCTTCTATCAGGTCGAGCGCATCTCCCTCCGCGACGGCGATCTCTACTGGAACGTTTCACCCGGACTGATCGACCGCAAGATGTCGCACGAGATCAAGCATCCCAAGAGCGACGACGTCATCGTCGGCGCGCACAAACGCATCAGCGAAGCCCTCTTCAAGGAGCTGGTCAAGGCCAAGGTCACCCAGGTGCGCGTCAGCCTGAACGATCTCGAGGGCGCCTTCAGCGTCGCGGACGTCGTCAACCGCCAGACCGGCGAAGTCCTGCTCGAGGCCAATAGGCCGCTCGCGGCCGATCTCTACCGCGCCTTCGCCGAATCCGGCATCGCCGAAGTGGACGTCTTCTTCCCCGAGCGGGACGATATTGGCCTCGTCCTTTCCCGCACTCTCGACAAGGACTCCATCCGCTCGCCCAAAGAAGCGCTCATCGAAATCTACCGCAAGCTGCGCCCGGGAGATCCGCCGACACTCGAAACCGCCACGAATCTTTTCCGCGGCATGTTTTTCGATCCGCGCAAGTACGATTTCAGCCGTGTCGGCCGCCTGAAGTTCAATATCAAGCTCGGTCTCGATACGCCGCTCGACAATCGCACGCTCGATACCATCGATTTCGTCGGCGCCATCAAGTACCTCCTCAAGCTGCGCAAGAGCATCGGCGTGGTGGACGACATCGACCACCTCGGCAACCGCCGCGTTCGCGCCGTCGGCGAGCTCCTCGAAAACCAGTTCCGCATCGGCCTGGTCCGCATGGAGCGCGCCATCAAGGAAAAAATGTCCGTGTACCAGGAAATGTCCACGGCCATGCCCCACGACCTGGTCAACGCCAAGCCCGTCATGGCGGCCATCCGCGAATTCTTCGGCAGCTCCCAGCTCAGCCAGTTCATGGACCAAACCAACCCGCTCAGCGAAATCACCCACAAGCGGCGTCTTTCCGCTCTTGGCCCGGGCGGACTTTCGCGGGAGCGCGCGGGATTCGAGGTTCGCGACGTTCACCCAACCCACTACGGCCGCATTTGTCCCATCGAGACCCCCGAAGGTCCGAACATTGGTCTGATCAGTTCGCTCTCCTGCTTTGCGCGGATCAACGACTACGGCTTCATCGAGTCGCCCTATCGCAAGGTGAAGAACGGTCGCGTGATCGACTACGTCCACATCGTCAACGCCGGCGACAGCGAATTCAAGGCCGGTGAAATCGTCGAGGAGGACCGCGTCGAGGAGCTCAACGAAGAGCTCAAGCGCCGCAAGGTCACTCACGAGCCGTACTGCTTCTACCTCTCGGCCTGGGAAGAGGACAAATACGTCGTTGCGCAGGCCAACGTTTCTCTCGACGACCGCGGAAAAATCACCACCGAGCTCGTCAATTGCCGTCAGGCCGGCAACTTCGTTCTGAAGAGCCGCGAGGAAGTGGATTATGTGGACGTTTCGCCGAAGCAGCTCGTCTCCGTGGCCGCCAGCCTCATCCCGTTCCTCGAGAACGACGACGCGAACCGCGCGCTGATGGGCTCGAACATGCAGCGCCAGGCCGTGCCGCTCATCCGCGGCGAAGCGCCGCTCGTCGGCACGGGTATGGAGCGCGTCACCGCGCGCGATTCCGGCGCCGTCGTCCTCTGCCGCCGCGAGGGCATCGTGGACCAGGTGGACAGCGAGCGCATCATTGTGCGCGTCGAATCCGACCACTCCGGCGTGCTCAGCCGCGAAGTGGGCGCGGACATCTACACCCTAACGAAGTTCAAGCGCTCCAACCAGAACACCTGCATCAACCAGAAGCCGCTCGTTCGTGTGGGCGACCGCGTGAAGAAAAGCCAGGTCCTCGCCGACGGCCCCTGCACCAACCGCGGAGAACTCGCCCTCGGGCGCAACGTCCTTGTGGCGTTCCTCCCCTGGCGCGGCTACAACTTCGAAGACGCCATCCTCGTCAGCGAAAAGCTGGTGAAGGACGACTATTACACCTCCATCCACATCGAGGAATACGAAATCGAGGCGCGCGACACCAAGCTCGGTCCCGAGGAAGTTACGCGCGATATCCCCAATATCAGCGAGACTTTTCTCCGCAATCTCGATGAGAGCGGCGTGATCCGCATCGGCGCGGTCATAAAGCCCGGCGACATCCTCGTGGGCAAGGTCACCCCCAAGGGTGAGACCACGCTCACCCCGGAAGAAAAGCTTCTCCGGGCGATTTTCGGCGAGAAGGCCGGCGACGTCCGCGACGCCTCCCTCTATTGCCCGCCAGGCATCGAAGGCACCGTCGTGGACGTGAAGATCTTCTGCCGCAAGGGTGCCGAGAAGGACGAGCGCCACAGGACCATCGAGGCCTCGCAGGTCTTCAAGCTCGAAAAGAACCTGGCCGACGAAATCCGCATCCTCACCGATGAGCGCTTGAAGCGCCTCTCGGGTCTGCTCGAAAGCAGGACGCTTGTCGCCGACCTCCATGACGAGAAGACCAACAAGCGCCTGCTCACCAAGGGAACGGAGTTGACGCGCGACATCATCGAAAAGATCTCCACGCGCAACCTCAAGCGCCTGAAGCTGAACGAAAAAGACCCCCTCCTGATCGAAAAGATCGAGGAGATCGAGGAGATGACCTCGCGCCAGATCGACGTTCTCCGCAAGATCACCGAAGAGCGCAAGGATAAGCTGAAGAAGGGCGATGAGCTGCCCCCGGGCGTCATCAAGCTGGTCAAGGTCTATATCGCCATGAAGCGCAAGCTCTCCATCGGCGACAAGATGGCCGGGCGCCACGGAAACAAAGGCGTCATCGCGCGCATCGTGCCGGAAGAAGACATGCCCTATATGCCGGACGGCACTCCTGTGGAGATCGTGCTCAATCCGCTCGGCGTCCCCTCCCGCATGAACGTCGGACAGATTCTCGAAACGCACCTCGGCTGGGCCTCGAAGGAACTGGGCAACAGTTTGGCGCGCCTCCTGAGCAAGGAAGTTCGCGCCGAGGCCCTCCGCCGGTGGTTCCGCGAAGTCTTTACGGACACCGCCATCTGGAAGTCGCTCTCCAAGCTCGAGGACGATGAACTCCTCGAATACGCCGAAGGCTTCCGCGAAGGCATTCCGTTCGCGACGCCCGTATTCGACGGCGCGCGCGAATCCGAAATCCGCCATCTGCTCGAAGTCGCTGGCCTGCCCCATGCCGGCAAGATCAATCTCTTCGACGGCATGACCGGCGACCAGTTCGATCAGCCGGTGACCGTTGGCTTCATCTACATGCTCAAACTCTCGCACTTGGTGGACGACAAGATTCACGCGCGCTCCATCGGTCCCTATTCGCTCATCACGCAGCAGCCCCTTGGCGGCAAGGCGCAGTTCGGCGGCCAGCGTTTCGGCGAAATGGAAGTGTGGGCGCTCGAAGCGTACGGCGCCGCGCACATCCTGCAGGAGCTGCTCACCGCCAAGTCGGACGACGTCTATGGCCGCGCGAAAATCTACGAGGCCATCGTCAAGGGCGAGCCGGGCATCGAGCCGGGCATCCCGGAGTCGTTCAACGTGCTTGTGCGTGAATTGCAGTCGCTGTGTCTCGACGTCGAATTGATGAAGCGGCAGAAGCCGGCAGGGGAGAAAGCCGCCGACTAATGACGGCTGCCGGAACAGGCATTCGTGCCTGCCCCCTGCGGTGGCGCTGGTTTTGATGATTTCGCAGTTGGGTTCTCAGCCGGTTCGGTGATTTCCAGCAATGGGCGCCGGACCGCAGCCCGGTCCGACCCGGTCGGACGGGGAGGGAGGAAACAACCTTGTATCGCAGCAGCCCGTATGATCGTGCCAGCTTGATCGCGGATTTCGATTCCATCCGTATCAGCCTGGCGAGTCCCGAAAAAATCCGCTCCTGGTCGCACGGCGAGGTCACCAAGCCGGAGACCATCAACTACCGCACTTTCAAGCCGGAGCGCGATGGACTATTCTGCGCCAAAATCTTCGGCCCGGTCACTGACTGGGAGTGCTTGTGCGGCAAGTACAAGCGCATGAAGCACCGCGGCGTAATCTGCGATAAGTGCGGCGTCGAAGTCACGCTCAGTAAGGTCCGTCGCGAGCGCCTCGGCCATATCGAGCTGGCTTCCCCCTGCTCGCATGTCTGGTTCTTCAAGGGTCTGCCCAGCCGCATCGGCTACCTCCTGGACATCTCCATGCGCGATCTTGAGCGCATCCTTTATTTCGAAGCTTTCGTCGTCGTGGATCCCGGCGAAGTCGCCGTCCTCAAAGAGCGCGAAGTGCTCCCGGAGGAAAAGTATCGCGAGCTGCAGAAGGAATTTCCCGGCCAGTTCCGCGCTATCATGGGTGCGGAAGCCATCAAAGAGCTGCTGAAGCGCGTGGAAGTGGAGAAGCTTGCCGAAGTGCTCCGCGAAAAAATGAAGACCGATCCCTCGCTCCAGAAACGAATCAAGTTCGCCAAGCGCCTGAAGGTTCTCGAAGCCTTCCGCAAGAGCGGTAACAAGCCGGAGTGGATGATTCTGGATGTGATTCCGGTTCTTCCGCCGGAGCTCCGCCCGCTCGTGCCTCTTGACGGCGGCCGCTTCGCGACCTCCGACCTGAACGACCTCTACCGCCGCGTCATCAACCGCAACAACCGGTTGAAGAAGCTGATGGAGCTGCGCGCGCCGGACGTCATCGTCCGCAATGAAAAGCGCATGCTCCAGGAAGCCGTGGACGCGCTCTTCGATAACGGCCGCCGCGGCCGCGTTCTGCGCGGGACCAATAACCGCCCGCTGAAGTCTCTCTCCGACACGCTCAAGGGCAAACAGGGCCGCTTCCGCCAGAACCTCCTCGGCAAACGCGTGGACTACTCCGGCCGCTCCGTCATCGTCGTCGGCCCCGAGCTGAAGCTCAATCAGTGCGGTTTGCCGAAGAAAATGGCGCTCGAGCTCTTCAAGCCGTTCATCTATCACAAGCTCGAAGCCCAGGGACACTGCACCACCATCAAGCAGGCCAAGGAAATGGTCGAGCAGCAGGAACCCGTTGTTTGGGACATCCTCGAAGACGTCATCCGCGAACATCCGGTGCTGCTCAATCGCGCACCCACGCTTCACCGCCTCGGCATCCAGGCCTTCGATCCGGTGCTGGTCGAAGGCAAGGCCATCCGCATTCACCCGCTTGTCTGCGTCGCGTTCAACGCGGACTTCGACGGCGACCAGATGGCCGTGCACATCCCTCTTTCGCCGGAGTCCCAGGTAGAAGCATCTGTGCTCATGCTCAGCTCGCGCAACATCCTCTCCCCTGCGCACGGACTGCCGCTCGCTGTCCCCTCGCAGGACATGGTGCTCGGCATCTACTACCTGACCAAGGCCAAGCCCGGCGCAAAGGGTGAAGGCCGCGTCTTCGGCTCGCCCGACGAAGTCACCCTGGCCCTCGAAGCGGGCGAAGTCGAGCTGCTGAGCTCCATCCGCCTTCGCTACAGCGGCGAGGTTATCGACCTTACGACGGCTTACGACGATCAGGACGTCACCCACACCGAGCCCGTGAAAATGCAGCGCCAGTTCATCCAGACCACGGTCGGCCGTGTCATTTTCAATTCGCATCTGCCCTCCAACATGCCGTTCATCAATGGCCTGTTCAAGAAGAAGGGCGTTCAGCAGCTTGTGTACTACTCCTATCTGCGCTTCGGTCTCGAGGACACTGTAGTTTTGCTCGATCGCCTGAAGGAGCTCGGCTTCCAGTACGCCACGCGCTCCGGCATGTCCATCGGTATCGATGACATGGTCATCCCGGGCGACAAGGCCAAGCTCGTCGAAAATGCCGAAAAGGAAGTCGTCAAGGTCCAGCAGCAGTATCTGGACGGCGCCATCACCAATGGCGAGCGCTACAACAAGGTCATCGCCATTTGGGGAGATGTCACCGAGCGTGTTGCCGACGAAATGTTCAAAGCGCTCGAAGCGCAGGACAAGGAAGGAACCATCAACCCGGTTTACGTCATGGCCGACTCCGGCGCGCGCGGCTCGAAACAGCAGATCCGCCAGCTTTCCGGCATGCGCGGCCTCATGGCCAAGCCCTCGGGCGAGGTCATCGAGACCCCCATCACTTCGAACTTCCGCGAAGGCCTGACCGTGTTGCAGTATTTCATCTCCACTCACGGCGCCCGCAAGGGTCTTGCGGACACCGCGCTCAAGACCGCCGACTCCGGCTACCTCACGCGGCGTCTCGTGGACGTGGCCCAGGACGTCATCATCAACGAGCTCGACTGCGGCACCAGTGAAGGCATCTATGTCGAGCCCATCGTCGAAGCCGGCGTCGAAGTCGAGCCGCTCCGCGACCGCGTCGTTGGCCGCGTTTCCCTCGAAAAGATCCGCGACTTCGAAGGCAGCGTCATCGTCGAGGTCAATCAGGAAATCAACGAGGATCTCGCCAGCTCCATCCAGGCTGCCGGAATCGAGCGCGTTCGCATCCGTTCGGTGCTCACCTGCGAATCACGCCGCGGCGTCTGCGCGCTCTGCTACGGCCGCAACCTTGCCTCCGGCCGCATGGTCGAGCTCGGCGAAGCCGTCGGCGTTATCGCCGCGCAGTCCATCGGTGAGCCCGGCACGCAGCTCACCATGCGGACCTTCCACATCGGCGGCACCGCCACGCGCGTCAGCGAGCGCTCCACCCTCGAAGCGCGCAATAACGGCGTCGTCAAATTCGTGGACCTCAAGTACGTCGAGGGCCGCAAGAGCAAGGGTGACCCGTCTGCTCTCGCTGGCACGCTCATCGCCATGAACCGTTCCGGCCTCATCGCCATCCTGGACGAGAAGAGCCGCGAGAAGGAGCGCTACCACGTCGTCTACGGCGCGCGGCTGCGCGTCAGCGACGGTGAGCACGTCACTCACGGCCAGATCCTCGCCGAATGGGATCCGTTTACCTTCTCGATCCTCACCGAAACTGCCGGCACCGTGAAGTTTGACGACCTGCGCTCCGGCCTGACGATCGAAGAGCAGGTGGACGAAGTCACCGGTCTGTCGCAACTCGTCGTCACATTGCCGCCGGGTGATGAAAAGCACCAGCCCGCAATTCTGGTCCGTGATTCCTCGGGCAAGACCCGGAAGAAGTACCTCATGCCGTCGCGCGCTCACTTGATGGTGCAGGACGGCGATGAGGTGGAAGCCGGCGACGTGCTTGCGAAGATCCCGCGGGAAACCACCAAGACAAAAGACATCACCGGCGGTCTCCCCCGCGTGGTCGAGCTCTTCGAGACCCGCAAGCCCAGGGATCCCGCGGTCATCAGTGAGATTGACGGTGCCGTCCGCTACGGCGAAATCAGCAAGGGCATGCGCAAGATCCACGTCGAGAGCGAGGACGGGAAGGCCTCCAAGGAATACGCGATCCCCCGCGGCGTGCACATCAACGTCCAGGAAGGTGAGCACGTCAAGGCCGGTGAAGCTCTTATCGACGGCCCGCTCAACCCGCACGACCTGCTCGCCGTTCTCGGCGAGAAATTCACGCAGGCCTATCTCGTCAATGCCATCCAGGAGGTCTATCGCCTCCAGGGCGTGAACATCAACGACAAGCACATCGAGACGATTGCCCGGCAGATGATGCGCTGGGTCAAAGTCGAAGACGTCGGTGACACCAACTTTCTCCTCGAGGAGCAAATCGACAAGTTCCGCTTCCGCGAGGAGAACGACCGCATCATCGCCAATGGCGGGCGCCCGGCCACCGGCCGGCCCCTGCTTCTCGGCATCACCAAGGCGTCGCTCTCAACCGATTCGTTCATCTCCGCCGCCAGCTTCCAGGAGACGACTCGCGTCCTCACCGAAGCGGCCGTCGCAGGCAAGGTGGATTATCTGCGCGGTCTCAAGGAAAACGTCATCATGGGCCGCTTGATCCCCGCAGGCACGGGTCTCGAGCACTACCGTAACATCCGTTTGCTGACGGAGATTCCGGCTCCGCCACCCTCGGAAGAAATCCCCGAAGCCGCCGAGCTCACGGCAGAGGAAGCTGCGGCTCTCGATTTCCTCCGCAAGGACGACGCCGAAGCCGCCGCGGAAGGCTAGCGCCGTTCCAACTTATCGCAGGTAAATTGAGCCGACCGTCCATCAGGGGCGATCGTTGCGTGATTTGACGAACTTGCAGGCTCATCTAGACGGAACGGCAATTATCGGCGGGCATTGCCGGTCCTGTTCGGTCGCAAATCCTTCTCCAGTGGCGTCCTGTTTCCTTCGGGTCCGGGACGCCGCTTCTTTCTTCCGGAGTGCGTTTTCCCAACCGGCCGGCGGGGTATCCTTCGAGCACGTTCTCTCCGCGAACAGTTTGCCCCATTGGAAACTCCCCTTTAGACTGAAAAGAATCCGGTCTATCGTAATTGGAATAAGAGACCGTTCTTGCATGGGAGCTCATGCCGGGTACCGAAAAGCGCCCTCCAGATTTGTTTTCGCACACGCCAGGCACCTCTGGCGCGCGTGCCAGCGTTTCCGAACGTTTTAAACAGTTTGAGCACCGGCAGAATGAACTTTGGCGGCTAACCCTTTTCGTCCTGTTCGTTCTCACCGTCTTTTTCGCCTGGACCTCCTGGGATTCCGTCCGTTCGCTGACTCACCGGTTCGAGGCGCTTCCCATCGGGCTCGTCGTTCTCGTCGTCCTCTTCGGTGCCTACTTGTGGAGGAAGACGCAGGAAATCTCCGAACTGCGCGGGCTCATGCGCGGTCTCGATCAGCACGATGCGTCGCCGCCGAGCGACAAACAGCTCGATCAACTCTTCGAAATGATTTCCCGGTCCCAGCAAGGCTATCGCGATCTGATCGACTCCTTCGATGATCTGCTCCTCGCCCTCAGTCTCGAGGGCCAGATTCGCGCCGCAAATCGAAGCTTTGCTGATTTGGTGGGTCTGCCGTTTCAGCAGATGATCGGCCGTCCGCTCGCTGATTTTCTGGAGGACGCTGAAGGA
Organism: Terriglobia bacterium; assembly: GCA_041497835.1. Lineage (GTDB taxonomy): Bacteria > Acidobacteriota > Terriglobia > Acidiferrales > UBA7541 > Acidiferrum. The sequence goes on from JBGQHF010000019.1 coordinate 9,173, forward strand.
AGCGGCCGCCAGGCAGTCGAGCGCGCTCTGCCGCGCTTCCTCGAACGGCGGCAATGGTCGGGTGTGGTACGCGTGCGCCTGAAGGCGCGGAATTCCGTTCAATATTTTGATTGCGTCGCGCATGCCATGACCCGCGCCGGCGTCGTGCATGGCATCACGATTCTCGCCCGGGACATCACCGCGCTCCGCGAAAACGAAGCGCGCTTCACCGAGCTCTTCGAAAGTTTGCAGGAAGGCATCTACATCACCAAGCCCGACAACTCCTTTGTCGATGCCAATCCTGCGCTCGTTCGCATGCTCGGTTACGACTCCAAGGAAGAGCTTCTCGCCCGGCCGTTCTCGGAAATCCTCGTTGATCCCGCCGAATACCAGCGGATTCAGCGGGAGGCCGAAGGCGGGCCGATGGTCAAGGGCCGCGAAATCACGCTTCTGCGCAAGGACGCCACCCCGATCAGCTGCCTGAATACAGCCACGGCCATCCGCGACACCGCCGGCCATGTCTTGCGTTACCAGGGCGCGCTCATGGACATCACCGAACGCCGCGAGATGGAGCGCCGCCTGCACAAGGAGCAGGAATTTGCGCGGCGTCTGGTGGATAGCTTCCCCGATCTGATCCTGGTCCTCGACGCGCAGGCGCATTGCACGTTTATCAGCCCTCGAATCAAAGACATTCTCGGTTTCGAGGTGGAGGAAAGCAGCGACATCCAGTTGGGCGACCTCACGCATCCCGAGGACCGCGCAGCGCTCCAGGCGCTTTTCGACGAGGTCGTCGCCGGACAACAAACCTTTGCCTCTCTCGAAGTTCGCGTGCGCCACAAACAAGGCGACTGGCGCCGCGTGCGCTGCCATTTCAGCCCGCTTTTCGATGCCTCGGGCAAGATCGAGGGCGTGGTCATCTCCGCCCGCGACGTCACCCAGCTCAAGCGGCTCGAAGAAAAGCTCATTCAGGCCGAGAAGCTCGCTGCCATGGGCCAGATGATTGCCGGCGTCGCCCACGAGCTCAATAACCCGCTCACCGCCGTCCTCGGCGTCACCGAGCTCCTTCGCGAGCGTACCGACATGGACGAGACCGTGCGGCGTCAGTTGGATCTGACGCACCGTCAGGCGCGCCGCGCCGCTCGAATCGTCCAGAATCTTCTCGAATTTTCACGCCCCGCCGCGCCCCAGAAGAAGCCGCTCGACGTAAATGGGCTCGTCGAGCGGACCCTCCAGCTCCACGAACATTCTCTCCGTCGCAATCAAATTGCCGTGGATTTTCATCCCGAAGCTTCGTTCCCGCCCGTGATGGGCGATGCCAATCAGCTCATCCAGGTGTTTCTCAATCTCGTGACCAACGCCGAATACGCCATCCGCGAGGTTCGCGACTCCGGCCGCATTCAGGTGCGCCTTCGCTGCTCTGCGGGTCGCGTGAGCGTCACTGTTCAGGACGACGGAGCAGGCATTCCACCGGAGGCCCTCACGAAACTTTTCGATCCCTTCTACACCACCAAGCGGCCCGGCGGCGGCACGGGCCTGGGGCTCAGTATTTGCATGTCCATCATCCGGGAGCACAACGGCACCATTGAAGCAGAGACCCTCCCCGCGGGGGGATCCGCATTCACCGTCATCCTTCCCGCGATGGACCAGCCGCAGCCTGTGCTCTCGCCGATGGACACCGCTGTGCACTCCACCGGCGCGCTCCGCCAAATGGCCGATATTCTCAAGGGCCGCTCGATTCTCGTCGTGGATGATGAGGAAAGCATTCGCTTGCTTCTCCAGGAAGGGCTCTCGGCGCAGGGCCTGCATGTGGACTGCGCCGCCAGTTGCGAGGAGGCGCTCGCCTTCGTCCGGCATGCCGAATATGCCGCCATTCTGTGCGATCTCAATCTGACGGCGGGCGGAGTCGGAGGCAGCGAGACCGCGGAGCGAATTCTAGGCACTCTCACCCGGAAGCCCCCCATCATATTCATGACCGGTGATCTGGCGCCTTCGAGCGACATTCGCTCGGGAGCCGGGCAGGGGTGGCGCCTGCAGAAGCCCTTCCGCATTTCCCAGGTGCTCTCGATGCTTGCCGAGATAATCTGCGTGGGCAACGAGACGCTCACTACCTAGCGCCCGGGACGTTTGTTTTTCTGGTTGGAACTTAGTTCTTCGATTTTGGCGGGGTCGTCGCGGCTTTTTTCGCTGCCGTCGGAGCAGGCCGCGGCGTGACAACATCCACTCCGAAATCCCAAACGTACAGGTTCATTCCTTCCGGAAGGATCTCCGCAAACACGTACTCTCCCGGCTCCAAAGGCTGGCCCAGCGTGAAGCGGAAAACGTTGGGCGCAAGATCCCACCTCTCGATGGAGATGGTTTTCCGGCTCGTGCTGAGTTCCGCGCCAAAGAAGCTGCTGATGGATTCCACGCGTCTCTTGTTGCCTTTCACCACCGCGCGTACCAACTCCACTTCCGGGCCCCCCTCGCCGGGTCGCGTGCTTTTCCGGATCGGTGATGTCCGGTCCGGATCGGGTGGAGCTTCGCGCAGATAGAATTCCGGCTGCGCCGTCGTGACGCGCACCTTGGCCTTGGCCCCTGGAATCTCCAGGTTTTGTTTGCTCGCCACGATGGGAATTGGGACCAGCACCTGTTTCAGGAATTGCTTCTTGTCCTTGTGCAGCTCTGTTCCGACCTGTTCGAGCTGTGTGACCGCGCGCCCCTCCACGACATAGAGTCCTTCACCCGGCGGAAGAAAGACTCCCGGGGCCACGGGCATGCTCGCGTCAATGTCCATCGCCACTTCCATCTTGTTCGCCTCTTCCTCGGTATGAACTTTCTTGGCCAGGGCTTCGGCTTCCCGGCCGCGCTCTGCCTCATTCTTGGCCGTAGCGTCCCAATCCACCAGCGAGGAAGGCAACTCCTCCCATGCGCTTCGCTCGATGCTGTAGTACCGTACGCGGTCGCCCTTCCGCTCGTAGCTGCGCACAATCTGAAAGGTTCCGTCCTTGAGCATGAGTTTCTTGCCACGCGGAAGCGTGGTTCCCGTCGGTTCTTGCGGCTGCGATGCGGATTCCCGTCGCTCTCCCGTTCCCGCAGGTTGTGGGGCGGAGACTGCCCGCCCAGCGGCGAGAGCCCCGGCGATCAGCAGGAGAACGAAAACCCGGTCTTGCGCTGACTTTCTCATCGATAAGTGGAAACCCTGCCCCTAGCTTGTGTCTTCCAATTCAGATGCGGATTTCCCTTGAAATTTTGCCTCCCCTGCGAGGATAGTCCTCATCCCACCCCGCCGCAACTCCGCACGCCCCGCCCTGTTCCTCTGGCGCTACGTCCTGATCAAGGCACGACCAAGTTGCATTAATATTATCTCTTGACAACAACTCCGCCCGGGTCTACAAGCCACTCTGCCCGCTCATCCTCTCCTCGGAGGCCCCTATGCGACCTGGTCGTTTGCTCCTGATTGCCTTCTTTGGTTCCTTCTTTCCTATTCCCACTGCCGCCCAGCAAACGCAAACGCCTACGTCTCCTCCCCTTCAGCGCGACCCACAGGCTATGGCCGTGCTTGCCCAGATGGCAGCCGCTACGGGGTGGCGAGCCAGCAGCGTCCCGGCGGATGTAGTGGCAACCGGAACGGTTACCCGGTTCCAAGGAGATGCCGAACAGACAGTGCCTTTCACGGTGAAACAAAGAGGCGCGAGCCAACAGCGCTTGCAGTTTCAGGAGCCTGACGGGTTGGTTACGACGGTTGTGAATGGCCTGGCGGCTTCGGTCCTTCCCGCCCAAGGCAGACCGCGCCGGCTTCCGGCACAGTCTGCGCTATCCATGGAGTCTCGATTTTTCCCTTTCTTCTCGGACATCCTGAAACTGCTCGATGCCGATGTGAGCGTAGTGGACCTGGGATCCGGGACCATTGAAGGCGTTCCCTGCCATGGGGTTCAAATCGCGCGGCACCCTGCGGGCAAAGATTCGTTAAGCCACATTCGTGAACTCGCATCTCCGTTAAAGGTGTGGATTTCGCAAAGCACGTTCCTTCCCGTGCAGATCGAATATGTCCGCCTGGCGGTGGATAACCAGCATGTGGTCATGCACTTCTCGCGCGCCTTTTCCGACTATCGCGTGGTGAACGGAATTGCGGTCGCCTTCCAGCAAGTGGAACGCTTCGAGGGCCAGTTGATGTACCGGTTCCAGTTGACAAACGTGCAGTTGAACGCCGGGCTCACGGATGTCGATTTCGACACCGACAAGCTCTAGGAGGGCGATGGCCATGATCCCGAGAAAACACATCTTGATCGGTATGATGATGGCGGTTTGCGCAGCTGCAGGTCCCCTGGCGCGACGCGCGAACGCGCAATCTGCGCCCGCCACGCAGATCACCCCAAGCAATGACACCGGCACGAACCCATTCGGCTCGTATTCCACCGACGCGGGCAACATCAACCTCGCGAACGGTAACCTCAGCCTGCAAATTCCGCTTCTCTCGCTCCCCGGCAGGAACGGTCTCAATCTTGTCCTGACGGCACAATATGACAGCAAGATCTGGACCCCTTCCGCTGCTTACAACGGCGGCTCCGACATCACTTACACCTGGAAGGCGGAGAAAAAGGACAAGCCTCTGGGCGCCCTCGGTTGGCAGCTCAGTTGGCCGTCCATTCACGAGGGGCCTTTCATCTACGACCAAGCGGGCAATCTGGTCGGGCACGGCGACTATATCGTCACTCTGCCGAATGGCGGCAAGCACAACCTGGGAGCGCTTTCGCCGTTCCTGGATTCCGAGGACGGTTCCTTCCTGCGCATCAATTCGTACAATCCGAATGACGTTCTGGTGTATGAAAAGAATGGCACGGTAATCCATTTTCCGGGCGCATCCTCAGTCGGCACCAGCGCCAACAAGATTGAAGACACCGACGGGAATTACATCTCCACCAACGCGAACGGAATTGTCGACACCCTGGGCCGGCAGATCACGCTGACCTATACAACCTACGGATTGACCGGCATTTCCTACCAAGACTCGAACGGCAACACGCAGACGGTCACGCTGAACTACACCGCGCTGACCCTTATGTCCACCACCCAAGGGCAGTACTACACGCCCACCCCGCCGTTCGCGCTGCCCGCACCTTCGACTTGTCCCACGTGCAAGCTCCACGTCTGGGTGAACCAACCGGCCAGAAACTTTTCCTACTGGATGCTCACCAGCATCGTTCTTCCCAGCGGCAAGTCCTACTCGTTCACCTACAACGGCTACGGCGAACTCACCAAGATCCAGTATCCCACCGGGGGCTACACCGGGTACGACTACGGTGCCTTCACGCACCACGAAACCTACTGGCTGGACTTTAGTCTGCGGCGTGCCGGCGACTTTCGCGAGGTTACCACCCGCCGAATTTGCCGGGACCCCTCGGGCGTCTGTGGAGGCGGAGGCACTCCGGAGGACGTCACGACTTTCGGGCCTACGGTCGGCGCCACGACCCCCAACAACAGCAAGATGGACGTTGTGGATCCCGCTGGCTACCGGAATCATTATGAATTCTCACAGGTTTCATTGGATAGCCTGTCGAAATACTATTCGCCTCGAGAGCTGCTTCACCAAGTGTATTCCGACACGGGCGCTCTCCTGCGGACTATCCAGACGGATTACACAACCCTCGATAACGGCTGGTACGCGGACGTTCGGCTGCTCCCGCTGCGGGTGACGACGACCTTAAACGATTCCCCCGGCACTCCCTTGGTCAGCAAAGTCGAATACGTATATGACACCTTCACCTCGACGGTCATGTACCCGCCCTATTATCCCGAGGGCGCCATCGACTACGGGGATCAATCCGCGCAGCAAAAGACGCGAGACGTGGACAATCCCGCGCAGATCCTGGAGTACGCCTACGGCTCCGGCACTCCTGGAGGCTTGCTGCGCAAGACCACGGCCGCCTGGCTGCACGTGCAGGGCATCGTGGATTACGTCGCCCAGTACCACATCCTGGACCGCAAGACCAACCACCAGGTGCTGGACGCCTCCGCCAACAAGCTGGCCGAGACCCAGTACGAATACGATTCCTTCACCGAGGGGCTGACGGCCAGCGGGGCGGTCCAACACGATACCGCCTACGGGACCAACAACACGTACCGGGGCAAGCTGACCGCGATCAAGCGGTGGCGGAACACCGACGGCGCTCTCCTTACCACGCGCTTCCAATACGACGATGCCGGCAACGGCCGCAAGATGGTGGACCCACTGAATCACCCAACCACCATGGGCTATGCCGACTCCTGGGGGAATACCGCCTGCACGCCGGCGGGAGGCAGCGCCGCCGCGTATCTCACGAGCGTCAGCGACGCTCTCACCCACGTCACCACCGCTGCGTACAACTCTTGCACGGGCACCATGGTGTCCATCACCGACCCCAATAGCCAACAGACTGCCTTCCCCATATACGACAATATGGGCCGTTTGCTGCGCACCACGAACCCCGATGGCGGCCAGCTCGGCCGCGCCTATTTCATCGCTTCCACCCCATTCAGCGTGACCACCACAAAAAAGCTGGACGCAACGAGAAACATCGTCTCGCAGCTTTTCGTGGACGGCCTTGCCCGTACTACCCAAACTATCCTTTGCGAGGACGGCGCCCCGTGCGCGCAGAAGACCTACACCCTCACGGCTTATGATGGCCTGGGCCGGACCAGTACGAGTTACAACCCCACACGGTGTAACCCTCCGGCGACGAACTGCGGCGAATCCACCTGGGGTTACACGACGAGCACCTATGACGCGCTCAATCGCGTGAAAAACGTCATTCCGCCCGACGGCTCCACCGGCTTGAACAACATCTCAACCGTCTACGCCGGCAATTGCACCACCGTCACCGATCAGGCCGGCAAGACTCGCAAGTCCTGCGGGGACGCCCTCGGCCGCCTCACACAAGTTTTCGAAGATCCCGCCGCCTCAAACTATGAGACTGACTATCAGTACGACACGCTCGACAACCTCACCCGCGTGGACCAGAAGGGCAACGACCTCAACTCCGCCAACTGGCGCACCCGCACCTTCACCTACAACTCGCTCTCCCAGCTTCTCACCGCCACGAATCCCGAGTCCGGCGCGATCACCTACACGTACAATGACGACGGCACTCTGGTCACCAAGACGTCTCCCGCGCCCAACCAAACCGGCGCAGCGACCGTCACCACAACCTATGCCTACGACGCCCTTCATCGCCTCACCGGCAAGACCTACTCCAATGGCGACCCCGCTGTCACCTATACGTACGATCAACCAGGGTGCTTGGGTCAGCCCACCTGCTACAATATCGGCCGTCGTACCAGCATGAGCGACGCCGCAGGCTCAGAAGCCTGGAGCTACGACAAAATGGGCCGCCCGCTCACCGACCAGCGCACCACCGCCGGGATCACCAAGAACACTTCCTACACTTACAATCTTGACGGCTCCCTCGCCTCCCTCACCTATCCCAGCGGGCGTACAATTACCTATATGCCCGACGCCGCGGGCAGGACCGTTTCCGCCGTGGACTCCACCGGCCCCATCAACTACGCCACCGCCGCCACCTACGCTCCGCAGGGCGCGCTCGCCAGCGTCCAGAACGGTTCAAGCCTCAGCTCCACGTACATCTTCAACAACCGCCTCCAACCCTGCTGGCTCTACGCCACTACCGGCACGCCCCTTCCCGCAACAACTCTCTGCACGGCGACCGCCGCAACTGCCAGCCTCCTCGATTTCAAGTATGATTTCAGCCTCGGCACCGCCGACAACGGCAACGTGACTTCCATCACCAACAACCGCGATACCACGCGCTCGCAGTCCTTCACCTACGACGCGCTCAACCGCATTGCCACCGCCTTCACCTCAGGAAATCTCTGGGGCGAAACCTTTCAGATTGACCCCTGGGGCAACCTGAACAAAATCCTGCCCTACACAGGAAAGCCGCAGCCGGAAAATCTCAACCAGTTGGCGGGCCCCAACAACCGCTTCACCGGAATGTCCTACGATGCGCCGGGGAATCTGCTCAATGATGGGGCGAGCAACTACACCTACGACGCGGAGAACAAGATCAAGATCGGCGCAAACGTAACCTACACCTACGACGGCGATGGCCGTCGCGTGAAAAAATCCAACGGCAAACTCTATTGGTATGGCATGGGAAGCGATCCGATAACGGAAACTGACGCAGCCGGCAATAATCCCGTCGAGTATGTGTTTTTCGGAGGAAAACGGATTGCGCGTCGCGATTCCGCAGGCGCCATTTCATATTACTTCGCGGATCATCTGGGCAGTTCACGCGTGGTGACCAGTTCAACAGGCACGATTCTTGACGACAGCGATTTCTACCCTTTCGGCGGTGAGCGGGTCGTCACATCTTCGAGCGGGAACACCTATAAATTCACCGGCAAAGAACGGGATAGCGAAAGCGGGCTTGATAACTTTGGAGCTAGATACGACAGCTCTTCGCTTGGTAGGTTCATGTCTCCCGATCCGCTCGGCGGACATCTCGAAGATCCTCAGACGCTGAATCGGTACGTTTACGTTCGGAACAATCCGCTGCGCTTTACTGATCCGACCGGACTCGACTTTTATCTGACTTGCACGCAGACGAAGGACAACGCGTCCACATGCCGGGGCGGCCATCAGGGAACGACCACCACTGATGCAAATGGCAAATCGACGTTCACCGCCACCGTCATCAGCAACGACAAGGACGGCAATCTCGCCGACCAGAACGGAAACAAATACAGCGGCACGTTTGACGGCAAGAGGGTGAGCTTTACTCTGGACGGCAGCAAGCAATCGTCCACGGGAGAGTGGAAGCAGGACAGCAATGCTACGGCTGGAATCACGGGCACGGGCGCACTTAACAATTTCGACTTCACTTTTAAGAATCACAATGCAGCCCAGTCTCTGTACGCCGAATGGACGTTCAAAGGTACTTCTGAGCAGGCCGGTTCTGCCCTAGAGAAGGCAGGTTTTGTCCACTGGGCCGTCGGATTCCACTTTGGGAAGACCGAGTATCGCTCGCCATGCGAAGCCCGGTGCTCGGTACATTTCAATGTAGGGGACGTTACTCGCGACCCGCAATCAAATGTGCCACGGACGAGTGGTGACATGCACAACAACGAGTACTACCCCAAATACCATCCGCTGGATCACTTCTGGCATGACGTGCTGCAGCGGCCCTGAGGGAGCTATGGATCGATCGAATAACAGAAAGATGAAGATCGGATGGGCAAGTGTGGGCTTCTTGGTTGCATCCTGGGCTCTGTTCTGGCTTCCCCACCCGACGCTGTCTCACACTTGGGATCAGTGGCTCTACGTGCTCGCAATTCTTCTCTCAGGGCCTGCCGCCATAATCTCCGCAGTTGTCGCCGGCCGTAGGTCTTCTAAATGGTGGTATATCGTCGCCGCAGGGGGCTTTCTGACGTTCACCGTCCTAGTTGTCGGCCTTGCAGTGTGAGCCCTTGATGTACGACGCAGCGACATACACCTACGACGGCGATGGCCGTCGCGTGAAGAAGTCAAACGGGAAATTGTATTGGTATGGGATGGGCTCTGACACACTGACCGAGACGGATCTCGCGGGCACTCCCAGCGCCGAATTCATCTTCTTCAACGGCAAACGGACTGCGCGCCTCGATCTGCCGAGTGCTGTAGTCCACTACTACTTCTCCGATCACCTCGGCTCCGCCAGCGTTGTCACCAGCAGCACCGGCGGCATCCAGGACGAATCCGACTATTACCCCTTCGGCGGCGAGCGCGTCATCACAAACACTGACCCCAATCAATACAAATTCACCGGCAAAGAACGCGACTCCGAATCCGGTCTCGATAACTTCGGGGCTAGGTACAACAGCTCCTCAATGGGCCGCTTTATGACAGCGGACAATCCAAAGTTTTCGGAGAAGGCGGACCCCCAAACCTGGAACCTCTACACCTACGTAAGCAACAATCCGCTCTCCCGGATCGATCCCACCGGAAAGAATTGGTTCTATATCAGCGGCGTGTGGGAATGGCACAAGGGGAAGAAATATACCTACACAGATTCGCAGGGGAACAGCCACGCAGCAACGAGCAATTACACCCACTTACTGGTTATACGGAAGACCGGCCATCTCAATCAGCAGGGCGCTGCTGAAGTAAGAATTACTTTGTGGGGCAATTCCGACCCGGCGACGAGCAAGCCGCTCGCTCAGGCATATGGATTCACCGGCGGACCCGGCGTCGCCCCGGCCCCGAACGGTAGTAAGTATGAGATCAACTTGAACAAACATGGAGGCTTGGATACAAATCGTTCCATCGCTGTAGAGGGCGGGTATGTACTCGCTCCCTTCCACGACGGGATCCAGGAAGTCGGACTCGATTGGCAAGCCGATTGGGGACATTTGCGAGCAAACCTTTCAAGGAACGGCCAAGGAACACCTTACTACTTGCACGGCAAAGGCCTTTATTTCTCCGAAGGTCACGCGAACACGGCAGGCTGCGTCTGCGACCCATACGAAGTGGTGTTGAAGCAAATCTTCAAGCTGGACCCGTCAGGGGTGGGAGAGGGCGATAAGAACGGAAGGATCGCTGCCTCCGTTGAGAAAGCGCCCAACTAGGAGGCTAGGATGGCCTATCTCGCTATTTTGCTGAGTCTATTCTTGCCGCCTGCTGTCACGTCGGTGCAGCTGCAAGGAACCGAAGGCAAGCCGGCGGACATATACGAGAGAATTCCAAAAGACCAAAGAGAGTTACTTCGACAGGCGGTGAATAAGCTCATCGAAGCGCAAAAGATGGGAGACTGGAAAAATGTCTATAAGTTGCTCGATAAGGAATCAAAGCAGGACGAGGACACTTTCCTCAGAAAGATGAAACGCGCGCATCTCTTACGCGACTATCAGCCATCTAGAGTTATTTTCTATCCCCCCAACGATGAATGGATCATCGAAGGTTGCGCCTCCTTCCAAACCGATGCAAAGCAGAAGGGGCATGTAGCTTGGGTCATCGCTCGCTGGACGGACTCTCGGTGGTACCTGTCGCCCATCTCGATTGAGATGTTTGGAAACGAGAAAAAAGCCAATCCTCGGGAGTGCGCGACAGATTAGATGACGGCATCGGCTCCTTCGACCGGGTAGACTTGGTTGCTATGATCTGCCCCCCTTCTCCGCGCACGGAATCATACGACGCATTCCAAGCCTGACGTAGGGGCTTCGCTCCGCGGAGTCCCGCCCGCGAGCCACCACCCATGTAAAAACTTCCTATTGACCTGAGTTTACTCTTGTGGTATAGTGCCGCATGAACTACCCACCGCGCCTCCTTTCTCTCCTCCCCGCAAGTTCCCCCTCCATTTCTTTTCATTCACTTGCAAATCCCCCGGTACTCCCTCTTTCACCTGCACCCCTTTGTTTTCATGCGTTTGCCGTCTCTTTTACACGCTTGCAAATCCTATCCCCAATCCGCTCAATGCTTTGCCGCCTCTTTTACAAAAACATCCGGGGTGGGGGTGCCCTCCCTGCAAAAGCAGAACCGAGCCACCGCTTCGATTCCACCCTCCCCTGTGTTACATTCCCGCCCGCAATCACATCCCACTCCTGGCCGGCCGACGATTGCCGCGACGATCCCCAGCCCGGCCGATTCGGGAGACCGCTCATGCATTTGCCTAAGCCCCATCATGCGCTGCGCCTAATTCTGCTCCCCGCGCTTTGCGCCCTTGCAGCAAGCTCCGCAGCCGCACAGTCTTTCGACATCGTAAAGGTCGCGGATGGCGTTTACGCCGCCATCGGCAAACCGGGTGTTTTTTCAAACGCCGCCTTCATCGTCAACGAAAACGACGTCCTCGTCGTGGACACCCACCTGCGTCCCACCTGGGCGAAGGACCTCATCGCCGAGATCCGCAAAATCACCGACAAGCCCGTCCGCTACGTCGTCAACACCCACTGGCACGGCGACCATGTCCAGGGGAATCAGGTTTACATCAGTGTTTTCGGGAAGAATGTTGAATACCTGGCCCAGCACAACACCCGCGAAGACATGATCCACAAGGCCATCCCCAGCGTTCAGGATGACCTGACGAAAAATGTTCCGGAATCCATCCAGCAGCTTGACAAGTTGCTCTCCGGCGGCCAGGACCGGGACGGGAAGCCCCTCAGCGACAAGCGCCGCGAGGAGCTGGCCGCGCAGTTGGCGGCGCAAAAGTCCTATCTCACCGAGCTGAAGCAGATTCAGATTACCCTTCCGACGATCACCTTCGAGCGCAGTCTCGCCATCCACAAGCCAGGTCGCACCATCCACATCTACTACCTCGGCAAAGGCCATACCCGAGGTGACGTGGTCGTCTATCTCCCGAAGGAAAAAGTCGTGGTCTCCGGCGACCTCCTCACCAATGGCATTCCCTTCGCCAGGGACTCCTACCCCGTCGAATGGGTCTCCACTCTGGAAGGCGTCCAGAAGTTGGACTGGGCGCAGGCCATTCCCGGCCATGGTCCCGTCCACCAGGGGAAGGACCAAATCAGCAAGCTCATCGCTTTCATGAAGGACGTTGTTGCAGGCGTTCAGGCGGCTTCAGCAAAAGGTGCGAGCCTTGAGGACACAAAGAAGTCCTTGGATTTGAGTCGGCACGCCGCCAACTTCCCCAATTTCCAGAATGGCGCCCCCGCTTTCATCGAGCGGGCCTACCAGGAAGTGACCGGCAAGATTCAGGATTGAGTGTAGCTTGGGGCCACGGAATTGTGCCCAAAACAAGACGGGCTCCGGGTTACCCGGAGCCCGTTTCCGTTTGATTCCAATTCTCGGCGTCAGTGCGTGCACTTCGGGAACAGCGTCACCAGCACCATCAAGTCGCTGAGGGTGAAGAGCCACTGGTCAGCCTGTCTCCCGGCCGCTTCCGCTGCCCGCGCAATGAATCCCAGGTGGCGGCTACGCGCGAAATTATGGATGTGGTCCACGCAGATTCCCGTCAGGCTTGCCACTTCCGTATCCGTGAAGATCTTTTGACTCGATTTGACCTTGACCACGCCCGTGCCTCTCAGTCTCTCCGCCGCCCTTCAGCCCTCACAACAGATTGGATGCTGACAAAAGCTTACGCGCTGCTGCATTTTCTGAGCAATAGTCGTTCCGTTCTCCCAGGGAAGAACGTCCGGACTAGTACCTTTCTCCCAAAGTCCACACAGACAAGACTTTATCAGCAGAATCAGCCCGAACTTGTGGCTAGTATCTGCGCAAATCCTTATCTACCGGAAAGGAAAATACTTACTGCTTTCGCAATTTTTCTACTATTTCTTGCAGTTGCTTTGTGTGCCGCACCTCATGGCTGGCGATGACGCGGAACCAATCGTACAAATTCAAGTTTCCGAGAAACGGATGCGGCCGGTAATAGGCTCGGAGATCCCGGCCTGCTGTTTCATGCAGAAAAGTGAGCGTCCTCTCCCTTGAACTCCGCAATCCGGCGAGCATCGGCTCCTTGTCGCCCAAAAACTCCGGGTCCAGTGGGATCGGCGTTTTCCGCCGCAGTATGCGGTTTTCAACCATTCTCACCGGCAAGTGAAAACGGCGAAGAAAGGGAATCGGCTTCGGCGCGTGCTGCAGAATCCGGTCCGCCCCTCCGACCACGGCGCGTTCCACCATCGTCAGGTGCGCGATTACTTCTGCGGCGGACCAGGCCCCGTCACCTGGACTCGTCTGCCACTGGTCGGGCACCACGCTGTCTGCTGTGCGGAGCAGACCTGCGCGCGTGGCATTGAGCTTTTCGAGAATGGTCTCGAGAGAAGGCATCAGACTGAACCACTCCGGAACATAGCTTTAGACGGAGGTGCCTCGCGCTTGCTCAAACGCCTGCGCGAGTTGCAGGACGCGCTCCTCGCCAAACGCTGGACCGAAAAGCTGCAGACCCACAGGCAGTCCGCTATCCGTTTTCCCGCAGGGCACCGAGATACCGGGAACCCCCGCCAGCGATCCCGTAACCGTATAAATATCAGCAAGATACATCTGGAGCGGGTCGGCAGTCCGCTCGCCTAGTTTGAACGCTGGAACGGGCGAGGTTGGCGTAACGATCGCATCGACGCTCGCAAACGCGTCCCGGAAGTCCTTCGCGATGAGTGCCCGCACCCTCTGCCCTTTGAGGTAGTAGGCGTCGTAATACCCAGCCGATAGGACGTAGGTCCCCAGCATGATCCGGCGCTTCACCTCCGCACCAAATCCCTTTCCGCGCGTTCGGCGGTACATCCCGGCCAGGGAATCTCCGTTTACCCGTAGGCCATACCGTACCCCGTCAAAACGCGCGAGGTTGGAACTGGCCTCGGCCGTCGCGATGATGTAGTAGGTGGCGATGGCATAGTCCGTGTGAGGCATCTGCACATCGGAAAGCTTGCAGCCCAGCTTCCTGAAGATCTCGATGCCAGCCTCGATCTTGCGGCGGACGCCAACGTCCATCCCCGCGCCAAAATACTCTTTCGGGATGCCCAGACGAAGGCCCGTCACCGGTTTTGTCGCCTCGGCCGGATAGTCGGGAACCGGATCGCTCGTCGAGGTGGAGTCGCGCGGGTCCCGTCCTGCAATGACCCGCAGGACGGTGGAGACGTCACGAATCGTTGTGGCGAATGGCCCGATCCGGTCCAGCGACGAAGCGAACGCGATCAAGCCATAGCGCGAGACCCTGCCGTAGCTTCCCATCATCGCGGGAATGCCGCAGAGTGCCCCCGGCTGGCGAATCGAGCCGCCGGTGTCTGTCCCGAGGGCGGCCACCGCCATGCCCGCGGCCACCGCCGCCGCGGACCCTCCGCTCGAGCCCCCCGGCACCCTGTCGAGGGCCACGGGATTCCGCACCGGGCCGTACGCCGAATTCTCGTTCGAGCTGCCCATGGCGAATTCGTCGCAATTCGTCTTGCCGAGAATCACCGCTCCTGCTGCCTCGAGCCGCTCAACAGCGGTGGCGTCGTAGGGCGGCACATAGTTTTCAAGTATCTTCGAGCCGCAGGTCGTCTTCACGCCGCGGGTGCTGATTACGTCCTTGATGGCCACGGGCGCTCCGGCCAGAACTGGAAGTGGCTTTCCAGCCGTCACGAGTGCATCCATCCGTTCTGCCTGCGCGTAGGCCCGTTCCGGACAGAGTGCGAGGTAGGCATTCAGCTTCGGATTCCGTTCTTCGATCCGATTGTAAAACTCCGCGGTCAGCTCCCGCGCCGAAATCTTCTTCGCCGCCAGAGCGAGCCGCACTCCCTCAATAGTCCAGTTCGTCGCCACTTAGATATCCGTGTCCTTATTTCCTCACTTCTCTTTCAAACCGCTGTGTCCTCCGCGACTCTGTGGCAAATCCTCTTATTTCTACCGCTCAATCACCTTCGGCACGCGGAAATACGGCGGTTCCGGGTCGGGCGCCTGTTTGAGCACATCGCCGGCAACCGTGCACGGCACGACAGTATCCTCGCGAAGCGTCGCGTCCGCCGCCTGGTCGCTCGAAAGTACCTGGGCCATGGGCTCGACGTTTGTCGTGTCCAGTTCGTTGAGCTTGCCGATGTATTCCAGGATGGAATCAAGCTGCGTCCGGTACGTCTCGATCTCCTGATCGCTGAGTTCGAGGTAGGCCAGTTCGGCCACCCGCAGCACATCTTCCCGGCTGATTTTCATGCAAGTCCTCGGCGCGATTTGGGCAAGAAAGCGAGAGGAAATTCTAGCACACGCACGGCCCGCGCCCGCGCGCTACTCGAGAGAATGCGAGGCCTTCGGGTCGGGAATCAGGACGACGAAGTCGAAGCCGAAAATGATGCGCTCGAGCTCCGGGTCAATCTTTCCGTAGCGGCGAAAATGGTCGCGCAGGCCGCGCAGGTCGTACAGTGTCCAGAGATTTTCGATTTGGTTGTCGAACAGCGGCTTCAGGAAGAGAAAATCCGAATCCTTGCCTGCTGCGAGGTCGAGCGGCACGGGCTGAAACGCTCGTCCAATTCCCGCAAACCGCAGTTGCTCGCCCTTTACGCCGAGGATCAGGATGTGCACGGCTTTCTCTTCGTGCCCTTCGGCCGCTTCGCCGATCAGGTTGCCCAGCTCGCTCGAATGCAGCGGATTGATGCCGTGGTACATGTGCCAGGCGCCCAATTTGAACAGCACCTTGGGCGGCGCGCCGCTCTTCTGAAACTCTTGCGTGAAAGGTTCCACAAAATTCTTCTTCATGAGCAGCGCTCTTTGGCGGTTTGAGGCGTATCCGGCGCCGGCCATGTTTTTCTGATAGATCTCGCGGCTCACGAGGATCGCCTCGAAGAGTTTCTGCGCCTCCGCATTTCCTTGTTTCTTCAGCAGATCGCGCGCCTGGTCCAGCTCCGCTTGCTTGGCCTTCAGCAGGAACATGTCTTCAGGGCTCCCGCTCTTGACGGCGGCTGCGTGGTCTTCGTTGTTTTCGTGGAGCAGCGCATTCACCGCGGCTCTCGCATCGGGCCCCGGATTCGTCTCCAGGATTTTCTCCAGCAGATACGCTGGTGCGCCCATGAGTTCCTGGTCCATCCCCCAGAGCGTCATTCCGCCCGGCGCCGCCCTTTCACAAGCCTGCAGAAACGCGAACTCTTCGCGCCAGATGTAGAACGCGACCGATTCCGGATAGCGCTTGTCGAACGCCGCGAGCTGCTTCGCTCCGTCTGCCGTCCGGGCGAACTTCTCGATATTCGGCGTGACGGAAGGCCCCGTCTCCAGGGCCAGGTGATGGAAGCCATGCTGCGCAAGCTCAGCGCAGAGCGCCGCCGCAAACTCCGGTACCTGCACGATGCCGTGGTCTTCGCCGAGCAGTACAAACTGCGCGTCCGCCGTCGCGGCGCGCAGCACCTCCGCGCCCGGTCCTGCGGGGTGGCCGTCTTTGGTCGAGACCGCGAAGCGGTTCTGCTTCAGGGTGTCCAGAAACGCCGCATTCTGCGCGCCGGCTCTAAACGCCAAGGTCAGCAGGAGAGCACCCAAGAGGCTCATCCGGATGCAGAGTTTCACCAATCACCATCCCTTTTTCGATTCGACGCGACTCACCCGATGCCAATCGAATGGTGGAAATCTCTCTCAAGAGGAGCGGCCTTTCCATCAGCGGGCGGGAACCGCGCTGCTCTTGCGCGGGTACTTGGTGGAGACGTAGTTATCTACGAGGGCCTGAAATGCGACGGCGAGCTCGGCGTAGGTGCCTTCGAGCGTGACGTCTTTTTTTCCATCAATGTAGATGGGGCAGCGCGGCGCTTCGCCGGTGCCGGGCAGGCTGATGCCGATATTCGCGGCCTTCGATTCTCCCGGGCCGTTCACGATGCAGCCCATCACGGCGAGCGTCATCGTCTCGACTCCTTCGTATTGCGTCTTCCACGCGGGCATCATGTCGCGGATGTATCCCTGGATGGCCTCGGCAAGTTCCTGGAAGGTCGTGCTGGTGGTGCGGCCGCAACCGGGGCATGCCGTCACGCTCGGAGCAAACGAACGCAGCCCGAGCGCCTGCAGCAGTTCGCAGGCCGCATAGACCTCTTCGCGGCGGTCGCCGCCGGGGCGCGGCGTGAGTGAGATGCGAATCGTGTCGCCGATGCCTTCATAGAGCAGAACGCCGAGCGACGCGGCGGACCAGATCTGGCCCTTCATGCCCATGCCCGCTTCGGTCAGGCCTAGGTGCAGCGGCTGCTGCGTTTTCGCGGAAAGATCGCGGTACACGGTGATGAGGTCGCGGGGGCGCGAGGTTTTGCAGGAGATGATGACCTGATCCTGCCGCAAGCCGCATTCCAGCGCCAACTCGGTGGATTCCAGCGCCGAGAGCACCATGCACTCGTTGATGATCTCTTCGGAATCTTTGCCGAGATTCTTGTCCGTGTTCTCCTGCATCTTGCGCATGACCAGTTCTTGATTGAGCGAGCCGCCGTTCACGCCGATGCGCACGGGCTTGCCGTTGTCGCGGGCGATCTTGCAGATGGTGGAGAACTGCTCGTCGCGGCGCTGGCCCGCCCCGACGTTGCCGGGGTTGATGCGATATTTGTCGAGCGCTTTCGCGCACTCGGGATACTTCGTGAGCAGAACGTGGCCGTTGTAGTGAAAGTCGCCGATGATGGGCGCGTTGCACCCGGCATCGAGCATCCGCTTCTTGATCTCAGGTACGGCCGCGGCGGCTTCGGGAATATTCACGGTCCAGCGCACGATCTCGGAGCCAGCTTCGGCCAGCTCGAGGGTCTGCTTGAGCGTGGATTGGACGTCCACTGTGTCCGTGTTGGTCATGGACTGCACGACGATGGGCGCGCCGCCGCCAACCTGGATGTGGCCGACGCGCACGCCATGCGTCTTGCGCCGCGGGTGCCGCGCCGCTGCCGCGTCAGTGCCTGTGATCTGGGTGATCATTAGCCTTCAATTCTATCGTGAATTGGCTGGACAAAGGAATTGCGAGGGCGCGATGTGACGTGCCGGAACTAGAAAACACAGCCTTTCCCCCAACGACTAGGAGGAGGCGGCTTGCGCCCCGATATTTCCGCGCAGGCCGAGAGCGTCGGCGTGCTCGCGCATGGCGGCGATGCAGAAGGCGATGTGTTCTTCGAGGGGGATGCCCAGTTCTTCGGCGCCTCTGCGGACGTCGTCGCGGCTGACGCCGCGGGCGAAAGCTTTATCCTTGAGTCTTCGTTTGACTGAGTCAACTTCGAGATCGAGGATGCTCTTCGATGGGCGTACGAAGGAGCACGCGGTGAGGAAGCCGGCGATCTCGTCGCAGCCAAAGAGCGTGTGCTCGAGCGCCGACTGGCGCGCGACGCCGGTGTAATCGGCGTGCGACAGGATGGCGCGGACCGTTTCTTCGGGGTAGCCGCGCTCGCGGAGAATCTTCGCACCTTCCGATGGATGCTCCTTGTCCGAGGCGTGGTCGTTGTTGGGCCAGCGCTCGTAGTCGAAGTCGTGCAGCAGCGCCGTCACGCTCCAAAGTTCTTCATCCGCTCCACTCTTCCGGGCATAGGCGCGCACGCATGCTTCGACGGCCAGGGCGTGTTTGCGGAGCGATTCGGATTGGGTGTATTCGCAGAGCAGGTTCCAGGCATCGTCGCGGGATGGCATGCGCGGTTCTCCTCGAAAGGGAAGTAGCTTACCGCAGTTACATCGGGATGCAAGGCGAGACCGGACTAAAATCCGGCCCCTACATAGCGCAAAAGGAGGAAGACGCGAGTCCCCACGGCTGGGATTGCGCGCGGGAATTCCCCTCAGTTGTGCACCGTTCGGCTTCCCCGGAAATGATCCGATCCACCGCTCTGGGGCCCGGGCATTGCTCCTGAGGAGCGGAACACGCAGTGAAACGGGGATTAGAAGGATCCCCACAGCAGGAGAACGCACCACAACTCTTGTGGCGGGTCGAACAAGAATACACAAGGTGTAGCGAGTTTTTGCCCTTGGTAGTGCTCCCATGGCGAAACTATGGCGTAAGGCGTGTTTCCAGGAATGCGAGCGCCAAAAATATATCGAGAATCTGCTTGACACAAAACGGCAGTCTGCGAGATAGTCCCGCTGCGCCAGTTTCCTGCCTTCCCCGAAAGAACGCTCCGACGTTCCCTTCCTATCCGCACGCCGGAATAAAGTCAGCGAGGAGCACCGGTGTCGGCACAACATGAAACGATGAGCACTTTGGATTTGGATCGCGAAGTCATACGTTGTAAGACTTGCGGTCTCGTACAGTATCGTACGCGCACCGGCAATTGCCGCCGCTGCGTCCGCGCTCTCCCCCAACGGCTGGAGTTCTTGATCCCGCCGCCGGAACCACCGGAGGAAGCAACGGCCGAGCCCGCGCCGGAGAAGTGGGCGAACCAGGAGACGGTCGAGAACATCGGCCAGCGCATTCGGCAGTTGCGCGAGTCACGCGGGATGACGCAAAGCATGTTGCAGTCCCGCTCGAAAGTCTCCCGGTCGTATCTCTCGCGGATCGAGAGCGGGCAGATGACGCCCAGCCTCGGGACGCTGGAGAAAATCTCCGAAGCGCTGGGCGTAGGCCTCAACCGCTTCTTCATCCCGGAATCGGATGGGGAGGCGCTGCTCGAGGATCCGTTCATCCAGGGGCTGCGGCCGTTTTTGCGGCAACTCGATTGGGAACAGTGGCAATCCATCCTGAAGCGGCTCCAGGCAATCAGCGACCATGTGACGGCGGGGCCGATCAATCTCCGCCCTATCGGTAACCCGGCGCGGCTGTCGCCGGCGGCGTCGGGCAATGGGCACAATGGCAATGGTCATGGCGGCCAATCGAACGGCAATGGCCACGTGCACGGCCACATGAACAATCAGGCGGCGCACCTGCAGAATTCTTCGCAGGGTGGTTACCTGCGGCGGCCGGGCGCTCCGGTGTTCCAGCGGCCGCTGGCGCGGTAGCTTCGAACATTCGAGAAAGTTTTGGCGGCGCGTCGTGCCCTCACCGGCACGGCGCGCCGCTTTTTTGTGCGGCGGCATCGGAGCGTGGGCGTACCTGCCGGAAAGATCGAAACACTATTCTCGGACGACGGAGACTTTCGCGGAGGGGACTTCCAAACGCATGAGGCGGTGGTTTTCGTCCAGGTAGAGGAGCACCTCGAGATCCGAAGTGTTCACGCGCAAGCCCGCGTACGATTTTCCCTCCACCGTTTGCGCGCCGGTGGATTCAACGGTGATCGAGCCGGGCGTGAGGTCCTGCGGGATCAGAACGGGAAAGGTCTGCGCGCCTCCCTTCGGCCAATCGTAGATGCGCGCCAGAATCGCGTAGTGGTGGTAGAGGTTGTTGTCGAGCACGGCGATTCGGGGCGTGCCGAAGGTGAGCTCTTGCACGAACGGCCGCGCGCCTTCCATCTCCAGAGTGATTTTCGCGACGCCGTTTTCAAACTGAATGTGCGCGCCGTTCTTTTTCTCGCGCTGCGCGGTCCATTCATAGGTTCGCGGCGTGCCGTCGGGCTGAAGCTGGAGCGTGGAGGTCACGCGCACCGCGGGCGCGTCCGCTTGCTTGATTTCCACTGAGCCGCGCGCCGTCCACTTCCCGACGGAGGGAGCCAGCTCAAACTCTTCGGTGCCGATCGGCTGCCCGTCGGCCAGAATCCTGAACTTGCCTTTGTCCGCCGCAAGAACGGCCGCCTGCGCCGGGGCGGGCTTTTTCTGGGCTGCGGCGGCGCGCGACGGCCTGGTGGGTGCCAGTAGTCCCGCGGCGATGAAACACGAAACAGCCGCTGCCAGGAGCCAGTTCCGATTAGGACGCAGATTCATTCGTTCTACCTCTCTGGTGCTTGCGAGCCTCGATCTTTACGACGACCGGCGATCGACGAACAAGTGTGCCGCGCCGCCCGGCGTCACAATCCCCAGCCGCAAGATTTCCGCGACGACCTCAGCCGGTTCAGCAGAGCTATCCACGCGGTGGTCCGCCAGTTGGTAGGACGGAAGCCGCTGGGCGTAGAGCGCGCGAATGCTGGTCTCATCCCGAAAGAGCGGGCGACCGGTCATGGTCAGGCAGCGGGCGCACAAGGTGTCAATTGGGCAATCGAGCCAGATCACCGGCACGCCAGCAGTGCGGAGCATCTCCAGATTCGCGGCCTGGGCGTACGTGCCGCCGCCGAGAGCCAGGACCGTGGATTCGCCGCGCTCCGAGGAGCGGCCCAGGGCCGCCTGCAACTGCTCGTGCTCGATCCGGCGGAAAGCGGGCTCGCCGAAACGCTCGAAAATCTCGGGGATGCGCAGGCCGGAGGCAGCTTCGATGCGTTCATCGAGGTCGGCGAAGCGCCAGGCGAGCTGGCGCGCCAGGAGCGCGCCGACGGTGGTCTTGCCGGAACCCATGAAACCGGCCAGGCAAAGGATGGATGTGCGAGCGGCGGGGCCGCGCGGAGAAGATGGCTGCATTCGCGTCCGAGCGCGGGAATTACTAGTCGCGCTTTCGAATGCGGATTGTACCACTGAACGAAGAGAGGTTGACCTGAGCGAGCCCGGCGTTGACGCTGCCGGCGAGGCTCTTTGCGAATTTCGTGGAGAGATGCTTCAGGCCATGCGAATCGGGCTTCAGGAAGTCCTTCGCCTGGTTGTCCACGGTGCCTGTAGTGGTCTGCGCGTTCAGGTCAAAGGAATCGTTGCCGGAAAAGCGCACCTCGACGAGGCCCATGCCGCTCTTCATCGTGTAGATGCCGGCGCGGAGGAAATCGCCGTCGTAGAGAATGTTTCCCTTCGTGGTGACGACATTCAAATTGCTGAGCTGCGGCTGGAGAAACTGGGCGCTGCCGCTGATGGAAGTGAAGTTGAGCTTGCCCGCGCACTGTGTGCAGACCAGCGAGCCGCCAACGGTCTTGACGATGATGTAGCCGGAAACTTCCTTGAGATGCACGTCGCCGGCGAAGGATTCGAGCGTCATGTCGCCATACACCTGCTCGACGAAAATCGTCCCCATGTTGGTCGTGTGAATCTCCAGCTCGGTCTCTTCGGGGACGGTGATGTCGAAGCTCACCTCAAGATCTCCGGGCTTGTCGCTCTTGTCGAGAACCGACGTAGTCAGGGCAATGCGGTTGCCCGCTTGTTCCATCTCGATGCCAATCTTGCCGGAAGCCTGGTTGCCGACGATCACGACTTCCGGATTTTTCCAGGACTTCACTTCAATGCGCCCGTTCGCCGCGTTCCGGATGGTGACGACGGGGCGGCTGGCGACCGAAAAATGTTTTTCCAGGTGTTGGCCAGCGGCATTTGCAGGCGCGGCGTAGAGCAGAAGCCCCGCCGCCCCGAGCACCGCAAGAATGGTCCCACAGGCAGTACGCGATTGCATGCTAGTCTCCGCCCCCGTTGCGCTCCATCATCGCAGAAAGCAAATCGGCCTTCTGCTGATAGGCGCCGGAGAGATATTCGCGCGCGACCTCGTCATCCGGCATCTGCCGGACGCGCTGTTCGCAGTCCGCGATAAACTTGTCCACAATCTGCAGATTATCCCGCAGGGAAATGTCCACGGGCGATGCGCTGGCGCTGGCCAAGACCATGTTCGCCACGTCCTTCTCCTGCGTATCCAGCAGGGCTACCGTCTCCGCGTAGGCTGGCGGGACGCCCTTGATCGGCCCTTGCGTCCGCCACAGTTGCAGCGCACCAGCGGCAATGATGAGGAAACCCACGGCGGCTGTCGCCAGTGTGCGCGGCCTCAGGAATGCTCCCAAAGACTCCCACCAGGAAGCCTTCTCGTGCACCACGGGCTCCCGGATGATTCCTTCGGCTGCGAGTTGCGCGCGCAGAGAAACCCAAAGCTGCTCCGGCGGATCGACTTCGGCGGGGAGCTTCTCCGCGGCGCGCACAATGGCCATGAAATCCCCCACCAGATTCTTGCAATCGCTGCAGCCCGCCACGTGCGCGCGCACTGCGTCGGGTAGTGGCTCCAAGCCGTTCTGTTCGAGCACCAGTTCCAGTTCACTGCAGTTCATCTTGCCTTGCTCCGCGGGTGAGGCGCTGGGCGGCCCTCCCGCAACATCTCTGCGAATCTCAATCCTTCACGCACCGGAACCGGAGCAACCGGCCCGTATCTTATCTCAATCACTGCCACCCGGTTGCGACTTCGCCGCTTGCTGTTCGTGACGTGCCTGCCGCGCCTGGTCCCGCAATTCTTCCTGCAGAAGCTCCCGCAGGCGGGTTCGCGCTTTGTGTAACTGCGATTTCGAATTTCCAACCGAACAATCCATGATTTTCGCGATCTCGTTGTGCTCGTACCCCTGGATATCGTGGAGCACAAACACCGTCCTATAGCCGGGCGGCAATTTTTCGACCGAGCGTTCCAGGTTCACCCGGTCCACCGCACCGCTCAAGCGCAAATCCGGTGCGCCAATGTCTTTCCGCGGCCCGCCGGTTTCTTCATCCGGCTCGGTGATCTCCTCGAGCGACGTGGCCGGGAGAGTCTTCTTTCGCAGCCGCATCAGAACGACATTGACGGTCATCCGGTGCAGCCACGTGGAGAAAGCCGATTCCCCCCGGAACGTGCTGATCTTCCGGAAGAGCTGCAGGAAGGCTTCCTGTGCCAAGTCCTCCGCATCGGCCGGATTCCCGAGCATGCGCAAGCACAAGGCATACACGCGCCGGCCGTGCAGACGATAGAGAAACTCGAAGGCCGCCGCATCGCCCCGTTGTGCCAGGCGAATGGCGTCTGCTTCGGTCAGCGTTCCCGGCGACCGCAAAGCAGCCGTCGCGGTGGGCTCGTTTGGTCGATTTCGGGCCAACGGTCCAATCGCGGCGCATCCAATCAATCCGATGCGCCGCATCCCCTCCAGAGTTGTCCCGCTACTCCGGGACTAGGTTCCAAAACAAAGCTTTGCATAGTGGGCCGGCCCCCAGGCAGGCGGGTTTCCGGGTAGCGCCGTACCGCCAGGCAGGCAGCCGGGCTATTCTCCCGCGATTGCAACCGGACGTCTATGCCGGATGTCGCTCGGCCGAGCCTTGGGCGAAGGAGCCGGGGGAGCCTTCCAGCGTGCCTTGAGCTCGAAGTCGTCCACCTCTTCCTCCGGGAGGACATGGAGGAACGATTTGAACAAGACGACGGTCTCGCGCAAGCAAGTGTTGAGGTCGTAATGGTGTGCGTCGAGAGAGAGCCAGACGTCGCCGGGAGAGATCGACGTGCCGTCCGCTAGTTCTTCGAGCGCTGCGCCGAATTCTTCTTGCAGGTCCTCCACCATCTCCTTGAGCACGTGAATCTTATGGAGGAACTGCGAGCGTTGAGAAAGGAGAATCCGGGAAAGTAGGAAGTTCAAGCGAGAAGCGCGAAGGCAGCGATTCCCGCGAAAATTGGCCGGATCCAAAGGAGCGGCGTTCGGGGCTATTCCATGGTGCCGGGCGTGGGATTCAAGGGCGCGAAGCATGGCGATCAGAGGGTCGGAGAGATGCCGGATCAGTTCGGCGGTGACCGCTGCGGCTTGCCTTGCCTTGGCAATCTGGCCCGCGTCGCGCAGCGCCAGCGCCTCATCGAGGGAGACGCTGAGCATGGTGTAGGCAGTCTCAAACCGCTGCCCGAATTCTTGGAAGACACGCGCCTTGTCTTCAGGCAGCCAGGCGCGCCAGTCCTGTCGTACTGAAGAAAACCGGCTACGCAGGGAGTGGGTGCGACCACGCAAGGGGGGCTCCCCGAACAGAGGCGGGAGTATACCAGAGCGCCCGGTCCCGCGCACGGCCTGTTTGTTGCTGCCCGTCCAAAGCCCCGCTATACTGCCGTTCCAACATCGGGAAAGGAATCAACCGTTGCAATTCGAGCCGCTCGACCAGTTTCAACAGCGCCAGAAAAAGCTCGATGAGATTAGGGCCCTCGGCTACGATCCGTTTCCGCGCGAGTTTCGGTGGACGGAGACGCCCGCCGCGCTGATTGATGCCTTTGGCGAAACACCGGCCGCGGACCTGGAAGCCCAGCGCCGCAACGTGCGTGTCGCCGGCCGAATCGTCTCCTACCGGCTGATGGGCAAGGCGGGTTTCGCGCACATTCAAGGCGCCGGGAAACGCATCCAGATCTACGTGAAGCTGGATGTGGCGGGCGAGCGCGCCTTCAAACTTTTCCAGTTACTCGATCTGGGCGACGCGATCGGCGTAGCAGGGCGCCTCTTCCGGACGAAGACCGACGAGCTCTCCATCTGGGTCGAAGAGCTTTTCTTCCTCAATAAGGCGCTGCTCCCGCTGCCGGAAAAATGGCACGGGCTGACCGACGTCGAAATCCGCTACCGCCAGCGTTATCTGGATCTCATCGCCAACGAGAAGTCGCGGCAGGTATTCCTGACGCGGGCGCGAATTGTCCGCGAGATCCGGCAATTTTTCGACGCGCGCGGGTACACCGAAGTCGAAACGCCGATGATGCACCCCATCCCGGGCGGCGCGGCGGCGCGGCCATTTGTCACACACCACAACACCCTGGACATTGATTTATACCTTCGCGTCGCGCCCGAGCTGTACTTGAAACGGCTCACGGTGGGCGGTCTGGACCGCGTCTACGAGATCAACCGCAATTTCCGGAACGAGGGCATTTCGACTCAGCATAATCCGGAATTCACGATGCTCGAGTTCTACGAGGCGTACAGCAACTATCGCGACTTCATGGAGCTGACCGCGGAGCTCTTCCGTTTGCTGGCGAAGTCGGCGACCGGCTCGACGATCGTGCGGTATGGCGAGGACGAGCTGGATTTTTCGAAGTTTCAGAAGTTCTCCATGCGGGAAGCCATTGAAAAATACTGGCCCTCCGATGCCGGCGCCGCGCCCACTCCCGGTGAGTTAGCCGCGGCAGGGGGGCCTCGCGCTGCTGCCGAGCGGTACAACCAGTGGGCTGCGCGCGCAGGAAAAGAGCGCATCTCCGTGAAAGGCTCCCCGAGCGACGGGGAATGGACCGGCCTGCTTTTTGAGGCGGTTGCCGAACGCCATCTGATTCAGCCGACGATCCTCTACGATTTTCCGACCGACATCTCTCCTCTCTCAAAGCAGAAGCCGGAGGATCCCTCGTTGACGGAGCGTTTTGAACTGTTTGTCGCCGGCATGGAGATCGGCAATGCCTTCTCCGAATTGAATGATCCCGCGGAGCAGGAAAGGCGTTTTCTTGCGCAGATGGCGCGGGGCGGAGAGGAAGCGCCGAAGCAGCTCGACCTGGATTACATTCGCGCGCTGTGTCACGGCATGCCACCCGCCGCCGGAATGGGCATCGGCATAGACCGCGTTACGATGCTTTTGACCGATTCGCACTCCATTCGCGACGTCATTCTTTTCCCGCTGCTTCGCCCTGAAGCCAAAGCCGGTGAGACCGGCGATTCCGCGGGCGAGAAAGCCTAGCAGGCGATCTGCTCATGCGATTTGAATGGTTTGTGGCGCGGCGGTACCTCCGGTCTCCCTACCGGCCCGCGGTGCTGCGCCTGGTGACGGCATTTTCTGTGCTCGGCGTAGCCGCGGGTGTGGCCACGCTGGTCGTCGCCATGGCGATGAACACCGGTTTCCGCGAGACCATTCAGGATCGTTTGCTTGGAGTCACCGCCCACATCTCACTGACGCGTCCGGGTTCCGGCGGCATCCGCGATTACGATGCGTTGGCCGCGCGCCTCGGCGTAACGCCCGGCGTCCGTTCGGTAGCGCCCGCCGTCTATCAGACGGTCTTGCTGTCCTTCGGCGGAGACGCCCGCGGTGTCGTAGCCAAGGGCGTGGATCCTGCGCGCGAACGGCAGTTTGATGAGGCGCTGCAACGCGTGGTGGCCGGGCATCTGGATTTTTCGCCCGATGCGGATGGGATTGATGCTTTGCTCGTCGGGAAGCAATTGGCCACCGAATGGAAGCTGTCCCCGGGCGATTACGTCACGCTGACGAGTCCACACGGGCGCCTCACTCCGTTTGGACTGGTGCCGCGGACACGCCGCTTTCGTGTCACGGGGATATTCGAATCCGGCTTTTACGATTACGACCAGAACTGGTGTTTCATCACCCTGCCTGCGGCGCAGAATCTTTCCGGCGTCGCAGACCTTATCAATGTCCTCGAATTCCGGCTCGCCCGTCCCGATCAAGCAGAGGGAATCGCGCGCCAGCTCGAGCAAGCCGCGGGACAGGGATATGCCGCGACAACCTGGATGGACGAAAACAAGGCTCTATTTCGGGCGCTGCGCCTGGAGAAACTTGTCACCGCGATCTTCATCGGGCTGATCACCTTTGTCGCCGGGCTCAATATTCTCGTCGTGCTCTCGATGACCGTCACGGACAAGGCGCGCGATGTCGCCGTACTTCTTGCCATGGGGACTCGGCGAGCGCAGATCCGGCGGATCTTCCTGTGCCAAGGGATTACCATCGGGGCTGTCGGTACTTTGACTGGACTTCTGATCGGCTACGCCATCGCCTGGATCGCCGGCACCTATCACCTGATTCCACTCGATCCGCAAGTCTACTCCGTCCCTTACGTACCCTTCCACCCGAGTGCCTGGGATGGCGCAGGGATTGCCATTGTAGCGATGGGAATTTCCGTTGCTGCAACGATTCTCCCGGCACAGGCCGCAGCCAAACTCTTGCCAGTAGAAATTCTTAGATATGAATAACTTAGAGAGACTCCCGCTCACGTGTAGTCGCCAGTCTGGAGCCCCGGTTGCTCTTATCACACCCGCCGATTTGGCCGGGGGCATCCAGTCCGCGACGGAGGGTGAACTACTGTCGGATACCCCGCCGAAGCCGCTGAAATTGCATCGCTCGGAACGACTCAAAATGAACCAGTGGTTGGTAGTGACTGCGCGGTGTGCGGAGGGAAAGAAACGGCACGTGTTTGCCCATCCGGCTAAGATAGAGGTCGTGATTCGGCGGCACACTGCCGCGTGTCAAGGCATCTAACCTGTTGGAGGACCCGAACAGGGTCTTGAACAAAGCCGACGGCCAAACAGACGGGCGTCGGTGCAAAAGCGAAGACGTGGACGCGGCAAATACAAATCCGGCGCGGAAAGAGCAGCAACCCGGGAGCACTCCTGGGGGTTCCGCGCGCGTTGTCCTGGAAGCGCGCCACCTGAAGAAGAGCTACGGCTCCGGGGAGCGCGCGCTGAACATTCTCACAAACGTGAACCTATCTTTGCGGGAAGGCGAGATGGCGGCGATTGTCGCGCCGTCGGGAGCGGGCAAAAGCACCCTCCTGCACATACTGGCCGCGCTAGACACGCCAACAAGCGGTACAGTATACTTCGACTCGAAACCGATAGAAACGAATGATGACGCGGCGCTTGGCGCGTTTCGCAATCGCGCCATCGGGTTCGTCTGGCAACGGCACCAGTTGCTGCCGGATTTCACGGCTGCCGAGAACGTAGCCATGCCATTGCTGGCCCGCGGCGAAGGATTTGGCCCGGCGCTGGACAGGGTGAAGGGGTTGCTCGAGGAAGTCGGCTTGGCGGATCGCGCCGGCCACCGGGCAGGGGAGCTTTCCGGCGGGGAACAGCAGCGCGTGGCGATCGCGCGGGCGCTCGTCACCGAGCCGTCCGTGCTGCTGGCGGATGAACCGACCGGAGATCTGGACGAGCAGAATGCTTGGGCCGTGTTCGGGCTGCTGGAACGGCTGCATCGCACGCACCGCCTGACGTCGCTTCTGGCGACGCACAATACGGCGATAGCGGCGCGCTGCAACCGCATCCTCGGACTGGAGCATGGTGTTCTGCAAACTCGCGCGGCTACGGCCGGGGCGAGCGGGACCCGTGGGGGAGAAGCGAGCTAATCGTGTTCGAACGATATACCGAGAAGGCGCGTCGCGTCATATTCTTTGCCCGCTATGAGGCGAGCCAGTACGGCAGCCCGTACATCGAGACCGAGCATCTACTGCTCGGGCTCATGCGCGAGGACAAGGCTCTGGCAAACCGCTTCTTGCGCCAGCAGGGCTCCATCGAGTCCATCCGGAAAGAGATCGAGGCGCGCATCACCATCCGCGAGCGCATCTCCACTTCGGTGGAAGTGCCGCTGAGCGCGGAGTGCAAGCGCATCCTCAACATGGCTTCGGAAGAGGCGGAGCGGCTCGGCCATAAGCATGTCGGAACGGAGCACCTCCTCCTGGGCATCCTCCGCGAGGAGAAGTGCTTCGGCTCGGAAATCCTGATGGAGCGCGGGCTGCGTCTCTCCACCTTGCGCGAAGAGTTGGCGCGCACCTCCGGCGAGAAAACCACCACGGCCCGGCCGAAAGAAACTTCTCTGCTGGCGGAATTCAGCCGCGACTTGACGCAGGCCGCGATGGACGGAGCCCTGGATCCCCTCGTGGGGCGCCACAATGAGGTCGAACGCGTGATTCAGATCCTCTGCCGGCGCACGAAGAACAATCCCGTGCTGATCGGCGAGCCGGGCGTCGGCAAGACGGCCATTGTCGAAGGCCTGGCGCAACGCATCGCGGACAGTGACGTGCCGTCGTTCCTCGCGGACAAGAGGATTCTCTCGTTGGATCTTTCCCTGATCGTGGCGGGCACCAAGTACCGCGGGCAGTTTGAAGAGCGCCTGAAAACAATCATGAAGGAATTGATGGAGAGCCAGAATTCCATCATCTTCATCGACGAGCTGCATACGCTGGTGGGAGCGGGCTCGGCGGAAGGGTCGCTGGACGCCGCGAATATTCTGAAACCCGCGCTGTCGCGCGGTGAAATCCAGTGCATCGGCGCGACGACGCCGGGCGAATACCGCAAGTCCGTCGAAAAGGACCGCTCGCTCGAGCGGCGCTTCCAGGCGGTGAAGGTACCCGCGCCAAACGAAGAAGAAGCCATCCAAGTGTTGAGCGGCGTGCGCGAGCGCTATGAAAAGTTTCACGCCGTAACTTACACGGACGAAGCGCTGCGCTACGCCGTGTATCTCTCGAATCGGTACATTCCCGACCGCTTCCTCCCCGACAAGGCCATTGATCTGATCGACGAGGCTGGTGCGCGCGTAAAACTGCGCCAGGCCACCGTGCCCGATGAAGTCGGCGAAGTCCAGAAGCGCGTCAAGTTCATCACCCACCGCATGGAAACGGCCATTGCCAACCACGAATTCGAGAAGGCGCGCTTCTATTCGGAAGAGGAGCGCAAGGAAAAGGAAAACCTGCGCGTCCTGCGCGAGCGATTCAAGCTGGACGATGCTTCGACCGGCATCGTGACCCGCGACGACATCGAAGAAGTGGTTTCCCGCTGGACGGGCGTCGCCGTCACTTCCATCAAGGAAGACGAACAAGAGAAGTTGCTGCGCATCGAGCAGGAGCTGCACAAGCGCGTCATCAGCCAGGACAAGGCCATCACCGCCTTGGCGCGCGCCATCCGCCGCAGCCGCGCCGGGCTGAAGTCGCCGGCGCGCCCGGTGGGCTGCTTTTTGTTCCTCGGGCCGACGGGCGTCGGCAAGACGGAAGTCGCCCGGCGCTTGGCGGAATTTCTCTTCGGATCGGAGAAGTCGCTGGTGCGCTTCGATATGTCGGAGTTTATGGAGAAGCATTCCGTATCGAAGCTGATTGGCGCGCCTCCGGGATATGTGGGTTACGAAGAGGGCGGGCAATTGACGGAACGCGTGCGGCGCACGCCCTATTCGGTCATCCTGCTCGATGAAATCGAGAAGGCGCACCCGGATGTGTTCAACATCCTGCTGCAGGTGTTTGAAGACGGCCAATTGACCGACGGCCTCGGAAATACGGTGGACTTCCGGAATTCGATCATTATCATGACCTCCAATCTCGGCGCGCGTCATCTGCAGAAGCACACGCCCATCGGGTTCCAGACGGGCGTGGACGAAGCCACCCAGAAGAACATGGACGAACTGGTCATGACCGAAGTGAAGCGCGTGTTCAATCCCGAGTTTTTGAACCGGCTGGATGAAGTGATTATCTTCAGCGCGCTCGGCGATGAAGACCTGCTGCGAATCATCGATCTGCTCGTGGGGCAGACGAACGACACACTCATACACCGCCAGGTGCAGGTGATCTTGTCCCCGGAAGCACGCCAGTGGGTGCTGGAGAAGACCTGCGCGGACCGCAGCTACGGAGCGCGGCCGCTGCGACGGGCTCTGCAGAAGTACGTGGAGGATCCGCTCTCGGAAGCGCTGATCCAGGGGGGAATTCAGCGTCCGGCAACGCTCCAGGTTTATGTTGCCGGAGAGGGTCTGGCCTTCCGTCCTTTGGTTGAGGCAACCCCGGTTATCCACTAACGAATCTGAACTCGCACAGCCGGCCCATACCGGGCGCGGCAGGAGAAGACCATCTTGTGTTTGGGGGTGCGGCCGTGACGACCTCATGGGCCGCTTACAAGAGACTTTGCT